>NZ_JBLXDN010000007.1:0-158650 GCF_048264025.1 Nitrincola sp.
TGGTGGGCGAAGAGGGGTTCGAACCCCCGACCCCCTGCTTGTAAGGCAGGTGCTCTCCCAACTGAGCTATTCGCCCATAACGTAAATCTGCAAAAGTGGCGGAATGGACGGGACTCGAACCCGCGACCCCCTGCGTGACAGGCAGGTATTCTAACCAACTGAACTACCACTCCGTTTTGGTGGGCGAAGAGGGGTTCGAACCCCCGACCCCCTGCTTGTAAGGCAGGTGCTCTCCCAACTGAGCTATTCGCCCAAAACGTTGTCTGGCCTTGTGATGTAAGTGGCGGAACGGACGGGACTCGAACCCGCGACCCCCTGCGTGACAGGCAGGTATTCTAACCAACTGAACTACCGCTCCACATACATCACTACTTTTGCATTCGTTGCGTTTTGCCAAGTAGCATCCCGTAACGAGGTGCGAATTCTAATGGAATTCTGATCTTTGTCAAACAGTTCAGCGAAAAAAAATAACTATTTTTCTATCTGCACGGCAAAGATATCGATCTATGCCTTGCCACACGTGGCATACGGCTATTTTAGCAACGAATTGTTCTTGATCACAACAAACACCAACCGCTAGAGTTAGCCTACTAGTATTTCACCAAAGAGTTAGCCCATGACATCGATCTCGACCTCAGTGACAACCGCACTGGATCAATTTATCGAAAAACTGCAACAAAACTGCCAGGCCCACGGCTGGCCACAACAAGCCTACGATCCTGAATGGCCTAGCCCTTGCTGGCAAAATGAAGCTGAAGAAGGCGTTTTGACCTTATGGAAACCGGTACCACAACAGGAAGCCACCGATATGTTTCAGCGCCTAAGTGAAGCGCTGGAAACCGAACTGCATCCGGACATTGCTGATTTCTACAGCCGCTATTGGTCTGATCCACTTCCAGCTAAGGCCGAACAAGGAGAACTCTCCTTACTGCAAGTCTGGAACAAGGATGACTTCGAGCGCCTGCGTGCGAACCTGATTGGACATGCCTTAGAGAAAAAGCGCCGCAAGTTGCCATTGACTCTTTTCTTTGCAGTCACCCAACCGGATGCTAATCTAATGCTGAGCCTGGACAATGCGGATGGCAGCATCTGGCTTGAAGCACCAGGAAAGCCTCCCCACCAGCGCCTGGCTGACTCACTGGCTGAATTTATAACCACCCTTGAACCCTTACCCTTTGACTGAGAGGTACTCTGCCGTGCGCCCAACACTTCGTCTGATCCTGATAGTGACATGCATTGCCTTGATTGCAGGCTGCTCAGGCCCTACCCCCCAACGGGTCAATCTGCAACCGGAAGTTATTTCTGTCCCTCGCCTGCCGCAATCCATGCCACTGCGTGTTGATGTAGCCTACCCTTCCCGACAGTTGCAAATCGGCAGCATTGCGGACCGTCTTGGCAACGAGGTGCCGGTTTCAATCACGGATGATATCCGCACCGAACTAACGCAGGCGGCTTTGAAAACACTGGAGCGAATGGGCGTAGTAACCTCCAGTCAGGCCAATGCTCAACTGACGCTGACACTCGAAAATATCAGCTATCACTTACGTAGTGATGGTGTCCGACGTGAGCTGATCGGTGTGATGCGCATCAACATGGAAGCTGTCGATGGGCAACGGCGCTATCAAGGTGGTTTTGAATCTGAAACCCGTGAAGAGATTCTGCGCACGCCGACGGATCAGAAAACCCGGGAATTCCTTAACGACCTGGCTAGTGAAGTGCTGTTCCAGGCCTTTAACGATCCCGAATTCACCCGCTACCTGATCGCCGGAGCCAGGTGATATAAACGGGCATTGAATTTAGCCTGCCAGAGCGTATTATAGTCGGCCTTGAATAACCAGGCCGACAAGCACTAAGCCACAGCACCACTGATGGAGCGCAGGATCATCAACATGCCCGTAATTCGCAAATCCAACAAACTGATCAACGTCTGCTATGACATCCGTGGCCCGGTGATGCAGGAAGCCAAGCGCCTGGAAGATGAAGGGCACCGTGTCCTCAAACTGAACATTGGTAATCCGGCCCCCTGGGGCTTCAATGCTCCGGAGGAGATCGTTCAGGACGTGATCCACAATCTGTCCGAAGCACAAGGCTACTGTGATTCCAAAGGCGTGTTTTCAGCGCGTAAAGCGGTGATGCATGAGTGCCAGCGTAAATCGATCCGCAACATCACCCTGGAGGATATTTATATCGGTAACGGGGTCTCGGAGCTGATTGTCATGGCGATGCAAGGACTACTCAACGACAACGATGAGATGCTGATCCCGGCACCTGACTACCCACTCTGGACAGCCGCTGTCAGCCTGTCAGGTGGTACCCCGGTTCACTACCATTGTGATGAACAAAATGAGTGGTTCCCGGACATAGACGATATCCGCCAGAAGATCACCGAGCACACCCGTGGCATCGTGGTAATCAACCCGAACAATCCAACCGGTGCACTCTATCCAGAATCCCTGCTGTTGCAGATTCTGGAGTTGGCACGTGAGCATTCGCTGATTGTGTTTGCTGATGAAATCTACGACAAAATTCTTTTCAATGGTGCTGAACATACCTCACTGGCCGCACTGGCCGACGATGTGCTTTGTCTGACGTTTAATGGTCTGTCTAAAACCTATCGTGCCGCCGGGTTCCGCTCTGGCTGGATGATTGTCAGCGGCCCGAAACACCGTGCCCGGGATTATATTGAAGGGCTCGACATGCTCGCCAGCATGCGACTCTGCGCCAATGTACCGGCTCAATATGCTATTCAAACAGCACTGGGCGGGTATCAGAGCATCAATGAACTGATCATCCCCGGCGGCCGTCTATATGAGCAGATGGAGCTGGCCCACCGACTGCTTAACGCTATTCCGGGTGTATCTTGCGTTAAACCCAAAGGGGCCTTGTACCTTTTTGCAAAGCTGAATCCTGAGATGTATCCGATCCACAATGATGAAAAGTTTGCACTGGACCTGTTGCAGCAACAAAAAGTGTTGGTGGTTCAGGGTAGCGGCTTTAACATGCAGGACACTCAGCACTTCCGCCTGGTGTTTCTACCTTCGGTTGACCTGCTCAGTGAAGCGATAGAACGCATTGCAAACTTCCTGAAAACCTATGAACAATAAAGTATTTGCAACAAAGCCGGTCTATACTAAAGACGTCTAAGATCAAATCAGGAATGACAGCTAACATGTTTATCAAGATTAAAAAGAACTCTGGTATTTCAATGCAGCACAACGGCATCGACAAGCGTCATATTGTACCAGTGACCTCCAATTTTCTGCTTAACCTTGACCAGGTTGCAGAAGCGTCTTTCTACACCCTGAAAGAAACCAAGATCAGTTATGACCTCGAAGGCCACCCGATAGAATTTCCGATGCACACGGCCGTTGTCCACCTGCATATGTGCTACCTCTACGCACTTTACACAGAAGACCACAATAAGCGTAAAGGGCGTATGGCCGAGCGGCAGTATTACAAACTTTTCTTCCGCCCGGAAAATCTGGATGCTTATCAAGAACTGCGCCAGGCGATAGAAACACAGGTTGCTAACCTGTAACAGCTCAACGACTGAAGCCTCGCAAACGGGGCTTCATTTAAACACTCGTCCCGCGGGTGTTAACGTGCGTCCGCTCTTGAAACTTTATCCTCCCGCCCCTATCTAAACAGCAGATTATTAAACTTGATGGAAGCTGACTGCAATGAGAATTCTACTCTTTCTAGCCACTAACCTGGCCGTGCTGGTGGTGGCCAGCATTACCCTTAACCTGCTGGGCGTCGGGCACTATCTGGAGGGCTCTGGGCTCAATATGACCTCACTGCTCATCTTCTGTGCTGTGTTTGGTTTCGCCGGTTCGTTTATCTCACTGTTTCTGTCCAAGTTCATGGCAAAACGGGCTACCAACACTCAGATCATCGAACAGCCACGCACGGCAGAAGAACGCTGGTTGATGGAAACTGTAGCTGAACTGTCCGAAAAAGCGGGCATCAAGATGCCTGAGGTGGGAATTTTTCCGGCTCAGCAATCCAATGCCTTTGCTACCGGGTGGAACAAGAATGATGCCCTGGTTGCCGTGAGTGCGGGTCTGCTACAGCGTTTTCGACCCGAAGAAACCCGCGCCGTGCTGGCCCATGAAATAGGCCACGTTGCCAACGGTGATATGGTTACCCTGTCGCTGATTCAGGGTGTAGTGAATACCTTTGTGATGTTCTTTGCCCGCCTAGCCGCGCATGCCGTGAATAGCTTCGTAAACCGAGGAGAAGGCGGCCGAGGTATTGGCTACTTTATCACGGTGTTCGTATTTGAAATTATTTTTGGCATTCTGGCATCCGTTATAGTTTCCTGGTTCTCACGCAAACGCGAGTTCCGCGCGGATGAAGCCGGTGCGACGCTGGCCAGCCCGGCGGCGATGATCGGTGCATTACAACGCCTCAAAGCCGAACAGGGCATTCCTGACCAGATGCCGGACCAGTTAATGGCCTTTGGTATCAACAGCCACTTGAAACAGGGGTTGATGCAGTTACTCTCAACCCACCCACCGCTGGATGATCGTATCGCCGCCCTGCAGCAATACCGCTAAACCAGCAGTCAGACCGCAATCGGCAAGGGTGGTTGCGGTCTCTGCGGACCTTGTGGGTCATCATCCCGATCTGTCTGTTCGTGAATGTATGCCTGAATCGCATCAGCTACACGCACATGCAGATCAGGCAACCCCGTGTTGCCAAACAAACGATTAAACTCCAGCACATAGGGATGATCACCGACCATGGCGATATCAAACCCGGCATGATCCAGATTAAGCACCTCGGCCAAGTGCAGCGCCAGCTTTATCGCCGCTGGATGCAGCGGACTAAGATCAACCTGACCACCGCGGGAGACATTATTATGAAACCCATCCTGGCCCTGTAAGCGCCAGTAACCAGCGACCAATTGTTTACCGACGATGATGATGCGCATATCGCGATCGATTGGCAGGTATTCCTGAGCATAGATAATGTCAGTACGCGCCAGGTAAGCCGTCCAGTCAGCCCGATTTTCAATCAGAAATACCCCCTCCCCCATGCTGCTTTTGGGGATTTTGGCGACAAAGGGTAGATCCATTTTGTCCCAGACTTCTGCTACTCGCGACTCAGTATTGGCGTGTATCGCTGTTTCAGGTGTATTGGCAGGCACCAGCAGCCGGAAGGCGCGGGTCATCTCAATTTTATTATGTCCCAGCAAATAGGATGGCAAGCTCGGAAATATTTTTTTCTTTAACCCAAATACCAGTGCATTGACTTGCCAGTACTCGGGAAATAACACCCAGTCAGCGGCCAGTATCTCGTCTTTCTGGCGGAACATATTTTCGGGTTTAATGAACGTAACGCCAGGAAGGCGCAGGGTGCGGAACGCATCAAAGGATACGATGTTCATTTAGTGTGAGTCAGTAGTTGAATTGCCGCCGATTTTACTGCTGGACTAACTTGGCGTCGACTACTATTTACACTAGCTGTAGGGCAGCTGATCTCTTACAATAGCCCTCTTGCAGGAATCAGCCAGCCTAGCGCCTCCCGCAACAGGATTGTCACCTCCGGGTGCGACGATACTCACTAACTCTGAACCACAGGCTGCCACTCATGAAGTTCCGTTTTCCCGTCATCATCATCGATGAAGATTTTCGCTCCGAAAACATTTCCGGCTCAGGTATTCGCGATCTAGCCCAGGCCATCAGCAATGAGGGCATGGAGGTGGTGGGCTTTACCAGCTATGGCGATCTGACCTCGTTTGCACAGCAGGCCAGCCGTGCCTCCTGTTTTATTTTATCCATTGATGATGAAGACTTCGCTGAAGCCGGCGAAGATCAGTCCGGCTGTGCTTTGAACGCGATCCGGGACTTTATTATTGAAGTGCGTAAACGCAATGATGACATCCCGGTATTTCTGTATGGTGAGACGCGTACCTCAAGACACATCCCTAACGACATATTGCGTGAGCTGCACGGCTTCATTCATATGTTTGAGGATACGCCCGAGTTTGTCGCACGCCACATTATTCGTGAAGCGCGTAAATACCTTGATAACCTGGCACCCCCGTTTTTCCAGGCGCTGATGGAATATGCCAGTGACAGCTCCTATTCCTGGCACTGCCCCGGTCATTCCGGTGGTGTTGCGTTTCTAAAAAGTCCGGTTGGGCAGATGTTTCATCAGTTTTTTGGTGAAAACCTGTTGCGTGCTGATGTCTGTAATGCGGTCGAAGAACTTGGTCAGTTGCTGGATCACACCGGCCCAGTATCGGCCAGTGAAGACAACGCCGCACGCATTTTCAATGCCGACCATCTGTTTTTCGTTACCAACGGCACCTCCACATCCAACAAGATTGTGTGGCATTCAACCGTGGCACCCGGTGACATAGTGCTTGTCGATCGCAACTGCCACAAATCGATATTGCACTCCATTATCATGACCGGTGCCGTGCCGGTATTTTTGATGCCAACTCGCAATCATTACGGCATCATCGGCCCGATTCCAAAATCTGAATTTGAACTTGAAACCATTCAGCGCAAGATAGAGCAAAACCCGTTTGCGCGTGAAGCCGTGAACAAGAACCCGCGTATTCTAACCATCACTCAGAGCACCTATGATGGTGTGCTCTATAACGTCGAAACCATCAAATCCATGCTCGGTGATACCATCGACACGCTGCATTTTGATGAAGCCTGGCTGCCACACGCCTCTTTCCACGAGTTTTATAAAAACATGCACGCCATAGGCCCGGACCGTCCACGTTCGGAAAACTCGCTGGTGTTTGCAACCCAGTCCACCCACAAACTTCTGGCCGGCCTGTCACAGGCGTCTCAGATTTTGGTACAGGACGCCAGTGTTCGTAAACTGGATACCCACCGCTTCAATGAATCCTACCTGATGCATTCATCCACCAGCCCGCAGTATGCGATTATTGCCTCCTGTGACGTAGCAGCAGCGATGATGGAGCCCCCGGGTGGCCATGCCCTGGTCGAAGAATCCATTCTGGAAGCACTGGATTTTCGTCGTGCCATGCGCAAGGTGGATGCCGAGTTTGGCAGTGACTGGTGGTTTAAGGTCTGGGGACCTGACTATCTTGTCGATGAAGGTATTGGCAACCGTGAGGACTGGGTCATTCATGCCGGTGATACCTGGCATGGCTTTGGTGAAATTGATTCCGGGTTTAACATGCTTGATCCGATCAAGGCTACCATCATCACGCCGGGGCTCAATCTGGCCGGTGAGTTTGATGAGCAGGGTATTCCGGCGGCGATTGTCAGCCGCTATCTGGCCGAGCACGGTATCATTATTGAAAAAACCGGCCTGTACTCCTTCTTCATCATGTTCACCATCGGTATTACCAAGGGACGCTGGAACTCCATGGTTACCGAACTGCAACAGTTCAAAGATGATTATGACCGTAACCGCCCATTATGGCGGGTGATGCCGGAGTTTGCCAAAAAATACCCGGCCTATGAACGCATCGGCTTGCGTGATCTGTGTAACCAGATACACAACGTCTACAAGGAGTATGATGTTGCTAAAGTGACTACGGAGATGTATCTGTCCGAGATCGAACCGGCCATGACACCAGCTGATGCTTGGGCACGCATGGCCCACCGCGACGTTGAACGGGTGTCAATTGATAACCTTGAAGGTCGCGTCACCGCAATGCTGGTCACACCTTATCCACCGGGTATCCCATTACTGGTGCCGGGTGAGCGTTTCAATGCTACGATTATTCGCTATCTGAAGTTTGCCCGCGATTTCAACGCCCTGTTCCCTGGGTTTGAAACCGACGTGCATGGTCTGGTACGTGAGAAGGTCGAAGGTGGTGATGCTTACTTTATCGATGTCGTTAAAGATTAAGCTCACCACCTGACTGGGTGTCACCCAGGGTCAGTTAGTGCGTGTATCTGGGTCGGGCTGTGTCTGCAACAGACTGCCCAGATTATCGCGGTAACGGCCCTGCTGTTCAGCATCAGCCTGCTTGAAGCGAGTGTCCTGTTCCACCAGAGCCTGCATTAACGATTTGGCAAAGTCTTGTTGCTGCTGCACAAAATCCAACAAGGGGCTGTTGATCTGCTCTTTCAGTTGCTGCATCAACTGTTCCAGACGACGTCCTGATGTTGGCTGATCTTCGGCATCTGATAACTGCTGGGTTTGTTGATACTGACTGGCAACACTGCGCACTTCAGTACGTGTCATGCTGAGATCAAACGCACTGAGCTGGCTGGCATCCAAAGACAAGCCCCCCACCTGTTCGAAAGCCTTCTGCACATCGCCATGAAAAAACTCATCAGCCAACTGGCTGACATCACGAATCAGGTTCTGAATAGAGTCGATTTCGTCAGCATTAAGATCACCCTCGACTGTAAATGAAAAGCCGGAACTTTGCGTACGGCTTACATCAAACACCATCGCGCTGTTACCCTCTCCATCAACAGCCGCCGCGACCCCCGACTGAAAAGTATCACTGCGATCAAAGCGAATTTTCACCTGATCACCTTCACGCGTAGTAATATTCAGCTCAAAACTGTCAGCCCGCTCGAAGCGCTGCGCGACCGACATGGAGACAAGGTCCATAGCCGTGCTCTGTTCAGGTGAGAGCGCACGCAGTTTCTCAAAGGTAAGCTCTTCCGTTCGTGCTACATCGTTAGCAACTTTACCCTGAAGAACATCCAGGCCAGCGAGAATTTCTTTGGCTTCTTTGAAGCCCTTCTCCACCCCTTTCATCGCACGATCATACATCGCCTGGACTTTCTCTTCCGAATCTCCGCGCGCCCGAGCCATCTCCATACCCTGTGCAACAAAGTTACTGATACGCTCAGACACTTTTTCAGGGGTGAAGTTATTGGCATCCAGCTTTTTCAGACCATCCAGATTCATACCTGGAACATGCTGTAGCAGACTTTCGAGTATCTTGCTTTGCAATTGATTCAGTACAGGCCCGGAATCTGATTTATTAGCCGTCGCTTGTGATTGACGTGATTCACCAGAGCGTACATACGCAGGCTGGAAAGAAGAGATATTAGTCATGACCCTACCCTCAGTTTATTTGCACAGGTTATCGGCACAGGCAGCAAAAACTTTAATTTTCACCCAGAATGAAGTGCTCTCCATGGCTGCCTATCACCCAACGCTCAACGCCAGCTGTAGTATCAATTTCAGCCCATTCTGCCAGTTGATAGTAAACATTTCGCTGAATACGCCCTTCCATCCCCCTACGAATCATCAAATAGGGTGAAGGCTCTCCTGTATCCGGATCAGTTTCTACCCGTAACGAATGTTCGGCGTTAGCTTCAACGCGTTCTCCTGTGGCTGTTTCAAATACCAACACCGGCGGGTCCTGCTCCAGGCGCTGAACACTGATGACCTGAAAGGGCACATCCTCGACTTCAATGCCGACCTTCTCCACCGGAGTTTTAAGAAAATAGCGCTCACCCTCTTTCCACAGAATACGTGAAAACATTTTCACCATCGCCGCACGCTTGATCTCGCCTCCTTGATAGAACCAGCGACCATCACGGCTAATACGCATCGGAATATCGCCGCAAAACTCCGGATTCCATTGTTCCAAGGGCGGTAGTGGCTGGTCTGTACGCACCTGTTTAAGCAGGTTTTCAGGATGTGTTGGTGTTGTCATCTGTGCCTCCGGTTTATAGGTTAGAGCATAAGCCAGTGGGTGCTTGTTGTCATGTTTGTGCCTTGCCGAGATTGTGCCTTGCCGAAACAGTGCCTTGCTGGGGTGATGGTATCGCTTTGGTGTGACACGCTTTTCGCCGTCCTGGCCGCTCGACTGCCGCCCTGACCGCCATGGATGGCGGGAATGCCGAAAATGCAGGAGCATTTTTCGGCCATGGCGGCAGACGGTCACTCCAAAGCGATACCACCACCCCGCCCACAACCCTGTGCCAGTTTCAGGATAAAAAGCAGGTTATGGCATAGACCAGCAAATTAAGTTGAGGATTCGGCAGTATGGCAAGGACCTGCCGCGAATACGGATTTTAAGCTGACCTTACGCTGGCACCCAAGTTGGTGAGTGCTGATGGGATCGGGTATGGCTGACCCTGTGCGCCAGGGATGGCGCACCGGAGCCATCAGGGATGATTTCACGGCGAGTCAGACATATCCGATCCCATTAGCCCTGATTTCAACAAACCTGACCCCATGATCCGTAGTTTCAACAAACCCGACCCCATGATCCGAGTATCTATGAATACCACTCATCCATACCTACAAATATTTCACAGTGAAATATAGTTTATTGAATAGAATTCATTGTTAAACTATTCACGACTGCTACTTAACTGACAACGACATACCGGGTAATTCATGAGCCGCACACTTTCAGACAAATTCCGCGACCCGCAACAAGGGGTCTATTTTATTGGTACCACGCCACCTCGCGCTGGAACCGATGATGAAGCGATGGCGGGCATAGCTGAAAAACTACTCGGTCGTCTGGACAGTATCGATTACGATGGTGTGGTGGTGTATGACATCCAGGATGAGAGCAGCCGTACAGATCAGCCCCGTCCCTTTCCTTATATGGAAACCCGCGATCCTCGTGATTACGCCTGGTTGCTGGCAAAATTGTCTGGTCGTGACACCATAGCCTACAAAAGCGTCGCTCAGCGTGACCGCGCCAGTTTTGAAGCCTGGCTGCAGGAAACCAGTGATAAATACAGTCAGCAGCACTTGGTGCTGGTTGGCAGTCCGTCATCACACGGCCAGATACGTCTGAGCTTGCAAGATGCTTATGCCGCTCTGCGGGACAGCCAACTACCCTTTAATCTCGGTGGTGTTACTATCGCCGAACGTCATGCGGTCAAGGGGAATGAGCCGTTGCGTTTGTTGCAGAAAAGCACTGAAGGCTGTGAGTTTTTCATTTCTCAGGCTGTTTACAACCCGCAGGCCACTATCGATTTACTCACAGGCTACGCACGCGAATGCCGCCAGCGTGGTGAAACACCCAAACGCATTATTCTAACGTTTACCCCTTGCGGTAGTGAAAAAACGCTAGGATTTATGCAATGGCTAGGTATTTCTGTACCGGAAGCAACCCGCTGGCGGATTCTGGATGCCGAAAACCCCTTGTCAGAATCGATTCGTATCTGTCAGAACAGCTTAGAACAGATACTGGAAGCCTGTCTGCCACTGGGACTGCCATTAGGATTAAACATTGAAAGCCTGACCAATCGCAAGGAAGAGATAGACGCGGCAATTCAGCTGTTCAGATTGCTTAAAGCTACTCTGGATCTTCAGCTGGCTCAGCAAGCGCTGCAATAGCGGCTTCCATGTCGGCCCGCTGCTGCTTGAGTTCAGCAATGCGGGCCGGGTCCCAAATAATCTGCGCGGCGTCAAAATCGATGCGGTACTCAACCTGACGCAAAAAATCCATACCTAACAAGCCATCATGTGCCCCGGCTCCCCCCTGAAAGTCGATGATATCAGCACGAGGGCCATCAATCTGATAAGGACCTATCTCAATACGATCAAAGCGTGCCGAAAAGGTTTCGATCACATCCCCGCTTGCCACCTGTGCATACCCAGAAGGGCGTGCATCAATGGGTAACTGCGCCAATTTATCACGATGAAACACCGTTGAAGACGCTCCAGTATCCAGAACCATCAGGGTATTGGCGGTACGTCCTCGCAAGGTCACCTTAACAGGTAGCATCACTGAGTTGCCCCGCATTGTCAGAGGCGTTTGCAGTGCTGCAATGGCCTGATCCAACTGCCGTAAGTATTGCTGCTGTTGCTGCGCACTCAAGCGTGCCTGTCGTTCCAGCTCCAACTCATCACGACGCTCCGGGGTCAGCCGCGAACCGCGGACCTCCAGTTGATCACGATAGGCATGCGGTACTTTGCTGATGTTATCGACATAAACACGCCGACCACTCTCATCAATGTAACGGAGAATCTGCGCTTGCAGTGCTGTTGAAGGTAAAAAACAGAGTAACGCGAGCGCTAAGTAATGGGCACAAAGGGTAATAGGCTTCCTATGCATCAAGCTAACTCCTGTATAAAATTGACCTGTATCCGAGTTTTATAGCTCAGATACAGGCCAATTTCCACTACCACTCACATCAATATCATCACCACACATGATGCTGTCAATCCGCCCATAAATCGATTGAACAGACGCCAATGATGTGGGGTTTTTATCAACCGTCCCAGTAACACGCCAAAACTGGCCCAGAGTGCGATGGATGGCAGATTCACCACGGCCATGGCAAGAATAATCAGTACCACAGAGGCAATAAACGCATCGCCGCTAAGGGTGAAGGAAGCCAGGGCTGAAATAGCCATCATCCAGGCTTTGGGATTAACGAACTGAAACAGGGCCGCCTGAAAAAAAGTCAGCGGGCTACCGGTCATTTCTGTACGGATTTCAGGTGGTGGCGAGTGAAAAATTTTCCAGCCCAGCCAAAGTAAATAACCACTACCTAACACTTTTAACAGCGTCATTAATTCCGGCCAACGCTCAAACAGAATACCCAGACCCAAAGCCACTGAAGACATTAGCAACATCACACCCGCGGTAATACCCAGCATATGTGGAATGCTGCGCACAAAACCGTAATTAGCGCCGGATGCCGTCAGCATGACATTATTCGGGCCAGGTGTGACCGACATGCTGAATGAAAACAGCAAAACCGGGATCATCAACGTCAGCAGTTCATAGCCAGGCAGTTCCATAACCTCCTCCAAAATTGTATTGTATGGATACAATTTAATTAATATAGTTAATATTGGGTTTACAAATGCATACAATTAACCATAGTGTGTATTAATTAATGCAGCAATTACTTAATTGTCCTGCAAACAATCCTTTGTATTCAGGACAATCAACTCGGAGGCCAGGTGAGCATTCAACAAAAAGCACGATCCCGCTGTCACTGGCTACCCACACTGGATAAAAGCCAGGATACCCTGTATCTGACACTGGCCGATCAGTTGGCGGCCGATATTGCGGCGGGCAAGATGAGTCCCGGTGATAAACTGCCCCCTCAGCGCCTGCTGGCTGATGCTCTGGGCATCACACTGGGTACCGTAACGCGGGCTTATCGGGAAGCGGAACGCCGTGGACTCACTGAAGCCCGAGTGGGTAGTGGTACGCGTGTACGGGGTACCCAGGCCGATGAACCGGTATTTCACCACCTATCCCGTGCCAGTGCTGGCAGCATCGACTTGTCACTCAGCATTCCGATTCCCAATCCGATTCGGGCAGAACAACTGGCCTTTTGCTTGCAGCAGATAGCTAATCAACCAGACATAACGCGTCAGGCATTGGCGTATCAACCGGAGCAAGGCAACCTGATCCAGCGTGAAACTCTGGCTGAATGGATGACACGGCATCAGTTACCCGTTGATGCCAGTGAGCTGCTGATCACTGAAGGTGGACAGCACGCAGATTATCTGGCCATGCAGGCACTGATCCGACCGGGTGAAGCCGTGGCCTCTGCCGCGTTAACCTATCCAGGTATGATCGCGATTGCCCGACAATTGGGTCTTAAACATATTCCGGTTCCAACCGATCATCAGGGCATCCGTCCGGATGCTCTCGAACGACTGTGTCAGCAACAAAAAATTCGACTGCTTTATGTGATGCCGGAGTACAACAATCCGACCGGCGAACATATGAGCCAGGCCCGCCGCGAAGCGATTGTAGAGATTGCTCGACGTCACGACCTGCTGTTACTCGAAGATGGCATACAGTATGTGATTCCATCACACCGTGGCACACCCTTTTATCGCCTGGCGCCGGAACGTTCACTGTATATTTTTAGCGTATCTAAAATTATTGAAGGAGGGCTACGCTTCGGTGCCTTGCGGGCACCCTCTAATTTGATCCCCAGGCTGAGTGCAGCGCTACGAGCTCAATGCTGGTCGGTTCCCGGCTTGATGGGGACTATTGCCTGCCAATGGCTCAGTTCTGGTAACGCCGACACCTTGATTGACTGGCAATGGACTGAAGTCAGCCATCGCCAGGCATTGGTTAAGCAGGCATTATCCCACTATGAAACCGAAGCCCATGCGTATGGTTTTCACGCTTGGTTAAAACTGCCAGAACCTTGGCGAGCTGTGGATTTTGTGGCTGAAGCTGCACGACGTGGTGTCACTTTGATCGCATCAGACCCTTTCTGTGTTGGTAGCCATCCGGCACCGCAAGCCGTCAGAATTTGCGTCACCCCTCCGGCAGAAACCGCTATTTTTGAAACCGGTATACAGCGACTTGCCACGCTGCTGCAAGAAGGGCCTTCCCATGCGGCACCTCTGGTATAAGTTGTTATATGGGCGTAAAATAGTCAATCGACCGATTTGGCTTAAGTTTGACTTTCCTCAGGTATCCACCATGGCATTATCACGCCACATTTCATCACGTATTATTCTTAACGCTGCGCTGTTTTCCTTGCTATGCACGGCCGTCCAGGCCGAAGAAACACAAGAGATTTTCAGCGAACAGCAAGCCATCACTGAAGTACGTGAACGCTGGGTACTTAATCTCTTTTTTGAGAATGACCTGTTCAGTCAAACCGATCAGCAATACACCAATGGCGTACGGGCTTCCTGGGTTTCACCTGACATAGACAGCTTTATTGATGATGAACGCCTGCCTCTGTGGATGCGCCAAGCCAACCGATTACTGACGCCTCTGGATCCCGTCGCACCGGGATCAAGGGAAGAAGTCAGCCGCCGGGTTGTTTTTTCTCTAGGCCAGAAGATGTATACCCCGGATGACTCGGAAGGCACCAGCATTGATCCTGATGATCGACCTTATGCAGGCTGGCTTTACGCTGGCCTGGGTTATCACACCCGTACGCTGAACCGACTGAATTCGTTTGAAGTTAATCTGGGTATGGTTGGTCCGGCATCGCTGGCAGAGGAATTTCAGAACCTGGTTCATGATATGCGTGGTTTTGATCGCTTCAATGGCTGGGATAATCAATTACATAACGAGTTGGGTGTCCAACTGGTTTATGAACATAAAAACCGCGTTTTCCAGGGTCGGCTAAGCGACACAATACAGCAAGACCTGATCCTGCACGGTGGCGGTAGCCTGGGTAACGTAGCCACCTACCTAAATACGGGTGCCCAATACCGGATTGGACGAAATTTACCGGCCGATTTCGGTACTTCAGCTCTGCGTCCAGGTGGGGATAACAGCGTGCCCGCCCATACCAATGGTAAGAGTACCGATAATTGGGGTATGCATGGCTTTGTTTCCATGGATGGTCGCTGGGTACTGCACGATATTTTCCTTGATGGTAACACCTTCCGTAGCAGTCATTCCGTGGATAAAGAGGCTTTGGTGGGAGATTTATCCATAGGTGTTGCGGCCACTTTCGACCGTTGGAAGCTATCTTATGCCAATATCTGGCGCAGCAAACAGTTCAAATCGCAGGCAAGCTCTCATAGTTATGGGTCGCTAACGGTTTCTTATTCTCTTTAAACAGCCACATAAGCTAACCGGTTACGCCTGAAACCGGTTCATCTATCGGAAAATTTGACACCTAAAGCCTTCCGCTGCCAGATGGATACTAACGTATTAGCATCCAACCGGATAAATACTGCGTAATCAGTTAATATATGCAGAATAACAAATGAAATCTGGACGAACGGCTGATTTATTACAACAATGAATGAGTTCAATAAGGGAAGATGTGAGGTGACAGAACACCAATGACTACTTTGGCAGGTCTGGGGTCAGGATAATTTTCATAAAAGGGCAGTGTTATGGCACTTCTGAAAAAAAACTTATGGTCAATTTTCTACATTTTGACCCTGCTCTTTACCCTTTACTTTGCTTTTGTCTCTTACGCCCAGTGGCAACGGCTTTTCGCCGACGCCAAAAACTCCCAAGAAAACACCCTCAAACTGATTGCTGGCTCCACTCAAGCCCTTTATAGAACCAATGAGATCATGCTAGACATCCTCGGACACCGATTTTTAGAGGATGCCACCTACCAAGACAATCAAAACGCCATGACCATGCTTAATGCGGCCCTTGAAGAAAGCCCTGCAATCATCGCCATTGCCCTGGTTGACCCTGAAGGAAACATGCTTTTTGCCACCAACAATCTGGATGTATCTAATTTCCCTAACCTCCTGGAGCAACCTCAATCTCGTGCTTCATTTATGCAAGTGATGGATTCCAGGACAATGGTTTTTGGACGAACCTATTTCTTTGAGCCCTTCCAGGACTGGATTGTTCCTATCCGCAAAGCCATACGCAATCCCGATGGCAGCGTCTATCGTGTTATCACGGCGGCTTTACGCCTGGAAGATTCTTTTGGACACATAGTCAAAACGATTGACCATGAAAACCGTTATATTTCATTAATTGTGCGTGAGGACATGCACGTGCAATACGCCAGTAACGGCAAAGAACTCGATTACCGCCCCTACCAGGAGCTGCTTTCAAACAGCAAACAAGAGGCGATGAAACAAGCCATAGCGAAAGCCCATAGCAACGAGTTAGATGGCTTTTGGCACGACTATCAACCCATCTCGTATGTGGATAGCTCGGAAGACACCTCCCAATTAGTCTCCATCCAATATAACACCGCCTATAACCTCTGGTTTATGCTCATGACTGAAATGAAAGTGCTTTGGCAGGAGTTTGCCAAGGCACTAGGCGCCTATTTTTTGATTTTTGTGTGTGTGGAAGGAATACTGTATGTTCTGTTTCGCATCATTGCCACCGCGGAGGCCAAGCGTAACGCGGACTTGCTTCACCAAGCTACCCACGATCAACTCACCGGACTTTTAAACCGCAGCTACCTCAAAAATAATGTGCATCACTGGATTTACCCGCAAGCTAGCCCTTTTGGACTGCTCTATGTGGATCTGGACAATTTCAAAAATGTTAATGACAGTTTTGGCCACCATCACGGTGATTTGTTGTTGCAAGAGCTGGCACAGCGGTTACGTACTATTTCACCCAAAGGGGCTGCATTATTACGCTACGGAGGTGATGAGTTCATTCTGCTAACGCCCACCCATGATGACAAGGTTCTGATAGCCTTGGCAAAGCAACTCATCGACACGGCGTCAAAATCCTATCAGATTAACTCTATGCGTTTACATGTCGGTGCCAGTGTGGGTATTGCAAAATACCCACAGCACGGCGAAAGTATGGATGATTTGTTGCGTGCAGCCGACATTGCCATGTACGAATCCAAGCGTCTTAAAAACACGGTGCATCTTTTTAAAGACGCGATGCAAGAGAACTACCTGCGCAACATCAATATTGAACAAGCGCTTCGCGGTGCCATAGAAAATCATGAGTTTTTCATGGTTTATCAACCGCAAATCAACGCCGATGGCAGCTTTTACGGGGTAGAGGCGTTAGTTCGCTGGAACAGTCCAATCCTTGGCAGCGTCCCCCCGGATGCCTTCATTCCCGTTGCGGAAACGGCTGGACAAATGCCCACTCTGGGGCGATACATCATTGAAACCACCTTCAAAGACATCAAGCAGATACAGCAGGCTCTTGGCACCACGTTTTACACTTCTATTAATCTGTCTGCGCGGCAACTGTTAGAACCTGACTTTGCGTCTTATTTTATTGGCAAGATGCAGCAAGAAAACATCAATGGTGTTTGGGTAACCTTGGAGATTACTGAGAGTTTGCTCATTGAAGATATTCCAAGTGTTCTGCCCCTCTTGCACACCCTCAAAAGCTACGGTGTGCAGCTATCTATGGATGATTTTGGTACAGGCTATTCTTCTTTGAGCATGTTGCGCATGCTGCCCATTGATGAGCTGAAAATTGACAAAAGCTTTATTGATGCCGCTTTAGCCGACAAAAGTGCCCAACAAATGGCCCAAAGTATTGTCACTATCGGTAAAAACCTTGAAATTGATGTAGTAGCCGAGGGAATAGAAACCCAAGAACAGCTAGAGATGCTTACCCGTTTTGGTTGCGACAGGTTTCAAGGCTACTATTTTGCTCGACCTCTGGGTAAAGAAGACTTGGCTCACTTCGTTAAAGAAACGCTTTCGCTGATCAGCCGCCGGCCAGTTTGACCTTAAAACCTTCCGCTTCCAGGATAGATTTAATCAACTCTCGCTGATCACCCTGTATCTCAACAATACCGTCTTTGACCGATCCCCCGGTACCACAACGTTGCTTGATCTTCTTAGCCAACTGTTTCAGTTCAGCTTCGGCCAAAGGAATTCCGTTGACAGTCGTAACACCCTTGCCCTTGCGACCAGCCACTTCACGGCGGATACGCACTATGCCGTCCAACGTTGCCAGACGTGACTGCTCAGCTAACTGCTCACAAACACATTCAGCCAGCGGCTGAGAACACTCAGGGCAATGTTTTCCGCTTTCAGTCGAATAGACCAGTCCACTGAGTTGATCTTTTAATGATGCCATTCATTACCTCCTATCACTCGGTACAGCTTAACCTACTCCGCCGCCTATCTGGCGAGCCAAATAATTGGCGTAAGTGTCTGTCATTCCGCCAATAAAATCTACAGCACGCATATAGCTGTCGTACAACGGCCAACTTGCCGGAGGTGCATGAATACCCAGCAAGGTAATAATCTTTTCGGTACGATACCCCAAGGCTTCGCCCTGTCGCTGATGGGATTCATACACAGCATCGCAGAAGGCATCCAGTAAGACACCCAGGGTGGTGTAGGCCCCCACCTCCTGCTCGGCTTTACGGTTATTTGGAAATACGCGGGTACGGGCAATACTTTTGGCCGTGTTCAGTCCTTCAGCCACCATCGGATCACCATCACTGAGCAGTTCCCCCTGGAAAGAACCCGCCATGATGGATTCATAATGCTGACAATAGGTCTGCACCGCCGCATTGACCATGTTTTCCATGGCTTTGCCACGCAGTGCCGAAATCTTGCGCCGAGCGGAAGCCTGAGAGTTGAAAATAGCATCATCAAAACTCAGATCGCCACACAGCTGCAGCAAGATAGGTTTGACCTCCTCGAAGGTGAGAATCTGTAGTTCGATGGCATCTTCAAGATCGAGGATGGCATAACAGATATCATCGGCGGCTTCCATCAACCAGGCCAATGGATGGCGTGACCAGTAATTCTCTCCCAGTGAAATAAGGCCCAGCTCATTACCCAAAGCATTGAGGATATCCACTTCGGTCTGGAATACACTGAACTTACCCTTGTCCCCCCCCTGATCCACCGTCCAGGGATACTTTAACAACGTGCCCAGAGTGGGATAGGTCAAACGCAAGCCACCGTCAAACAAATTGTTCTCGATACGAGTGACCACCCGAAATCCTTGTGCATTACCTTCAAAGGTTTGCAGGTCAGCCAGTTGCAGTGGGCTTAAACTTTCAAAGCGCGGATCTTTGGCATGCCGCCTGAACCAATCACGTATTGCATATTCCCCCGCATGGCCAAACGGCGGGTTGCCGATGTCATGCGCCAAACAGGCCGACTGGACTATGGTACCCAGATCATGCGGTGTTACCCAGGAGGGCAATTGATCAGCAAGCAACTCGCCTACTCGAATGCCCAGGCTACGCCCTAAACTACCGACTTCGATCGAATGGGTCAGTCGGGTATGAATATGATCGTTCAATGCCAGTGGGTGTACCTGAGTCTTGCGTCCCAGACGCCGAAATGCACTGGAAAAGACAATGCGATCATTGTCCTTGTGAAAATGACTTCGACCTGTCTCTTCAGCTGTCAGCAACTCATGACCATAGCGTTTGGTGGTTAACAAACGTGACCATTGCATACTTCTGCCCATGTTTTTCAATCCTGCTTGAGCACGAGTGCCTGACCTTCAAACGCCACACCCGACCAGCCGTGACGCATGAAGTTACGAATATTCTGATGATCGTCAGCCTCGGGATGCTGCAACACATCCACAAGGTAATAGTCACCGAAAGCGTTCAGAGTGGCAGTTTCACTCAGGCCATGTTGTTGGGCAAAGGCCAAGATTTTGCACGAGCCGTTGTTGCTGCCTGCTGCATTTAACAATTCACCGTTACGAAAAGCCATCGGGGTAAAATCATAAAAGTGATCAATACACGCAATAACCTGGGTAAAACTAACCGAAGCCCGCTGTAGGGATTGAATCAGCATTTCAGGAGTCATAGCCTGTTGTGTCATTAGATAGGGTTTCCTCAGGGAATACGTAAGGTCAGGGTGCCATCACGCTGGGTCATTTCAAGGTTTTTCATAAAGCTCATTCCCAGCAGCACTATGTCAGACGGCATATGCGGATTGATATGCGCCTGAACATGATCCAGACGGATATTACCTAACTGTACCGTTTTCAGCTCTGTCTGGTAAACATCAATCACACCACTGGCCGTGGTAACACGGCTGGACCGCCCGGGCTGCAATTGCGCCTGTCGCGCGACAGCTTCTGGCACACTGATTGTAGTCGCTCCGGTGTCGAGCAGAAATACCACCGGATGACCGTTGATCATTCCCGGTGCAATGTAATGGCCACTGCGATTACGCTGCAACACGACTTCTGCTGGCCCGTCTGTTTCTGCCAGTGTCAGATGCTGGTTAGGATGATCACGACGCTCAAGATAACCACTGAAGTAAAGGGCAAAGGCGAGCAACAACAGCAACCAGAAGGCCACCTGGAACAGGCGTGCAGTCGTACGACGAGTCTGATCCGGATGCCTCATAAAGGATTATGCCCTGTGTTTCAATGCTATTACGTCAGAGTATACCTAGGAGCGCTGCTGATAGTCATCCAAAGCGGACTGTCGAGCCGACTTATAGTCAATAATCGGCGCCGGTCGCCCCATCGACTGACCTGCACCCGGGAGGTGGCGTTGTCGACGTGATACATTAGCCAGTTCCGGTAGCCAATGCAGCAGAAAAGCGCCATCTGGATCGAACTTTTCACTCTGAAGCTGGGGATTGAATATACGAAAATAGGGCGCGGCATCAGCGCCTACCGATGCCGCCCATTGCCAGCCACCCAGGTTAGAGGCAAAGTCAGCATCGATCAGGTGTG
The DNA here is from genome assembly GCF_048264025.1 of Nitrincola sp. Taxonomy (NCBI): domain Bacteria; kingdom Pseudomonadati; phylum Pseudomonadota; class Gammaproteobacteria; order Oceanospirillales; family Oceanospirillaceae; genus Nitrincola; species Nitrincola sp. The sequence continues at coordinate 20,963 of NZ_JBLXDN010000007.1, forward strand.
CCATAAAAAAATCGGCACCCAAGCGCCAGTCAACGCGTAGCAATTTGGTCAGAAAAGAGGCAACCACCATGCGCAAACGGTTGTGCATCCAGCCGGTAGTCAGTAACTGTTTCATCGCTGCATCTACAATGGGATAACCAGTTTCACCACGACACCAAGCGTCGAACAAGGCAGGCTGATGCTGCCAACTGATACGCTGTTCCACGTCAGCTCTGAAGGGCTCCAGGCGGCTCATCTCTGGCCAGGCGACCAGCAAATGACGGTAAAACTCCCGCCAGATCAACTCGTTCAACCAGATACTGTCCAGCCAGGCATCGCTTCCAGACTCAACCTTAAGGCATTGCAAGCACTGTAAGGGCGACAGCGCACCAATAGACAAATAGGGCGACAAGCGCGAGGTGCCATCGATAGCGGGAAAATCCCGCTGACCGGCATAGTCACTTACCGCGTTGTGGATAAACGCATTCAGGCGGGCATGCACCGCCGCTTCACCGACTGGCCAGCCTTGCGGATCATAGGGCATTAACCGTGAAGCCAGTGCCTGGTAACCCAAGTCATCAGGGAGACTATCCGAAGGAGTGATGTCGGGCTGAGCTGCCGGCATACCCAAGGGTTCGGGTAGCTGTTGCAGGTATTTTTGTCGCCAGGCGCGACTGAAAGGCGTGAAGACTTTGAACATCCCACCCTGCCCGGTCACCACCTGACCCGGTGGAATAATCAATTCGCCATGATACCCCAGGCAACGTACCCCAGCCGCCTCCAGTTCAGCGCAGACCTGTTGGTCGCGACGACGTTCATTGAGTGGGTATTCGTAGTTGAAATAGAGTGTATCCGCTTGCAACTCAGTGGCCAGTTGCTGCAACGTAGCGGGTACCTCGCTAAAACGATTAAGCTGCACGACCCGCAAGCCAATATTCAATTCAGCCAGGTCTGACTTCAAAGCCCTAAGCTGATCTCGCCAAAGTGCCAGCCTTGCGGGTGCCTCACTGTGTAACTGCCACTGCTGCGGCGTCAGCGTTACTACAGCCGTCACACCCGCTTGTGTTTCACAGGCATAAAAAAGCGCCGGATTATCCAGCCGGCGCAAATCGTTACGTAACCAAACCAGTTTCATCGACACGCTTACATACCAATAAAGGGTTGAACCAAACGCCCCATCAGCCCGGTAAACTTCAAAGGAGCATCTGTAGCAATCAGACAAATACAGTCTTGGTCTGTATCTACCAACGGCTGATGATGCACTTCGCCATCCAGGTCAGCCACATCACCAACACTGAAGCGTCCGATTTCATCCGAGTAAGACCCGCTCAGGATCAGGGTTAGCTCACTGCCGCTGTGGGTGTGGTGCGGGACAGAGACACCCGGTGCTATTTTTAGCAAGCGTGTAGTGCCCTTACCGCCAAGATTCAGATCGATATGATGAACGCCGTACCCCAGGCGTTTCCATGGAAGCTGCTCCAATGAACTATTGATGTAATGATACAAGGGCGCAGGGACACCCGCTGGTATTTCTGGTGACTTGACCAGTGATGAAACTTCCGTCGCCATGTCATCATCCAGGCGTGCCATTAATTGATCCAGAGCACTGTCATGTAAGGGTAAAGGGGCGATTTTATCCAGCAAAACGCCGCCGATGGCTTCGGCCTGACGCACTCGCTCGCAGCATTCCGGGCACCAATGCAGGTGACAAGCAACCAACAGTGCCATGCCTTGGGGTAAACTACCGGCTGCATAAGCCATCAGGGTAGCATCGTCGAAGTGGTGGCGAATATTCATTCTTCCTCCCCCCAATGTGCTTTGAGTTTACTAAAGGCCAGACGCAGTCTGGATTTCACACTGCCTAAAGGAATGCCCAGTTGATCGGCAATTTCGGAATGGGACTTGCCCTCGTAATAAGACAGGTGCAGCACCTGTGCCTGATTTTCAGGTAACTGAGCTATAGCGTTTTGCATACGTTCTTCAATAATGGCATGTTCTGACATATCGCGTTGATCAGGATCGGGTTCTTCTTCAGGTAATTCATATTCCACCGCCTTTTCACGACGCATACGGTCAATACAAAGATTTCGTGACAGAGTGAAAATCCAGGTACTGGCACTGGCTTTAGCTGAGTTGAACATATGGCTTTTGCGCCATACGGACAACATCGCCTCCTGAGTGACCTCTTCAGCCGTAGCCAATGGCATGCCCAGGCGAACGATATAAGCCTTCACTCGGGGAGCAAAATAGCCAAAGATAGCCGCAAATGTTGCTTTGTCTTGTGTTTCTGCCAAAGAAGTAAGGCGTGCTGACCATTCATCACGTTCCTTTTTTTTCTTCTCTTCGGTGATTTTGATGACTGCGTTCACTTCGCCTCCCGTGGGCTCATCTTCCTGCATTACATACTCCTACGCTGCCATTAAACGGGTGGATCACTGAAAAATAAATCTAGCCAATTGAAGATAAAATACTACAAATCTAGTAAACCCTGATGATCTACAAGCTTATACCGAAACGTAAGCTATGGATATATCGAGACACATCGGCATGAGGCCAGATTTTATGAATGTAAAAGTAATGCGTCCCCTGAGAATAGCGGTTATTGGCTCAGGCATCTCAGGCTTGTCCTGTGCCTGGCTACTGAATCAAAACCACGACGTCACCCTGTTTGAAAAAGATGACCGTCCCGGAGGACACTCCAATACAGTCGATGTGAATTTTTCCGACGCCACCAGCCTGGCGGTTGATACAGGTTTTATCGTATTCAATCCGGTCAACTACCCCAACCTGGTGAAATTTTTTGACCACCTGCAGGTTGACAGTGTTGAGACAGAGATGTCATTTGCCGTGAGTATGGATCAAGGTCAACTCGAATACAGTGGCACCAGCCTGAATGGTTTGTTCGCACAGCGTCGCAACCTGGTGCGCCCTATGTTCTGGAAACTAATCCGGGATCTGCTGCATTTTTACAAACACTCAGACAGTTTCGCTAACAATCCCGCAAATGCCAACTTATCCTTGGGTGAATTATTGCATCAACAGGGTTACAGTCACGCCTTTATTCATCAGCATCTGATCCCTATGGGTGCCGCCATCTGGTCAACACCGGCTGATAAAATGCTGGACTATCCAGCTTTGACTTTTCTACGTTTCTGTCAGAACCATGGCTTGGTACAACTCACAGATCGGCCACAATGGCGTACCGTCGTGGGCGGGAGTCGAGCATACGTCAACAAGATTATCCAACAGCTGAAAAACCCCATCAGACTCAATAGCCACATTCATCGGATTCACCGCCACAACGGCCAGGTGATTCTGGAAGACCTGCATGGCAAGCGCGAGACCTTTGATCATGTCGTTATGGCCGGTCATGCCGACCAGTCACTCGATATGCTGGCCGAACCAACTGTTGATGAACAGCAGTTACTGCAACACTTTCCTTATCAGCGTAACCGTGCCATTTTGCATAGTGATACCACGTTGATGCCGAAACGTCGTGCCGCCTGGGCCAGTTGGAACTATCTGGCCAGCACAGCGGCGGACCAGACCGCGGATGTGAGCGTGACTTACTGGATGAACGGCCTGCAACACCTGCCCGAAGACAAGCCCTTATTTGTCACACTTAACCCCGTTGAAGAGCCTGAAGCCGGTAGCATCCATCGCAGTTTTCTTTACGACCATCCAGCGTTTAACCTGGAGTCTGTCGCGGCACAGCAAAAACTCTGGAATCTGCAGGGCGTACAGAATACCTGGTATTGCGGTGCCTGGTTTGGCTATGGCTTTCACGAGGATGGGCTGCAATCTGGCCTTGCCGTGGCTGAAGCACTCGGTGGTATGAGACGCCCCTGGCATTTGGATAACCCTAACAGCCGTATTCATGTCATGCCCAGAACCCGTCCAGAAACGCGCTTATGCCGGGAGGCAGTGGCATGAACCAAGCATTGCACTCTGGCATTTACCTTGGTGAGGTGATGCACCAGCGTCTACGCCCGGTAAAACACCGCTTTGTGTATCGGGTCAGCGCCTGGTTGATCGATCTTGATGAGCTTGAAGCACTGGATCAATTCAAGTGGCTCTCTATCGATCGCTTTAACTTGTTTGCATTTTATCAACGTGATCATGGTGATGGTTCAAGTACAGCGCTAAAAACTCAGATCAAAGCCCTGCTGCAGCAACACCATATCGATACGGGTTCTGGCGCTATTCGCTTACTCTGCTATCCACGCCTGTTTGGCTATGTGTTTAATCCATTAAGCGTATTCTATTGCTATAACGCATCCGGCGATCTTAGCGCCATTCTGTATGAAGTCAGCAATACCTTTGGCCAGCGTCACAGTTACCTGATACCTGTCGAGACGACCTCCGCAAATGCTATTCGCCAACAAGCTGACAAGGCTTTTTATGTATCGCCGTTCATGCCGATGCAAACCGCCTATCAATTCCGATTACAGCCACCGGATGAAAACCTGGCTGTTATGATCCGCCAAACTGACGATCAGGGTCCGTTGTTTGATGCCACCTTCTCCGGGCGACGTATTGAAATCACCCAACAGTCGATACTGAAAACCTTCATCCGCCACCCGCTCATGACCCTAAAGGTAATCGGTGGTATTCACTGGGAAGCACTGCGCCTCTGGCGCAAGGGTATGAAAGTTCAGCCTCGGCCAGATCAGCCTAGTTATCGTGTTTCGCTGGTCAATACACAAGGAGTCACGCTGTCATGAAGCCTTCTAACTATCAATTACCGCATACAGGTGAGCTGCTGGCCGAGCATAGCTGGTTTAATCGTACGTTATTGAAAAGTGTATTGCGTCAGCTACCTGAGCTGAATTACGGCACCCTGGACCTGCAACTGCCTAATGGACAGCAGCTACAGCTGGGCAAGGTGCAGGAGGGCGAACCCAGAGCTGAAATCCGCCTGAACAATTTCCGCCCACTGCGCCGCTTACTGCAAGGTGGACAACTCGGTATGGCCGAAAGCTATATGGCCGGTGAGTGGGACTCCCCGGATCTGGTAGCACTGATGCGCTGGGCGCTGGGTAATGAGCGACAGATGCCGGATCTGAGTAATGGCAAACTTTGGCTGCGCCTGCTCAACCGACTGCTACATTTGCGCCGAGCCAACACCAAACGCGGCAGTCGACGCAATATTGCCTACCATTACGACCTGGGCAACGATTTTTACCGACTCTGGCTGGATCCAAGCATGACCTATTCCTCTGCCCTGTTTAGCTCAGCTGAACAGTCGTTGTTTGAAGCGCAGCAGCAGAAATATCGACGTATTGCACAAATGCTGGATCTGCAGCCTGGCCAGCAAGTACTGGAAGTCGGCTGTGGCTGGGGCGGTTTTGCCGAGCTGGCCGCCACTGAATTTGGTGCCAGTGTGCATGGCATTACTCTGTCACAGGAACAGTTGCAATTTGCCCAACAGCGCATAGCCGAGGCAGGCCTGTCTGAGCAATGCAGCTTCAGCCTGACCGACTACCGTGATCTCGAAGGCCAGTATGACCATATTGTTTCCATTGAAATGTTTGAAGCCGTCGGAGAGGAGCATTGGGCCACCTACTTCCAGACACTTCAACGTGTACTTAAACCGGGTGGTCGTGCGGTGCTGCAAGTCATCAGCATTGCTGAAGAGCGGTTTGAGGAATACCGCCGCAATCCGGATTTTATTCAACGCTATATTTTCCCGGGAGGGATGCTACCCAGTCCATCACGCCTGCAAGCCGCACTGGAACTGCAGCAACTGAAACTCACCGACAGCCAGTTTTTTGGTCTGGATTATGCAAAAACCCTGACCATCTGGCGGCACAATTTTATCGAGCAATGGCCAAGAGTGCAGGCACAAGGCTTTGATGAGCGTTTTCGCCGTATGTGGCTCTATTATCTGGCCTATTGCGAGGGCGGCTTTCGCCATAACACAGTCGATGTTGGCCTTTATCAGTTGGAGCACTCATGAGCCAACCGCTTACGCGGCAGGCACTATTCAGCTATGCACTACCGGCCTTACCGCTGGCCGTGCCTACCGTTGCTATTTATATTCTGCTACCCACCTACTATGTAGAAGAAGTAGTTTTGCCGCTGTTCATCACCGGGTTACTGTTGATGCTGGCACGCTTGAGCGATGTCATTACCGACCCATTAATCGGTCGCTGGCTGGACTTCGCCTCTCCACGGCAGTTCAAAGCCACACTGGTTACAGGCGGCTTGATCTGCATCCCCTCATTGGCACTACTCATACACCCGCTGGCGTCTGCACCAGGCCTGTCACTGCTGTTCGGTGCACTCTTTTTGTACCTGGGGTGGACGCTGGTGCAAGTACCTTATATTACCTGGCTCAGCCATCTGAGCGACAGTAGTCTAGAACGTACTCGAGCTGTGTCATTACGGGAAGGTTTTGCTCTGCTGGGGTTATTAGTCTCTGCAACTGTGCCCTTGCTGGTACTCGCCGGACTCAGCAGCACACAGATGCTACAAGTCATGGCGTTGATCACCTTGTTACCGGGTGGCTGGTTTATTTTCCGACTCCTGACCCGCCTACCCGGTCCTCAGCCGGGTGAAAACCTGTCACAAGGACATTGGCGCGACTTAATCAAAAACAGCCCAGCCATGCGTTTAGTGGCCGCCTGGTTTACCAATGGAATCGCCAATGGCATTCCCGCTGTGCTTTTCCCGCTGTATATCACCTCGGTACTGGGGCTTGAAGCGACCACCAGGCCGGTTTTTATTCTGATCTATTTTATAGCCGCCTGCTGTGCCCTACCGATCTGGCTGAAACTGAGTAAGCAGCTGGATAAGGTGTTGCTCTGGCAAGTCGCCATGCTGATAGCCATAGCAGCCTTCCTGCCTGCAGCCTGGCTGGGACCGGGTGACACCTACTGGTTTGTGCTTATTTGCGTGATTACCGGTGCCGCACTGGGGGCTGATTTGGCGTTACCCCATGCGATCCAGGCCGAAGTGACCGACTGGGATAGATTCCGTTACCGCCGCCGACAAACCGGCTTGCTGTTCGCTGTTTGGAATGCCGCCACCAAACTGGCACTCGCGCTGGCTGCAGTGGTAGCACTGGGGTTACTGGAGCTGGCCGGATTTGAACCTGAATTGGCGGCCCCGGCAATGGCGCTAGGGCTGATCTATGCCCTGATTCCCAGCGTATTGAAGGGTGTAGCCATTATGATGCTGTGGCAATTCCCACTTAAAAGCCGTCACCACAAGGTCATTATGTATCGACTAACCCAACGATCTGAGCGGAGCTCTAACAATGATTTACAGATTAAGCCGGTTGCTTCTGATCAGTCTGCTGCTGGCAGGGTGTAGCCACATGAATATAGACGAGTTTGAACAGCGAGAACCCAAACTGGTACTTGAGGAATACTTTCAAGGGAGAATCTATGCCTGGGGTATTTTTGAAGATCGCTTCGGTAATCTACGACGTGAATTCAAGGTAGAAATAGATGCACGTATGGAGGGCGATACCCTGGTACTGGATGAATACTTCCTCTATTCAGATGGTGAAACTGACCGGCGTGTCTGGCAAATCACACCAACGGCTGAAGGCGAATATCAAGGACAAGCGGATGATATTATCGGTGTAGCACTTGGACAGATCAGTGGTAATGCGCTGAACTGGCGCTATCAGATGGACCTGAAAGTCGGAGATAGCAGTTGGCGCGTCAGCTTTGATGATTGGATGTATTTACAGCCAGGTGGTGTATTGATTAACCGCGCCAGCGTTAAAAAATGGGGCGTAGAACTCGGTCAGGTCACCCTGTCATTCATTCGGGCTGAACAACTCAAGGAACCGCCCTTCAACCTGATTCCGGAATAATCAGCTTGCCGACATACGCCGCTTTATCAGACGTAATAACCCGCCGATTAAGGGTAGGCGCAGATACACCGGCGCACTGTCCCAGTAATCGATATGCTCAGTGATCAGGCCATTATAGTGATCAAACTCCAGGCGGGTGGCACCCTCAACAGATAACAAACCGATAACTGGCACCTTGGCGGTAAACTGCCAGCGCAACCAGGCATGATCGGCATAGACACTTTGCTCCAGCACGTTAAAGGCCGGGTTTTCGGTGTTTTCGAACATATCCTCCAAGATCCGACGCATCTTGCTGAAGCCCCGGACATCGTTGAAAGGATCACGAAAATGCACCTGTTCAGTCACCAAATCTTTAAATTGATCGAGTGTCTCTGGGCTCAGATTACTGAATACCTCGCAATAGCGCTCGCAAAGCTGTTTGGAAGGCGTAAGTGGCATCTAGTTTCCTCAGGGTAACAATTTCCGCGTCAGCCTGAAGTAGAGTGAATAGGGCAACAGACGCAGTACTTTTAACAGCATGACAAAAATTCGTGGAAATGCAATTTCAAAACGCTTGGTTTGCAAACCACGAATGATCACGGCAGCCGCCTGATCCGGCTCGATCAGGAAGGGCATGGTAAAGGTATTCTTATCTGTCAGTGGGGTTTTTACAAATCCCGGGTTAATCAACGACAGCTGTATGCCTTGCGCCAGCAGTTCAGGATAGAGTGCTTCGCAGGTATTAATCAAGGCCGCTTTGCTGCCACCATAGGCAGCCGCCGTAGGTAGCCCGGAATAACCGGCTACAGATGCCACCACACCTATTTGTCCGCGCTGACGACTTAATAAATCAGGCAACAAAACCGACAGACAGTTCACTACGCCAAAATAGTTAACCGCCATCAGTTGTTCAAAGGGTACAGGAGTAAAGCCCTCCAGACTCACCGGCTGATGATTTCCGGCATTCAATAACACCAAATCCGGTACGCCATGATCAACACGGAGCTTTTGCCAGGCGACCTGCACAGCTTCCAGAGAAGTCACATCACAAACCAACGGATGTAACGAGCCTGAGGGAATAGCATTATTGATCTGAGCACAGCTTGCCAATAAAGCCTGTTCGTGACGACCACTGATGATGACCTTAGCACCCTTGCTGGCTAACTGTCGCGCTACGGCCAAACCAATACCGCTGCCCCCGCCGGTAATCCACACCAACTTCCAGCGACTATCCACGTTGACCTCCAATATAACGGTTGATCAGGCGTATACGCGAATTGTCTCGCGCACTGAACTCCATGCCCAGCCAACGGCCCTGTTCGTCATACCAGGTGTCGGTGTCCTCAAGTTCCCCACCTAAGCGGTATAAGCGCACCGGTACCTCTTTATCACCAGCAGGCGCGGTTGACTCACCCAGAAATTCCACAGCCAGCTGACTGGTCTCACCGGTCAGGGTATTAAGCACAGCCGATTGAGACAGAATCGCCATATTCCAATGGTTGGTGGTCAGCAGCTCGGCCGGTAGTTGCTGCGATTGATTCGCTTGAGTCAGTTGCAGATGCTCACCCTCACGACGAGCGAACAATTCTGTCAGGTCACCATCATCATCAACACGCACATCCAGCCGCTGTAACTGCCCCTGCTGCCACCATTCACTGGCAAGGTAACGGTACTCATAGGAGAATAACGCCAGAAAACGGATGCGCAGATCCATCTCGATATCCACCCGCAGCATGCCCTGCTCTTCACTGAAGTCCAAACGGTGTGTGCCAATGGTTTGACCACTACGCTGCACATCAAATACCAGCGTACCACCATAGAGTTCGATGACCTGATCGGGTGTTTTCACCTCAGGTGCCAGTTGATTTGCATGTAATATTGATGAGGCCAGGAAACCAGCCGTGAATAGCGTAACGACAATTGATCTGAACATAATAAGCTCCTTTTACTTAGGTACGTAAAAGGAGCTCAGCCAGTTCAGCGGCTACCTATAGCAGCGCTGCTGTGAATTACACGCGAAAGCGTGATACCAATTGGTTCAGACGTTGTTCCAAAGAAGCCATGCGCTCAGAGGTATTGGCCACTTCATCAGCGTTGCGCTTACCATGCTCGGCAGTATCAGCAATTTTCTGAATACTCTGACTGACTTCATTGGCCACCGCTGTCTGCTCTTCTGCCGCACTGGCAATTTGCGTATTCATTTCAGTGATGGTGCCAACAGAACGTGCTATGGTTTCCAGAGACTCATTCGCACCAGCCGCCCGTTTCACGGTATCCATAGATGTTTCACGACTGCGCTGCATCACGCTGACCGCATCGCGTGTACCCGCCTGCAGACTATCAATCATCTGCTGAATCTCATTGGTGCTCTGCTGCGTTCTGTTCGCCAGGGTTCTGACTTCATCAGCAACCACAGCAAAGCCCCGTCCATATTCGCCGGCACGCGCGGCTTCGATGGCGGCATTCAATGCCAACAAGTTGGTTTGATCAGCAATATTTTTGATCACGCTGACCACTGTTCCGATCTGTTCGGCATTTTCACCCAGCTTCTCAATAACATCCGCAGCTCGGTTAACATCATCAGCCAGGTTATTGATGGCCTGAATCGTCTGACTGACAATCTTCTGACCGTCATTCGCTTCTCGATCAGCTTCCAGAGCGGCCGCTGCGGCTCTGGAAGCACTCCCAGCGACCTCTTCGACCGCGGCTGACATTTCATGAATAGCCGCAGCCACCTGAGTGGTTTCTGTTTGCTGCAGGGACGAATCTTCATGGCTGCGCGTAACCACAATTTTCATCGCCTCAGTCGATTCGGTTAATTCTTCCACTGAAGTTTTAACCTCACGAACCAACTGATGAATCTTGTCAGTAAACAGGTTGAACTCTTTGGCCACATCCCCAATTTCATCCCGACTGATAACATTAAGACGTTTGGTCAGATCACCTTCACCTTCAGCAATATCTTTCAGTGCAGCTGACGTTTCCTGAGCGGGTCTGACAATTCGACCACCGATAACCCATACGGCAAGGAACACCAGGACCAGGATAACTACCGCACTGATAACAATACGCAGCAGCACGGTCGTTACTTCGGCTTCGAACAGGGCCTGCTGAACTGCTACAGCCTGTTCCACATCATCGATGTAAAACCCGGTACCCACTATCCATTGATTAGACAGCAAAGGTTCGGCGTAGCTGAGTTTAGGGGTCAGGCCATTGCGGGTGGGTTCATCCCAGATGTAGCCCACATAACCACCTCCATTAAGACCTTCCCTAATCAGGTCTCTGACCAGATAAACCCCCTCAGGGTCTGTCAGATCATTCAAATTACGCCCTTCCAATTGCGGCGACATACCATGTACCAGAGTATTACCGAGCTTATCAAAAATAAATATGTAGCCATCTGATCCAAAACGCATACTACGCAGCACAGTTTTTGCAGCATCCAGCTGTTCAGCTGAAGGGTTGGGGCTGGTCATGTAGGGCTTGACGGCGGTGATCGCAATTTCAACATAATGCTGCAAAGCCTCACGCTTGGCATCCATCATGGATTCACGAATACGCTCTACTTCAGCAGTACCGGCAGCACGCATCTGGAAATTTACCAGCAACAACAATGCCAGCGTAATCATCAGCATCGGTACCAGTGCCATCAGCAGCAGCTTCGACTTAAGTTTCAATGTGTTCATCCAGGACTTCCTTAGATATTACTTTTATTTTTAACAGCTGGCATTTTGATGGAATTAGTCAGTAAAATCATGCTCTATTTTTCAACAACATATTTAACACTAAAATCCACACAGGGATCCCCTCATGAAAAAAGTGAGTATTTTTGTCATACTTTTAACACTTTTGCTGCCTATACAGGCCGTTGCACAAGAACCTTCCGTACAGATTCGCATGATTACCAGCCAGGGTAATATTGAACTGGCACTGGATCCGGTTAACGCCCCTGTCACTGTGGAAAACTTTCTGGCTTATGTGGACAGTGGGTTCTACGAAGGACTGACATTCCACCGGGTCATTCCTAACTTTATGATTCAGGGTGGTGGCTTAGATGTAGAGCTTAAAAAGCAGGATACACGATCCGCTATTATCAATGAATCAGCCAATGGTTTAAGTAACCGCCGCGGCACCATTGCTATGGCCCGTACCAATGACCCTGACAGTGCTACATCGCAGTTTTTTATTAATGTTGCCAACAACGAAAACCTGGATGGTCACCCGTTGCGAGCAGGCTATACCGTGTTCGGCGAAGTCACAGCGGGTCTGGATGTAGTATTCGGTATTGCTCGGGTTCCAACCCGGTCACGCGGTGGACTTCAGAATGTACCTATCACACCGGTGATCATCGAAAAAGTGGAACGTATCCTACCCACTGAATAAGCGTTAAGGGCTAACGTCGGATTGCGACATAGACACTTTCAAGCTGCAGTGCCAGTTCGATTCCTTGAAAAATCTGAATGGATAGGGGCAGGCTGGCTTTACCCCGACTTTGCAGGCGTTCACGAAAGCGCTCACACAGTGACGTGTCTGGCAAACTCACCTGCGCGGTAAAGTCGGCGGTAACCGGTAGCAGATAACGCACATGGCTTTCAGCCGCAACTACATTAACATCCTCACCCTGATCACGGGCATAGAGTGTGGTCAGACTCCAGCCAGCCAGGGTGGCCAGGGCTGTCAGCGAACCCGCAAAACCGGTACCCTTGTCATTCACATTTGCCGCTAACGGGGCACTGAGTTGCAGTTGTTGGCCATCATACTCACAGGTCGAAATCGCCATCGCACGCGTCAGGGGAATGGATTGCTGCAGCTCGTGCAAAAAGGCGGTCTGTTTCATCCAAGACCCCATTTCTGTACAAACTCACCGGGCTGTGGGCAGGGAACGACACGGTGCTTACGCGCCTTGCCAAGATAAATGAAACCGACTATCTGTTCATCGGCTTCCAGACCAAGGCGTGCCATCACCTGCGAATTAAAGGCCATGGCGCCACTGCGCCAGATAGCATCAACACCCTGTGCAAAGGCGGCCAGCAGTATGCCATGTGCCGCACAACCGGCAGCCAATTGCTGCTCTATAGCCGGCACTTTGGGATGAGGTTGCAAGGCCGCGATCACCACAATAATCAACGGTGCTCGCAAAGGCGCATTGAGTAACTTCTGGATCTCCTGCTCACTCATATCCGCCTGCGTTGCACGCGCGGCATCGACAAAAACCCGTCCCAATTTTTCTCGGCCCTCCCCTTCTATCTGCAGAAAACGGTAAGGTCGTAAACCCCCATGATCCGGAGCCCGCAGTGCAGCCCGATAGATCAGATCCAACTGTTCAGCCGTAGGAGCAGGTTCTTCTAAAACCGGTGATGAAACGCGTGTTAACAACAGATCTAGGGCGTTCATGGAGTATCCTGTGGTTTATTGGCGTGATAGTCGTGGATTGCCCGGCTCACCCGCCAGACTGGAGCGATAGGGATTGATATCCAAGCCACCGCGGCGCAGATAACGGGCATAGACTGTCAGCTTCTGAGGTTTGCACGCATGCCAGATGTCCATAAAGATATTTTCGACACACTGTTCGTGAAAATCGCCCTTTTCGCGGTAAGAGATCAGATAAGCCAGCAGCCCGCTATGGTCTATCGCAGGCCCTTTATAGCGTATCTGGATACTGGCCCAATCCGGTTGCCCGGTTACTGGACAGTTGGATTTGAGCAGATGGCTAACCAGACTCTCTTCTACCACCCGCGTTGTCGTTTTCAGGCATTCCGGTGCCGGATTGTAATGACTAACCGTCAGCGGCAGTTCATCCAGGCACTCGCCCTGCAGGCGTTCGATCGGCGCGGCATCATTCACTTTGATCAGCCGCACCTGCACCTTGCCGCCCGCCGCCGCGCTCAGATCTTGCTGCAGGCGTGCCACCACCTCAGATTCTGACTGAAAGCGGGTCAGGTTGAAGGAGTTAAGGTAAAGCTTGAATGACTTGGATTCGATGATGTGGCTGGAGCTAGCCGGAATACGAAATTCACCGATACGCACCAGGGGTTTGCCCTGCTGATTCAGCCAGGAAATCTCATAGGCATTCCACAGATCAACCCCTTTGAATGGCAGACTATCACGCCCAATACCACGGGCCTGCCAATTCAGATCACGGGCGATGGGATAGAGCAATGACGCGTCATACTGGTTGATATAACCAGTTTCCTGCCCCAGGGGTGAATGCATTACCACATCATCTTCGGTCATTAACTGCGAATTCCTTTACCGGTATTAAGCAGATGCATAGAGTAAGCACCCAGTACAACAATGAAGCCTGTAATCATAGCAAAGGCAAACACAATATTGATATCACTGACCCCCAGAATACCGTAACGAAAGCTGTTTACCATATACAAAATCGGATTCAACTGAGACACGCCCTGCCAGAAATCCGGCAGCAGAGAGATGGAATAGAATACCCCACCCAGGTAAGTCAGTGGCGTTAAAATAAAGGTCGGCACGATGGATATATCATCAAAACTATTGGCATACACTGCATTGATAAAGCCACCCAAGGAAAACACAATCGCGGTCAGTATCACGGTACTCAGCGTGATCCAGAAGTGACTGATATGCAACTGGGTAAAGAACAGCGACAAAATCGTCACAATAATCCCGACTCCCAAGCCTCGTGCAGCGCCCCCGGTGACATAGCCGGCCAGAATCACCCAGTTGGGTACCGGAGCTACCAGCAGCTCTTCTATATTGCGTTGAAACTTGGTACCAAAGAACGATGACACCACATTGCTGTATGAATTGGTAATCACTGACATCATGATCAATCCAGGCGCAATGTACTCCATGTAGCCAAAGCCGCCCATTTCACCAATACGTGACCCGATCAGGTTACCGAAAATAATGAAATAGAGGGTCATGGTAATCGCTGGTGGTAGCAGAGTTTGTACCCAGATACGGGTAAAACGGCGTATTTCTTTTACCAGCAATGTCCAGAAAGCGATAAAGAGTAACTGCGCGTTCATACAGCCGCTCCCTTGCTTAGAGTTTTTTCCACCAGTGACACAAATAATTCCTCAAGGCGGTTAGATTTATTACGCATACTCAGCACGGTGATTCCCTGTTCGGATAGCTGTGTAAATAGCTGATTGACCCCCATGTCCTTTTGTATATTCACTTCCAGGGTATGGGCATCGATCTGGCGGAGGGTGTAACCCGATAGTGTTGGTGTTTCCACTAAATCAGCGGCCAGATCGAGGATAAAGGCTTCAGTATTCAGTGTCTGCAGCAGTCTTTTCATACTGGTATTTTCGACAATACGGCCCTGATCGATTATGGCAATGTTACGACACAAAGACTCCGCTTCTTCCAAATAATGGGTAGTCAAAATAATCGTTGTACCACGCGCATTGATCTCTTGCAGAAAGCTCCACATGGAGCGACGTAGTTCGATATCGACACCGGCTGTAGGCTCATCGAGAATCAGTAGTCTGGGCTCATGCACCAGTGCTCTGGCAATCATCAAACGGCGTTTCATGCCACCCGATAACATACGCGCAGGCTCATTACGTTTTTCCCACAGCCCCAGCTTCTTTAAATAAAATTCGGAGCGCTCCAAAGCCTGTTTACGACTGATACCGTAATAACCTGCCTGAGTGACGACTATGTCCTGCACCCGCTCAAAGGTATTAAAATTAAACTCCTGCGGCACCACACCCAGTTGCATCTTAGCCTGGGTTTTCTCTGTATCCAGATCATACCCGAAGATCTTAACCTCACCGGCGGTTTTATTCACCAGCGATGAGACAATCCCCAGCGTGGTGGACTTGCCTGCACCATTCGGGCCCAGTAACGCAAAGAAGTCGCCCTCTTTTACCTCAAGCGAGATACCTTTGAGAGCTTCAAAGCCGTTGTTGTAGGTTTTCTGCAGTGAATGAATTGCCAGTGCGATAGCCATAGATAGTCCTTGTGAGTGACCGAACCCTCTATATGTGGATCAAAGTCATAATTTCAACCGGAACGCCTGGATCAGAACCCCAGTAATCGCCGACGTAATGGACGTATGACCAGTATCAACAACACTCCCAGCGCAGAAATTTCCAGCCATTCTGGCAGCAACTCCTGAACCTGACTAGCCTGTGTCACTGGGTTCAGCATCAACCCTTGCAACGTCTGATCCAGTAACCAGCCCAATAGGGTCGTCACCACTAGAATGCTGCTTAGGTACACTAGCAGCGCCTGGTTACCAAACTCACGTCTCAGCACCCCCAGCGTGGCCAGACTGGTGATAGGGCCTGCCAGTAGAAATACCAATGCCATCCCGGGCGTGATACCGGAGAGCAATAAACCCGCTGCGACCGGTGTGGCCGCTGTAGCGCAGATATACAGGGGGATTCCTATAATCGCCATCACAAACAGCGACAATAGACCACCCGACATGCCGCTGAGAGTCTCCGGAGGCACCAGCGTTACCAGCACGCCAGCCAACAATAAACCGGCAATTAACCAGGTACTGATATCATCAAGCAGATCACCAAATGCATAGATCAAACCGCCCGCCAGACGCCCCCTGACCCGATCATGTGATGAAGACGCATGATCGTGGCCCCTCCCAGTTGCCGTGCTACAACCACTGTCGCAACAGCCGGACGTTGTTTTTACTACGGGCAATTTTACCGGTGCACTCGTTGCGGTCAGAGACACCATCAACCCGGTTGCAATAGCCGTTACCACCGCTCCCAGTACTCGCATAAACGCCATCAACGGCCCCAATAAAACGCTGGTCAACAGTATAGAGTCTACGCCGACTCCGGGCGTTCCGATCAAAAATGCCGTAGTGGGTCCACGACCTGCTCCCCCACGATGCAAAGCCAAAGCCGTCGGTATTGCACCACAGGAGCACAAAGGCAAGGGTACGCCGATGACAGCAGCCCTGGCTATGCTACCGAAGCCTCGCCCACCCATCCACCGCTGCAGCAGCTGCTCCGGCATATAGGCCTTAATCAGCCCCGCAATCAACAACCCCATCAGCAACCAGGGTGCAGCACTCAGGGCCACACTGAAAAACTCGGCTATCCTAGTCATTATCCTCACCTGCGACACTTGTGTAATTAGACAATATTAACTAGCCTAAACCCTGTAATCGTTACAGGGTCAAGGAAATGTCAGAAAAATATCGCATTGGTCGGATTGCGGCCCTTACAGGCTGTTCAGCAGAAACAATTCGTCATTATGAAAAACTGGGATTGCTGCAAAAACCAGCACGAAGCGCTCAGGGGTATCGCTATTATGATCATCACGCATTGCAACGAATAGGTTTTATTCGCCATGGCCGCTCACTGGGCCTGGATCTGCATAGCATTCAGGAATTGCTGGATCTGGCGGACAACCCGGATGCAGACTGCAGCGCCGCTGATGCCATTGCCACTCACCATCTGCTGCAGCTGGAAAAACGGATTACATCCCTGCAAGCACTTGCGGATGAATTACGTCAGGTGGTCAGGCAATGCCGTGGGGGAACGACTTCCGAATGCCGAATCATTCAAACCCTGTTTGAACAACAGCATGAACAAGCCAATACAGGCCGTACAGAAAAAACTGATTTTCGGGCAGGAAGCGCCCATTGATTAGAACTGATAACAAAGGAAAGGAAAAGCGTGTAAATGGCGTCCCATAGGGGGTTCGAACCCCTGTTACCGCCGTGAAAGGGCGGTGTCCTAGGCCACTAGACGAATGGGACGTAATACACTTGCAAACAGCAATTTGGAGCGGGAAACGAGACTCGAACTCGCGACCCCGACCTTGGCAAGGTCGTGCTCTACCAACTGAGCTATTCCCGCTTTACTTCTTCTCAGGCCTACTGAGTAGAAATGGCGTCCCATAGGGGGTTCGAACCCCTGTTACCGCCGTGAAAGGGCGGTGTCCTAGGCCACTAGACGAATGGGACGTAGTACACTTTCAAACATCAACTTGGAGCGGGAAACGAGACTCGAACTCGCGACCCCAACCTTGGCAAGGTTGTGCTCTACCAACTGAGCTATTCCCGCTTTGCTTCTTCTCAGGCCTACTGAGTAGAAATGGCGTCCCATAGGGGGTTCGAACCCCTGTTACCGCCGTGAAAGGGCGGTGTCCTAGGCCACTAGACGAATGGGAAATGGCGTCCCATAGGGGGTTCGAACCCCTGTTACCGCCGTGAAAGGGCGGTGTCCTAGGCCACTAGACGAATGGGACGTAAACTTGCACTTTTTCATACACTCTTCGAAACAGGCCATGCTCCGGAAGAGGCGCAAATAATACGTAGACAGATAATGCTCGTCAACACCTGAGTTTAAAAAAATTCAAAAACTACGCATTCTTTCGCTTTCTGCCACGTTGATTTGGCCAAATGCAATGCGGGAAGCGCCAGACTAGGTTAGTATTAATGCGTCCACCTCGAGTAACCGAAGTACATTATGACGCCAACAGAAACTGCTGCGATTATCCTGACTGGAGTCTTCTTCATGGCTATGGTGGCTATTGCCATACAAACTGCCGAAAACCAGCGCCGTGAAAGACAAATGCAACTACTTGCCGTACGCAACCAGATTCGCGGTACAGAGCACCTGCTGGATAATATGCCAGCCGAATTCCAGACAGCGGAACTCAGAAAGCTATTAATTGGCTATCTGCGCAGCCTCTGGCACAGTGCCAGCAAACTGGATCGCTCCACTGGACACCAGCAAGCACTGCAAAAACTGGATGAACGCGATAAAGAGCCTTTCAGCCCACCAGCCTTTCCGCAAGATCAGATTACTCTGTTTCACGACCGCAATACGGCACAGCGTAACCGTTCACTGATACGTGAAACAGCCCAACTGATTAACAATCTGAAACAGCAAAGCGCCATCAACACTCAGACTTGCCAGCAACAGTTATTACAGCTTAAAAATGCTTATGTACGCTGTAATTGTGATCTGCTGTTGCAAGATGCCCAACAGGCGTTGAATGATCAGGGCGCACAAGTTGCTGTGCATAAATTTCGCAGCGCACTGATGCAACTTCAGCGCTTGAATAACAAGCATCAGCTAGACTCGCAGGTGTTTAATCTGAGCCAGCTAGTGGAGCAACTCAATGAGCAGCTCCACGAACTACACAATAAAAAACCCCTGCCTGAAAACCCTGAAACGACCTCTCCACACAACTGAGAAATCAGCCGGTCAATACGCCATCTCGATAGTCATTCAACGCCTGCTCTATCTGCTCCATGCTGTTCATTACAAAGGGCCCGTACTGCACGATAGGTTCGTTCAACGATTTAGCCGCTATCAGCAACAATCTAGCCGGCTGTCCGTTGGTTTTCAGCTCAAGCTGATCCCCTTCAGCCAACTCAATAGCAGCCTCTGGCAACAACGCCTCATTATTTAACTGCACCTCACCCTCAAACAAATAGACAAAACCACTCAGCTCAGCATCTACCGGCAAGGTTAAATGGCTATGAGGCTTCATACTGATGTCGATAAACACCGGTCGAGTCACTATTCCCTGCACCGGACCCGTATAAACCTGCCCTTCTATCTCCAACTCACCGGCCACCAGACGCAATGTGGCCTGATCAGTCTGAATGACCGGAACCTGTTCAGGCTCAATATTTTGATAGGACGCTGACTTCATTTTCTCCGCAGCCGGCAGGTTGATCCACAGCTGAAACCCACGCATCAGCCCTGACTCCTGCTGTGGACGCTCCTCATGAATAACCCCACGACCAGCGGTCATCCACTGCACCCCACCGCTGCTCAGCAAGCCTTCATTACCCATGTGATCACGGTGCAACATACGGCCGTTCAACATGTAAGTGACGGTTTCAAAGCCACGGTGTGGATGGGGTGGAAATCCGGCAATATAATCATCAGGATTATCCGATGAGAACATATCCAGCATTAGAAATGGATCTATGCGCAGATTCTGCCGATGCCCGATACTGCGCTTAAGCTTAACGCCTGCACCGTCCTGACTATCTACTGATTTGATAATACGTTTGATTTTTCGGGCTTGCATAGCTCACCTCCCGCTTTAACTTAGTGTTAAAGCATCCAGTTCAGCACGTGCCTGCTCAATCACACCCTCAGCACCTGCCATATTCAGGCCTTCAGCATAGACCACTTCAACCTGATTCAAACCAACAAAACCAAGAATCAGTTTTATCCAGGGTACTTGAAAATCCAGCCCCGCATCACGGTACTGACCACCGCGTGTTGCCAATACATATACCGGGCGATCCTGCAGCAAACCTACAGGCCCCTGCTCTGTATAACGGAAGGTCACCCCATTTTTGGCGATCTGATCAAACCAGGCTTTCAGTTGTGAAGGGACAGCGAAGTTGTACATAGGTGCCGCCAGCACCAGCACATCAGCCTCTTTGACTTCAGCAATTAGCTGATCTGACAGTGCGGCTATGGCCTGTTGCTCTGGGCTACGCTGTTCTGCTTCAGCAGACAAGGCCGCAATCGTTTGCATATCAAAATGGGCGATAGGTTCAGCAACCAGGTCGCGCACCACGACACGCCCGTCTGGGTTTTGCTGCAGCCAACGCTTAATCAGACGATCAGCCAACTGAGCTGACTTGCCATCATCACCAAATACACTGCTTTTAACATGAAGTAAGGTTTTCATTGCACATCTCCTAAGATTTGATTTGATGAAGTCATTATGAGGTTTGATTTATAGATAATAAACAGCAATAATTCGCTTAATTTCATCTACTAATTAGATATATTATCGATGCAAGTCACTCTTGAGCAATGGCATACTTTTATCACCGTAGTTGACTCACAAGGCTACGCCCAGGCGGCCGAGACACTGCGCAAAAGTCAGTCTTCTGTCAGCTATGCCATCAACCGACTGGAGCAAAGCCTGGGCGTTGCAGTTTTTCGTATTGAAGGACGGCGTGCTCAACTGACTGAAGCGGGCGAAGCTTTGTTACGGCATGCGAGGGATCTCACCGAACATGCTCACAGAGTGGAGACCTTGGCCAAGCATTTTGCACAGGGCTGGGAAGCGGAAATCCATCTGACTATAGATACCATCTTTCCTGAAGATCTTATTCTGCAGGCACTGAACCGTTTTGCTGAAGAACAACCCCAAACACGCATCCTGCTGGCCGAAAGTACCCTGAGTGGTACAGATGAAGCCTTGTTACGCCGAGAGGCTGATCTGGTTATCGGTCACCGTGTACCGCCTGGTTTTATCGGGCAGGCATTAATGAATATTGAATTTATTGCCGTTGCGCACCCCCTACACCCACTACACCAGCTGCCAGCACCGCTGACTATCGAGAATCTTCGTCATCACAGGCAACTGGTGGTACGGGACTCCGGCAGTCGAAAACTGGATGCCGGCTGGTTAGGTGCTGAGCAGCGCTGGACCTTCAGCAACGGCAGTACATCAATCAAAAGTGTCTGTGCCGGCATGGGGTTTGCGTGGTATCCACGGCTAAAAATTCAACAATACCTGGACAAGGGGGAGTTAAAACCCCTACCCCTGGAAACGGGTGCCAGTCGCTTCGTACCTCTCTATCTGGTGATGAGCGAAGGTGAATTTGCCGGGCCAGGAACTCGACGCCTGGCTGCACTAATACAAGAGCTCGTCATCTAAGCTATCCTTTACTACGTATAAACGATTAAACACCTTCCACGAGGCTTTAAGGTATGTCACGTTTTATGGGATTACTCATCATGATCAGTTGCTTCTTTTCAGCACAAAGCCACGCCGAGGCCGATATCGATCAACTACTTGACCACCAACTCAGGCGTTTGCATGCTAATGAGACCGTGGATCTGAAAGTGGCGTACCAGGGCAAGCCTATGCTATTCGTCAATACCGCCAGCCACTGTGGGTTTACCGGTCAATTTGAGGGCCTGGAAGCCTTACATCAACGTTATAAAGATAGAGGTTTGATCGTAGCTGGATTCCCGTCCAACA
The DNA here is from genome assembly GCF_048264025.1 of Nitrincola sp. NCBI lineage: Bacteria > Pseudomonadati > Pseudomonadota > Gammaproteobacteria > Oceanospirillales > Oceanospirillaceae > Nitrincola > Nitrincola sp. Next base: position 42,690 of record NZ_JBLXDN010000007.1, read on the forward strand.
GCTTTCGTCAAGAGGCCAATGATGAATCCGAAACGGCCAAAGTCTGCTTTTTCAACTTTGGTGTCAGTTTTGATATGTATGCCCCAGTCAGCGTAGTTGGCAGTGATGCCCACCCAATTTTTGCTGAACTGGCTCGCCAGTCAAGAGCGCCTCGCTGGAATTTTTACAAGTATCTGATTGACCAGAATGGTCGTGTTGTAGAGGTGTTTTCGAGCACAACCAGCCCGGATTCCAGGCGGATTGAGCAGGCTATAGAAGCCCTGCTCGGCAGCTGAACGACAGGTATTGCCGTTCGAGCTGAGGGGTAGATCAATGCTTGTTTAGACGACCCAGCAGACTGTCCAGCAAGCTTTTCATTTTGTCACAAGCACCGGCTAGTGCCTTATGGGTCGTGTCGGCATGCTCGGTTACAGCCTGAGGCTGCAAACCAGCCAAACGCACTTCCAGTACGCAACGCTTGTCGTGATCACCGGGCTTGTGAGCATTCTCATCATGCAGATGCACTTCAACACGGGTAATTTTTTCGCCGAAGCGGCCCAGTGCTTTTTCAACAACGGATTCAACATGGCTTATCAGCGCATCATCATTTTCAATGCTGCTGTCGGTATTAACCTGAATAATCATTCACTTCTCCATCGGATACGGGTAATAGCCACTGATTTCACGATTCAGCAGAACTTGAAACATCTGGAACCACAACGGAATATCAGCGTCGGCTGAATTTTAACCTTTAGCTCGCTCCAGCGCCATAAACCCGTAATGTCCTGAGTGAATCAATTTTATCTAGGATCAAATTGGCGTAATATTAGCGCCTTTCCACAGAACCTTATGTCAATCGGAGCTTTATATGTTTAGATGGTCAATAGCGCTTGTCGGCTCCGCCCTACTACTGGGTGGCTGTGCTCCAGGACACCTGTATATAGAAGAAGGTGTCGTCGAATCCATAGATCAACGACTGGAAGTACAGGATGATCAGATCAACCGGTTGACCGGTACACAGTTGCAGGTCATTGAACAACTGGCCGTCACACAAGAAACGGTAATCAGTCGTCTCCAGGCGACTATTGCTGAGCAGGTTAAACCACCCGAATGCAAACCAGTACCCCGATTAGTCTGCCCTCAAGCGGAGAACAACGGCAGCGTAATGCTGGGTGGAATGGAAAAGCAGCTAGTGGGCGAAACAGAAAAAGTGCATATTTCACCGATGGACCTGGTATTCAATGCTCGCATTGATACTGGAGCAACCACCTCATCACTGGATGCTCGCAACATTCAGCAGTTCGAGCGTGATGGCCGTCGCTGGGTTCGATTTGATACACAACATCCTGAGACTGGTGAAGAAATATCTTTTGAGCGCCCGGTTGTCAGACGTGTCAGAATCAGCCAATCTATTAGTGATGAGTATGAGCGCCGCCCCGTAGTCGAACTGCATTTTACCCTAGGCAGCATTAGCCATACGGCGGAGTTTACGCTGAGTGACCGCAGTCACCTGGATTTTCCGTTGCTAATTGGCCGCAACATTTTGCTGGACCAGATGGTGGTTGATGTCAGCAGACAGTACATTGCACCTATCGATTTTTTGTTTCAGCCGGATTAACCGACTGAAACCCTGTTTGAGGACACAGCCGAATGGTATCCAGAGTACCGTTTTACTCCACTATCGCCATCCTGATACTTACCGGACTCAGCATTGCTGTTATGCGACATATGCAGCTGGGTATTCCTTTTTGGCCGGGTGAGCAGAAACAGGCCTGGTTGATTGAAGCCCGTATCGACTTTCAAGGCTACAATGAACCGATACTGGCCAGCATGATGCTGCCGGACAACCCTCCGGGCTTCACCCTGATCAATGAGGTTGCCGCCTCATCAGGCTACGGCTTTGCTATCATCGAACATGATGGTCAGCGCCGAGGAGAATGGTCCAAGAGCAGCGCGGCCGGTCTACAAACTCTCTATTACAAAGCACAATTGATTCCAGATCCTGACAGAGTTGATATGACTGAGTCACCTCGACCACTGGCAAGGCAGGTGCTTTGGAGTGATGCTGAAGCGACAGCGGCCAGCGATATTATTGACCAGGCCCGAAGCAAGTCGAGCACAGCCGAAAGTTTGACCCGTGAACTGTTGCGCCTGTTACGTAACCCTGAACCTGGACAAAATACGGCACTGTTACTGACTAACCACTCAACAGCCGAAGCGCTGGACAAACTACTCAATCAAGCGGGTGTTCCAACACGGCTGTCTGTCGGTTTGTATCTTGAAGATGCACGTAGACGTCAAGGTTTAACGCCGATGATTGAGATTTTCACCGAAGGTCGCTGGTTGGTGTTTGATCCACAAACTGGATACCAGGGGCTACCGGAAAACCTGCTGTTATGGCAGCGAGGAGGTGACTCTTTGTTGGATGTTGTTGGCGGTCAGAACTCACGTGTTAGCTTTTCAATGATAGAGCAGACGCTACCATCATTAGAACTGGCGCAGTCGCAATTTGCAGGCCAGGGACTAGCCTGGTTGGGCGTACACAGCCTGCCAATTGAAGAACAAAGCATGTTCAAACTGCTGTTTCTGTTGCCACTGGGTGCCATGGTGGTGGTATTCATGCGCATTATCATCGGATTAAAAACCTCCGGCACGTTTATGCCAATTCTGATCGCACTGGCTTTTCTGCAAACCTCACTGGGCCTTGGGTTAATCAGTTTTATCAGTATTGTCGCTATGGGGCTGGTCATCCGCACCTGGTTGTCACGCCTTAATCTGCTGCTGGTGTCGCGTATCGCTACCCTGGTGGTGCTGGTGGTATTTCTGGTTTCCCTGCTCAGCCTGGTAGGCTATCAGCTAGGTTTCAGTACCGGCATGACCATTACCTTCTTCCCGATGATCATCATCGCCTGGACGATTGAGCGCATGTCCATTTTGTGGGAGGAGGAAGGTCCGAAACAAGTTATTGTTCAGGGTGGGGGTAGCCTCCTGGTAGCCGTGTTCGCCTACCTGGTCATGCAACTCCCCTTGTTCGGTCACCTGACCTTTAACTTCCCGGAGCTGAACCTGGTCATCTTGGCAATTATCATGCTGATGGGACAATACACAGGTTATAAACTTTCCGAGCTACGCCGTTTTCGTGCCATGCTGGAGCAACAATAATGCGCTGGGCCAGCCCTTTTCGCTTACACAAATTTGGCATACTGGGGATGAACTGCCGTAATGTCGACTTTATTGGACGTTATAATCTGCGACGCTTTTATCCACTCGTCGACGACAAACTCAAAACCAAACTTTTAGCTGAAGAGTACGGCGTGGCAACACCCGCTTTGATATCAGTGGTCAGAACCCAACATGAAATCAGTCACGTCGAAGAGCGGCTGATGCAGCTACAAAGCTTTGCCATCAAGCCATCCAGAGGTTCCGGTGGTAAAGGCATACTGGTTATTATCGGCCGCCGAGGTGATCTGTTCGTTAAATCATCCGGTGCTGAAATCAGCCTGGAAGCAATCAAACGCCATCTGACCAACACCCTGGCGGGCCTCTACTCATTGCGGGGAAACCCGGATGTGGCCATTATCGAAGATCTGATTGAATTTGATGACACCTTTGAAGGCTACTCTTACGAGGGTGTACCGGACATACGTATTATTGTCTTTCGTGGCTATCCGGTCATGGCCATGTTACGCCTGGCAACTCATGCTTCTGACGGCAAAGCCAACCTGCACCAGGGTGCCGTTGGTGTCGGCCTGGACATTGCCACAGGACGCAGTCTGAAAGCTGTGCAGTTTGCTGTTCCAATTGAACATCACCCTGATACCGGTAAGCACCTGATCGATATGGTCATCCCTGACTGGGAAGCCATGCTACTGCTAGCATCACGCTGTTATGAAATGAGCAATCTCGGCTATATCGGCACAGATATCGTATTGGATAAATCACGCGGCGCGCAATTACTGGAACTCAATGCCAGACCAGGACTGTCTATTCAGGTTGCCAATGGGCGGGGACTATTACCCCGATTACGGCACATAGAGAAAATCCACAAGCCCCACAAAACGGCCGAAGGGCGAGTGAACTATGTGATGCAAACCTTTTCAGCTCAAGGGCTCTGATAGCTTGCCCTGTTGATAGGACATGCCCGGATTGACCAGAAAACGTCCCTTCATCGCCTCACGGCCTAACAACATACGAAACAACATATTGTCACGGCTGGTTAACGACAGCGTGATAGGGAAGCGTTGATCTCCCAGCAGCATATCCGTGGTAATAAAATAACGCTCAGTGGTGTGACCACCTGAATCAGTCACTCGACGCACATCGGTAACAGGGGCTTCACACCAGACCTCTGTAACCTCATTATGCTGCAGCGGATGCAAGCCGAACCTTACCCAGCGCTGATCTCCCTTATAAAACTCTTCTACGGCGAATGCATGCAGTGCCGAACTCCTGGCACCCGTATCGACTTTACATTTAAGCGCAGAAATACCCAGTTGCGGCAAAGCGATCCACTCCCGCCAGCCCAGTACAGCCATATCAGTTTCTGTTGTTTTCGTCATGTTATTCAGTTCTTTACCTGTATGTTCAAAAAATTAAAAAAGATCAATTTCGCCTGCCACAGGCTGTGTTTCAATTTCATGCATATAGGCTTTTTCACGATCAATGATCGTAGTGTTATGCAGCGAGTGAATTTTCTTCAGCATGACTTTTCCGCTTTGTGGAAAGAAATACACTTTTCTTGGATAAATATCCAGCACATCCTTGCCTAGCACCGGGATTAACTCGTTACGAAGATGCTCCATAACAAATTTGACATTGCGTTGCCCTACATTGACGAAGTTCATGTGCTTCAATACCTGGCCACCACCAAACACCTTGGCTTCAAGTCGGCTACGACAGGCTCCCAATTTCAGCAGGTGGTTAACCAGTAGCTCCATGGCATAGAGTCCATAGCGTCCAGATGCGGCAATCGGGCTATTGAGTTCAGCGCTGGAGTCACGCGGCAACATGAAGTGGTTCAGTCCACCGATGCCGCTTAGACGATCACGCAAGCAGACAGACACGCAAGAGCCCAATACGGTTACAATCATCGTATTCTCATGTGTCGCAAAGTACTGTCCTGGGAGCACTTTGACAGCTTGGGTATCAAAATAGCGGTCATAATAGCAATTTGTAGCTAAGTTCTTATCATTCATCATGGAGCTTTATCCTGCGCTACTAACGCAATAGCGCGCACCAGAGTATCTGGTACTCAAAAAAGATCGATATCTCCACTTCTCATCGAGCTGGTAGATACAGGGTTGGACTTACGAGCCCGTCTGTCTTCACGGAACTGCTTGATACTGTCACGCAACGACTGCTCATCTATATTTTTAGCTTCATTTTTCAGCACGCTTGCCAGTACCAATAGATGACGTTGCTCATCTATGGTGTGCTGTATGGTCTGACTGCTCATATCCTGAAACTGCATGGCACGCATTGCATCAAACAATGCCGTCATCAACTCCTTGGAAATGGATTCCATTCCCTGAGTAATCTGCTGATCTTTTTCAGTTTTAGACATTAAATTCTCGATTGTTCTTTGTACTTCCTTTTTAGCTTCCATAATAAAGGACATATCCTGAGAGGCGATGCGACTGACGTCTTTAACCAGTGCCGAAATCTGAGCATTCATCTCATTCAAATTATTCTGAATGGTTTTACTGAAACTGGCTGAACGACTGGAAAGTGCCCTGACCTCATCCGCCACCACAGAAAACCCGCGGCCACTATCACCGGCACGCGCGGCTTCAATTGCAGCATTCAAAGCCAATAGATTGGTTTGCTTGGAAATATTGTCGATATCATCCAGGGTTTTCATTAGCGTCGGCATTTGATCAGAAAGATGCGATACCCGCTCAAGCATTTCCATGGAATCAGTGCTCATTCTTACCGTGGTTTCGACAAAGCTGTTCATCGTTTCCAGGGTGTTATGCGCAAAGCCACCCATCTGACCAGACACTGGCTTACCCTGCTTTTTATCAGTATCGCCATACAACAGCATGGCCACATCAGCCTGCTGCCGCTCTATCTGTTCCTTGAGTTGCGCGAATGACTGAGACAAGGTGTTCATGGCATCATTTTGCATCTTCTGCAAAGCATCCATGTCATTCACACTGCCGGAGACAACCAGTTCAATGCAGGCACCAATCTCTTGCATCTCGTCAACAATATCATCATTACCACTTGTCGCCACAGGTTGATTCACCGGTTTCAGATTGCTATCCGACCCTTTCAATGTAACGGCCACACCCATGACAAGAGCCACCAGCACACCTAGTGCCGGATAAACCCAATGAGCCAATAGACTCCCCACTGCCAGCGCTGCCAGCCAAATAAATACGTTAAATCTAGTCATCGTGCTTTTCCTTAAACTCGGTTAATTCGCTGGCCTACTATCTCTATCACACGACCAGGCATTGCTGTAACAGGTAAGACTTCATCTACGGCGCCCAAGGCTATAGCCTCTTTCGGCATACCAAAAACAATGCAGCTTTGCTCATCTTGTGCCAAGGTTGCCGCACCGGCATCTTTCATTGCTCTTAATCCTATAGCACCATCCTTCCCCATACCGGTCAGAATCACCCCGATAGCATTGGCACCGGCTACGCGTGCAGCGGAGAAAAACAACACATCCACAGACGGGCGGTGCCGGTTGACTGGTGCCGAATCGCTCAGCACTGTCATGTAATTCGCACCACTGCGTGCGATCTCCAGGTGTGCATTACCCGGAGCTATATACACCTGCCCAGGTAGTAAGCGTTTATTGTGGGTTGCTTCTTGTACCTGCAGGGTACAGAGTTTGTCGAGTCGTTCAGCAAAGGTTTTGGTAAAATTTTCAGGCATATGCTGAGTAATCATGATGGCTGGCATGTCAGCTGGCAGGGGTTCAAGAAACTTACGTATTGCTTCTGTTCCACCAGTGGAAGCCCCCACAAAGATAACCTTCTCTGTTGAAGAGTAACCACGGCTTATACGGGTAACATTCCCCCGCTTTGGTGTGGCTAAAGCCACATTGGCTGAAGCACAGATGCGCAGTTTTTCAGCAATTAGCTCGGAGTAGCTTTGCAAACCTTTGGCAATATCCACTTTAGGTTTGGCAACATAATCGATGGCCCCCAGCTCCAATGCTCTGAGCGTTACATCAGACCCCGTATCCGTCAATGAGGATACCATCAGCACCGGCATAGGGCGTAAGCGCATCAAGCGCTCAAGGAACTCCAGGCCGTCCATGCGTGGCATTTCGACATCCAGCGTCAGTACATCCGGGTTATGCAGTTTAATCAACTCACGTGCAACCAGCGGATCCGGTGCAGAAGCAACGACCTGCAAGTCCTGATGGCTATTGATTATTTCAGTCAGTAGCTGACGAATAAGTGCTGAATCATCTACCACTATTACTTTAATTTTTTCTTTTTTTATCAACTAAATAACTCCACATCATCTGACATGTCAGCTTCCATCAAGCGATTATAATAATCGGCTTCCCTATCCAGAATAGTTGTGTTGTTAAGCTTTTTCAGCTTTTTTACCCTAACCAGCCCCGTGCGGGTAAAGAAGTACACTTTACGCGGATAAACATCCAGCAGGTCCCGCGCCAGCACCGTTATGCGCTCTTTCTCAAGGTAGGACACTACAAATTGGCTATTGTGCTCACCCATTTTATGCCCACCCGGTGACGCTATTGCATTGCATGCACCAAATACTTTGGCTTGCAGTTGTTCACGCTGCGCGCCATTTTCAATCAGTTGATTGATTAAGGTTTCCATCGCATGGTTGCCATAACACATGGCTCTGTTGATCAACGAGTCATCTCGGTGCTGTTCAGGTAACATGAAGTGACACATACCGCTGATGCCAGTGAGAGGGTCTCGAATACAGGCACAAACACAGCTACCCAGCACCGTGACCAGAATCATGTCACGCCCCGTCACATAATATTCACCGGGAAGAATTTTGACGGCATCCAGTTCAAAGTAGGGGTCAAAATAGATATCCGGCACCGGTGTATGCGGCCTGTCAGTAGAGGCATTCATCCATTAGACCTCAGTGAAGGGTTAGTACGCACGGGGTAAAAAATAGTCTGGCCCTGTGAGCGAAACAGATCGGCCGCATGCTGAAAGCTTTCAGAATGACCAGCATAGAGCAAGCCTTGCTCAGACAAGAGCGGATGAAAGCGAGATAGAATGCTGTACTGCGTCGCCTTATCAAAATAGATCATGACATTACGACAGAAAATGGCATCAAAGCGTCCTTTAATCGGCCACTTAGGCATGAGCAGATTAAACGGACGAAACCTTATCAATTGCTGCACCTCCGGTCGGATACGCGCACTTCCACTGCGCGCACCACGCCCCTTGTAAAAAAACCGGTGGACCCGCTCATCAGGCAGTTTTGCCAGACGCTCCATGTCATAAATACCAGATTGAGCATGCTCAAGCACACGTGTATCGACATCGGTCGCCAGTATCCTGACCGGTGGGTCCCAGCAGGCAAAGGCTTCAATCGCTGTCATCGCCAAGGAATAGGCCTCTTCACCGGTTGAACAGGCACTTGACCAAATGTTAAACGGTCGCTTAGTTCCAGCCTGTTGGGCCTGCATTGCCTCAGCAAGATAGTCAAAATGATGTGATTCGCGAAAAAACGCCGTCAGGTTAGTTGTCAGCGCATTGATGAAATCCTGTGTTTCATCTTCATGCTGTTCCAAATAATCCAGATAGTCTGAAAACTCGGTCAGATGCAAGGCACGCAAACGTCGGGCTATACGGCTATAAACCAGATCACGTTTTTTATCTGTAAGCGAAATCCCCACGCGATCACGAATTAACTTACGAATACGTTCAAAGTCCTCATTTCTGAATACAAATTCGCGATCCACTGGCCACCCGCTTCCTATATGCGTTGTTTCTGATTCACATGCATCATTCAGATTTAAAATTCCTCCCACTCGTCTTCAGAAGTGCCTGAGGACGGTAAACGTTTAACGGCAGTTGGCTTTTCCACTTTATTAGCCATAGCTTTAGCTTTATTTACCGGACTTGCTTGCAATCTGGGTGCCCGAATAGCTTTTCTGTCAGACGAGCTGATTTTAAATACGGAAATGGCTTGAGATAATGTAATCGCCTGATCCTCCAGGGACTCGGCAGCAGCAGCGGCTTCTTCCACCAATGCCGCATTTTGTTGGGTCACATCATCCATTTGTGTTATCGCCTGATTGATCTGCTCAATACCCTGACTCTGCTCTTCAGATGCAGCCGATATTTCCGCCATAATATCAGTGACACGTTTGACCGATTGGATAATTTCGGTCATTGAGACACCGGCCTCACTCACTAATCGGCTACCATGCTCAACAATTCGGGTGTCCTCTTTGATCAGCGCCTGTATCTCTTTAGCGGCAGCAGCTGAGCGTTGCGCCAGGGTTCTTACCTCACCGGCCACGACCGCAAAACCACGTCCCTGCTCCCCCGCACGAGCGGCCTCAACAGCTGCATTCAGAGCCAATATATTGGTCTGGAAAGCGATACCGTCAATCACACTGATGATATTGGTGATTTTTTCAGCGCTGGAGGTCAGTTCCTGCATAGTAGTAACCGCCTCTTGTACTTTACTCCCACCCGCTTCAGCGACAAGGTTAGCTTGCCCGGCCAGTTGATTGGCCTGGCGGGCATTATCAGCATTTTGTTTTACCGTACTGGTTAACTCTTCCATACTGGACGCGGTTTCTTCAAGGCTGGATGCCTGCTCTTCAGTACGCTGAGACAAATCGGTATTGCCGGCAGAGATCTCGGTAGCCGCCGTATTAACATTTTCTACAGACTGGTTGATTTGCTGAATAACGTCAGCCAATTGCATCACAGTAGTATTGGCAGCACTGGCCAGAGCACCCAAATCCCCTGGATACTGTCCCTGAACCTGCTCAGTCAAATCCCCGCTGGCAAGCGCCTGCATCACCCGTTGAATTTCCATAAACGCTGTTTCCAGCGCAGAAACCGACTGGTTAATCATATTTTTCAGCTTCAACATTTCGCCGGAAGCATCGGCATCAACACGATGCCCAAACTGCCCCTGAGCGACATGAGTCATAACATCCACTATGGAATCAACACTGTGTTTGAGTGACTGCATACCATAGGCTGCATTTTCAAGCATCAGTCGATAATCACCTCGAACCAGGGCCGGATTAATTGACACACCAAACTCACCTTGACGGATCGCCTGCATGACTTTGGATAGCTCCTCCATGGTGACACGAATAGTTTCTGCACTGTGGTTGATACCCGTTTTCAGCGCATCAAGATCCCCGGCGTAATCGCCCTGAATGCGGGCACTGAAGTCACCTGATGCCAGGGCTTCGATGGTACTGTTAGCTTCTTCAAGGGCGTGTTTCTGCGAATCTAGTAAGGTATTGAAGGCACGAATAACCTGGCCGATTTCATTCTTCTGGGTATAGTTCACCTGTTCATTAAAGTTACCACTGTCGCGAACACGCTCAACCGCATTCACCAGAAGCGTCAAAGGACGTGTAATGCCACGCGTAATAACAATACCCAAGCCGGCTGCCAGAAGAACACCGATTAACATTGCCAGCAGGCTAATGATTTCTAACATTACCGCCTGACTGATACCAAACTCGACATCTTCGGCAGCCGCACTCATATTCAGTTGCACCACCTGTTTCAGTGCGGCAAACGCCGCTTCCTGATAGCGCAGAGTTTCACCCATGGTGACTTCAGCAATACGATTTTGAAGATCACCCACATAAGCCTGCGGGTTGGCGCTACGCCGTTCATCCAGTTCCTGGTGCAAGTCGGCTATGGCGTTATTTGCCGACAGCCAGTCCGGCAAGGTCGTTTGGAACACCTGCCAGGCCTGCTCTTCTTCAACCGACTTGGGCAAAGCATCATAACGATTTACCAGGGCCCGATAGGTCTCACGACCCTCAGCGATAACCTGATACTGACGATTACGAGACGCCGTATCAGCACTTTGATCCATCAACGTTCTGAAACCAGTTACAACACTATTCAGTGCCACCTCCATCTCAAGTACAGTCTGTACAGCCGGCAGGCGTCTTTCACCGAGCTCAGCAATGATCGTTTCACTGCGAACAGCTCCCCAGTAGCCCAGACTGCCAAGCAGCAGTGCAATGAGAGCTACCGCCGCAAAGCCAGCGGATATTTTTGCTTTAATTGTCATTACCAGGTCCCCTTGTTTGTAAGACGTATACTTAGAACTCTTCCCACTCGTCCTCATTAGCTCTTATGGGAGGAGGTGCTAAGCGTTTGGCTGGTTTTACCAGGTTGGGTTTTACTGCGGTTTTTTTCACCGCTGCACGGGAGGCCTGTAACCTGGGAGGCTTACGAACCAATGCAGACTGTTCATCCAGTTTGAACACAGCCACAGACGTTGCTAAAGACCCTGCTTGCTCTTCAAGAGATTCAGCGGCGGCAGCCGCTTGCTCAACCAAAGCGGCATTCTGCTGGGTTACGTCATCCATCTGAGTGACAGCCTGATTCACCTGCTCTATACCTTGGCTTTGCTCTTCAGACGCGGCTGATATTTCACCCATTAAGTCAGTCACACGTTTCACCGATATAACGATCTCTTCAATGGTTTTACCGGTTTCAGTAACCAGATCACTACCTTCATCGACGATACTCACTGAACGACTGATCAACTCTTTGATTTCTTTGGCTGCCGCAGCTGAACGCTGCGCCAGCGAGCGTACTTCCCCCGCCACCACAGCAAAACCACGCCCCTGCTCACCGGCACGAGCGGCTTCAACAGCCGCATTCAATGCCAGAATATTGGTCTGGAACGCTATACCATCAATCAGCGTGGTGATATCTGCAATTTTGCTGGAACTTTCGCTAATTGCATCCATTGTTTTAACCACGCGGCGCGCTTTCTCGCCGCCACTTTCAGCTATCTGAGCTGCACTTTGTACCAGTTGATTGGCCTGGCGTGCGTTATCCGCATTTTGACGTACGGTTGAAGTCAGCTCTTCAAGACTGGATGCTGTTTCCTCCAGGCTGGATGCCTGCTCTTCAGTGCGCTGTGACAAGTCCGTGTTACCAGCCGCTATTTCCTGCGCGGCCGTATTGATTGCATCAACTGACTGCTTGATGTCACTCACCAGTGACTTCAGGTGCTCAACCGTCGAGTTTGTACTTGCTTGAAGCTCACCAAAGGATCCACGGTAATCACCGGTGACCTGCTCAGTCAGCTCACCTTTTGACAGATGGTTCATGACCCGCATCACTTCACGCAGGCCTGTATCTGTCACGGACATCAGCTTATTGACGCCGTCTCCCAGACGCTTGAAAAAGCCCTGCAAATGATCTGATTCGATCCGCGCACTGAAGTCGCCCTGTGTCGCTTTTTCAACCAGATCGGTGACACTCTGTTCAACCGCCACTTCGTCTGTGCGATCTTTCCATTCCACAACGGATCCCAGGCATTCACCTTCTTGATTAAAAATCGGGTTAGCGACCAGATCAAAGGTACGACCACCGATAGACACGGTAGCTTGGTGTTTACCTTGCAAAACGGACAACATTTCGGGATTTTTATGCAACAGATCAATGCTACTGCCGACTAGCGTTTCCGGATTGAAACGCGGCAGCTCCTTACGAATATCAACTGCCGCACTACGGAACATCTCCAATACGGCCGAATTTACATAAATGATTTCGAAACGGGCATCCGCAACCAGCACATTGGCTGACACACTATCGAGTGCATTTTTAATCCGCAGATTAATATCAGCGATACGCCTGGTTTCAGTAATATCGCTATTCAGCTTGGCTTGCATGCTCTCCAATGCCAGTAGAACCTTCCCTATTTCGTCATGGCGATCCACTTGAATGACATTATCCAGCTTGCCATCGGCAATCTGCCCAAAATAACCTATGGCACGATTGAGCGGATTCACAATAGCGCGGATCAGCAACCAACCGATCAACGCTGACAAGAGCACGCCAACCACAATCATCACTACAGCGATTTGTCGAGTGCGCTCATACTCGGCTATTGCAGCCAGATATTCCTGCTCGGCAACTGTGACCTGTAGCTGCAGCAACTCTGTTGCCAGATCATGGGCCTTACTGAAAGCTGGATTAACTACGCGAATCATGTGCATATTACCCTGACGAAAATTGCTGTCTTCAAATAATTCCACGGCAATCAGCAGACCATTTTGTACGAAATCTCGTCGGGCTTCGGCAAAGCTGTTAGCCAGCGCTCGCTCGTCCGGCAACAGGGAAGACTGCATATACACTTCCCAGGCTTGGGTAATAGCCGCAATATTTTCGCGAACCCGATCAGTATGCAACTGTATAGTGTGATTATGCAGCGTATGCTCCTCCAGCCGCGGATCATGCATTGCGGCCAGTTGCAGCTCAATGATGTTACGTTGCATTCTGTATTCGATATCCGCCAGTTGATGCGAAGGTACAAGACGGTCTTCAAATACTGTTTCCAGTCGCAAATCAACGTTGTGCATACCATTAAGCCCCATGCCACCGATAACAATCAGCAGAACTGACAATAGGCCGATGACAAAAATTAACCGAGCTTTGACACTGATATTTTTCATCTGTTAGTCCTGTAATTTAAACGCTGGCTAACTGATCGATCAGCCCCATTTCCTGGCTGGTCATCAGTTTTTCTATATCCACAACGATGGCCATACGTTCACCCACAGCAGCTAAACCCAACAAATACTGGGTGTCGAAACTGGCGCCAAAGTCAGGTGCCGGACGAATATCATCCGGCTTCAATGCCACCACATCGGATACCGTGTCCACCACCATACCCACAATCCGCTGCCCCAGGTTGAGAATAATCATCACGGTAAATTGATCATAGGTGGCATTGCCTAAATGAAACTTCAGGCGCATATCCACCACCGGAACTATCACCCCACGCATATTGATCACACCTTTTATATAGTCGGGTGTATTGGCAATGTGAGTGACAGCATCATAGCCACGGATCTCCTGTACCTTGAGGATATCGATAGCGTACTCTTCCTCACCCAGGGTAAATGTCAGATATTCACCATTCTGATTCAACTCCGGGTTATCCTGCGTTGCCTCTGTCATATTTCCACCTCAACCCTGTTGCAACTGGTTATCTGTGCTATTCATACGTGCCAACTTGTCGATATCAAGAATAAGTGCCACGCGCCCGTCACCCATGATGGTTGCACCAGAGATCCCATCCACCTTGCGGTAATGCGTTTCCAGACTTTTAATCACCACTTGCTGCTGTGCGATCAGCTCATCTACAAATAGGGCCACCTTGCCACTGTTGGTCTCAACAACTACCAAAATGCCTTTTTCGGGCTCAGTGACATCGGGTTCCAGATTGAGCGTCTTGTATAATTCAAGTAATGGCAGATATTCACCGCGCATCTGCACCACCCGCCCCTTGCCAGACAGAGTTTTCAGCTGTTCAGGTTCAGGCTGAAAAGATTCCAGAATCCGCGTCAGTGGCAGGATGAAAATTTCCTTGCCTACACGCAGCGTCATGCCATCCAGAATGGCCAGTGTTAAAGGCAGGCGCAGGCTAATAGTAGTGCCCACACCGGGAATCGATTCAATTTCAACCTGCCCTTTCATCTCAGAAATATTACGTTGCACCACATCCATACCCACACCACGTCCAGAAACATCAGTCACTTCTTTGGCCGTTGAGAATCCGGGCGCAAAAATTAACTGCCAGATTTCTTTATCTGTGGGATTGTCTGATATGGGCAGGTTTTTCTCTCGTGCTTTCTCCAGCAATTTTTCACGATTCAAACCAGCACCATCGTCAACGATCTCGACTAAAATACTGCCGCCCTGATGGCTGGCACTGAGTGTGATGGTACCCTCTTCCGGTTTTCCAGCGGCAAGACGTACTTCAGGCGTTTCAATGCCATGATCAATACTATTGCGAAGCAGGTGCGTGAGGGGATCGGCAAGTTTTTCAATAAGCCCTTTATCCAGTTCGGTATCTTCACCCACTAGCTTTAAACGGACTTTTTTGTGCATTTTTTGAGTTAAATCACGTACCACACGTGGAAACCGTCCAAACACAAAATTGATCGGTAACATGCGGATCGACATCACCGCTTCCTGCAAGTCGCGGGAGTTACGCTCTAAATTAACCAGACCGTTATGGATCGATTCATACTCCACCGCATCCAGCTGTGACACGGACTGAGCCAACATTGAGCGGGTAATCACCAGTTCGCCTACCAGATTAATCAACTGATCAACCTTTTCTACACCGACCCTGATCGATGTTTCGGCTTGAGGCTTTGGTGTATCGGCACGGACTTTTTTGGCGACGGTGATTTGTGGTTCCTGCGGCTGTGGCTGAACTGCCACTTGATTGACTGGCAACTCATCTGTGTCAACAAAGAAGCCAAAGCCCTGCTCCACCTCTTGTTGAGCTTGTTGCGCCGGAAGTTCAGATTCATCGATAAAGAAGCCAAAGCCCTCATCACTGTCAACCTCGTCACCCTCTGATTCGGGTTGAATAGACACATCAGAGGGCTGGCAAATAAATGCGAAGATCTCACTGATAGCATCAGGGTTTTCAGGACCTTGTAGCCGCCAGGAGATATGGCTGTTAGGTTGTTGATTGATCACACTGAGTTGACCCAAAGCAGCCAGATCTTCACTGACCGCATCAATAGACGCGGCTCCGGAAAAAATATCGCTGCCTGGATGCAAATCTATCAGCCAGATCGGCGCATTGACTAACTCGACTGCCGTTGTTGTTTCCGAAGTAACAGCCTGTTCAGTAAGGTCGCTATGCTCATCACCCAGTCTGAGCAACTCAGCTCGAACCGCGTCAATCTGAAGTTCATCAACAGGAGAGCCATCCTGGTGTGCTTCCAGCATGGCACTTAGCAGATCGCAGCAGGTCAGAAAAGCCGAGATCATTTCATCAGTAACCGCGAGAGTTTGCTTGCGCAATTTGTCTAACAGGGTTTCCAATGCATGGGTTAACGAGGCGATATCACTGAAGCCAAACGTGCCACTACCACCCTTAATCGAATGTGCAGCACGAAAAATGGCATTAAGATCTTCCAGACTAGGGTCTTCCACATCCAGCGCCAGCAGCAGCTTTTCCATGCTACCCAGATGTTCATAGGCTTCATCGATAAATACCTGATGAAACTGACTCAGATCTATATTCATATAGCCACTTCCTGTCGCAGATTCAACCGATCACCTTGCGCACAACCTCGATCAGTTTCTGTGGATCAAAGGGCTTGACCAGCCAGCCCGTCGCACCGGCTGCACGCCCCTGAGACTTCATGGCATCACCGGCTTCAGTAGTGAGCACCAGAATAGGGACAGAGCGATAGGCTGGCAGCGCTCGTAAACTCTTAATCAGAGTCAGCCCATCCATATTTGGCATATTCTGATCTGTCAGAATCAGATCAAAATGTGCCGCCTGGGCTTTTTCCAACCCTTGTTTTCCATCTACGGCTTCGGTAATGCTGTAACCGGCACCTTTGAGGGTGAAACTGATCATCTGTCGAATAGATGCCGAGTCATCCACAGTAAGTATAGACTTCCCCATAGGATCCTCCATGACTAGTTAAGATTTAAACGCAATATAAGCCTAAAAGCCAATCAATATCAATAAATAATATTCCTTTTAATACGCCATACGCATTAAATTAACATTAGTGTAAAGTTACAGCCTTCAAATCAATGATGGTGCCCGCCCGGCCCGTGAGCATGCCCATGAGCAATCTCTCCAGCTTCCGCTTGACGCAGAGAGTCAATCCGTATGGCATAACTGAGCGTCTGACCTGCGAGTGGATGATTGGTATCCACCTGCACCATAAAGCGACCTGGCTTTAATACAGTTACATGCCGCGGCCCTTGATCAGTTTCAACCAAAGCCACCATGCCCGCTTTCCAGCTTCGCTCACCCTTGGACAAGCCCTGTAAGTGCTTAACCGGCACTTTGAGCACCTGACCCTCATCTCGCTCACCATAAGCGTCTTCTGGCTGAAGCGTAATATCAAAACTGTCACCAGCCTGTTTACCCAACATAGCCGCTTCTAACCCGGGAATCATATTATTGTGTCCGTGCAGATAGACCATCGGTTGATCATCTTCATTTGACTCTAGCACGTCACCTTCGGCGTTACGTAGTGTGTAAAAAAAACCAACGACCATGTCATCTTGTATCTGTGTCATCGCACCTTTCCTGTTTTTCCTGTTATAAGTTTCAAAACAACTCAGCTTCACTATTTATAAAATTTTGTGCTGGCTTAATACGCTCTTGTTCTAACAGTTCATCATAGAAGCTAATAGGGTTTTTACCACTATACTTAGCCAAATAGAACGCCTTGTCAGCCTTTGCCAAGCATGCATATTGCACATCACTAGATGAATCTCAACCACACACAACCGCATCATGACAGGTCCTACTTACGGAAACCTCTTGTTTTTCTATTTGCGTCAATTCGTTGTAATAATGGTATGCTTTGATTCTATCCATAGCCGACACTCCATACAATTTAAAACACAGCTACAGGTTACATTATCTCCATGCTTATTATTGACATAGAAGCCTCAGGTCTGGACCCTGATCACTCCTACCCGATTGAAATCGGTGTTTACAACACTGATAAACCAGACACGTCGCTGAGCTTCTTAATCAGACCCCATCCAGACTGGTCACACTGGGATGATGTTGCCGAAGAGATCCATGGTATCGAACGGGCCGAGTTGTTCCGCGATGGCATTGCGCCCGACCTCGCCTGCGATCAACTTAACCATTTTATTAGCCAGCATGCTGATGGTTCTAACCGCCTCATCTCTGATGCACCAGATTTTGACTTTATGTGGCTACGGCGGTTATTCAGAACAGCCCAGCGTCCTATGCTGTTTAAGCTGGCAGGAATAGATTCAGTCTTATCACTCAACCGCCAGACTCTTATCTTTGCTGAACTGGAAAAGCAACAGATGCCACACCGCGCACTGGCCGACGCCCGAATCATTGGCGAGATACTGATGGGTTACACCTCACCACAGACCCACTAGACAAAGGTCCAGTAAGTCTATACAATTTGCGCTTCTTTCTGAGGCATTGCTGCTTAAATGTGTGCGGCCCGCCTCTTTGCTAACTGAGCGGCACGTTTCACAAAACACCTCTCTTCTATCAGGTATAAATCACAGCATGTCCAATACTGAAACTCTCCCCACCAACTTTGGTGACCTGGGTCTATCTGCACCTATTCTTGCAGCACTGAACGACGTAGGTTATGAAATACCGTCACCGATTCAAGCTGGCACCATTCCTGCTCTACTCGAGGGCCGCGACCTATTAGGTCAGGCGCAAACAGGCACAGGTAAAACGGCCGCTTTCGCCTTGCCTCTGCTGCAGCGTCTTGATCCATCAAAAACCTTTCCGCAGCTATTAATCCTGGCGCCAACTCGCGAGTTAGCACTACAGGTCGCAACGGCTTGCGAACGCTATTCCAAACATCTGACCGGTATACGCACCCTCTCCATCTATGGTGGCCAGGGCTATGATGAGCAGCTGCGTGGTTTGCGCCGCGGTGCTCATGTCGTTATCGGCACGCCTGGACGCGTAATGGATCATATCCGACGCGGCACCCTGGCACTGGATCAGCTTAAGACACTGGTACTGGACGAAGCCGACGAAATGTTACGCATGGGCTTCATCGATGATGTTGAATGGATTCTGCAGCACACCCCGGCTCAGCGTCAGATCGCCCTGTTTTCAGCCACAATGCCGCCTGCTATCCGTCGTATTGCTGACAACTATCTGTCAGATCCGGCCATCGTGAAAATCGTTAACAAAACGGCTACCGCCAGCACTATCCGCCAGCGAGTCTGGACCGTACGCGGCATGACCAAAGCCATGGCGCTCACACGTCTGCTGGAATTGCGTGAACACGAAGGCGTTCTGGTATTCGTACGCACCAAAAATGCGACTGAAGAAGTGGCTGAGCAGCTTACCCGCGCAGGCTTCCCAGCTGCCGCACTGCATGGTGATATCGCCCAGAATCAACGTGAAAAAGTCGTCGATAAACTCAAAAGTGGCGCCCTGGATATAGTCGTCGCAACCGACGTTGTGGCGCGCGGGCTGGATGTCGAGCGCATCACCCACGTAGTCAACTACGACATTCCTTATGATGCAGAATCCTATATCCACCGTATCGGTCGTACCGGCCGTGCTGGCCGCTCAGGTGATGCTATTCTGTTTGTTGCGCCTAGAGAACAGCGCTTGCTGCAGCAGATTGAACGCACCACTCGCTCGCCGATAGAAACACTGGAATTGCCTACCGCTAAAGATATCAATGCATTGCGCATCACTCGCCTGCAGATTGAGCTGGAAGCTGCCGCATCTGACTGTGATCTATACCTGCCATTGATCAAACAGTTTGCCGAAAGCACCGATCTTACCCCAGAGCAAATGGCAGCAGCGGCGCTGAAATTACTTTACAAAAAAACCCCGCTATTTATGGATGAACGCGAACCTGCACCTGTACGTGAAAAACGTACTCGTGACGCCCGTGATCCCCGTGACGAGCGCGGTGGTGACCGTAAGCCAGCGGCCCGTCGTGCCCGTGGTAATGATGCCATCTCTGAAGGCATGCAGCGTTACTGGATAGGCGTGGGTTATCAGCATGGCGTGAAGCCAGGCAATATTGTGGGTGCTATTGCCAATGAAGCCGGTGTCGAAAGCCAGTATATCGGTCGCATAGATATCAGCGAGAACTTCAGCACCGTCGATCTGCCTAACAGCATACCGGCACCGATGCTACAAATCCTGAAACGCGCACGCATTTGTGGCCAGCCACTGAATATCCGTCCCTGGTCTGACGATCTGCCTTCAGATCGTGATAGCCAACCGGCCAAGCCAAAGCGCAAAGCCGCACCGCGTAAAAGCAACAGTAGCACGAGTCGCGAGCGCCCACGCGCTTAAACTGATGAGTGGGCAGCTAACCTAGCTGCCCACTCGACACCAGCCAACTGCTAACGTTATATTACAACGATTTTGCAGACTGGACTCTCTCATTTGCGACAGAAACTGATCATCACCCTGACAACCGTTCGCGGTTCTCGTCAATATACGCTTAGTCAGCTTGCTGGCTATCTAGTAGCTTTGTTTTTACTCCTCTCTGCACTCAGTTTTTTTATATCCAACCTGCTCTTGGTTAAAACTCGTGATGACTTACAGGGATTGGAACAAGAAAAAATCACCCTTGAAGAGCAATTCACTGAAGCCCTGGGCACACAACAATTTTATCTGGAAAACCTGGCCGAATTGGGCTCACGTTACTCTGAAGTTTTCTATGAACGCGCTCAACTGGAAGAAGAAAAAATCCGTTTGGATGCAGACCTAACAGAAATAGAATCCATACTGGGTGTATTGACTGACATACCAGAAGACACAGCCCAAGCCGACCGTTCAGAATTACTCAAAGCCGCTACAGTACAACGGCTATTCCTGCTGTACAGCATTCCTAATGGCCTGCCGATCAAAGGCACCCGTATCGGTTCTGGTTTTGGCTCTCGTGTTCACCCAATTACCCGACAGAGATCACCGCATAACGGCCTGGATTTTCCGGCAGCCAGAGGCACTCCTGTTTATGCCACAGCTGACGGCATCGTAGAAAAATCTGGTTATGACCAAGGATCGGGTTTTGGTAACCTGATTGTACTGCAACATAATTTTGGTTTTAAAACCTATTATGCTCATCTGCAGAAGGCTGAAGTAGAATCATCGCAATATGTACATAAAGGCCAACTGATCGGCTATAGTGGTAACACTGGTCGCTCAACAGGGCCACACTTGCATTATGAAGTCCGGCACTTATATGCACCACTGGACCCTAAATATTTTGTAGACTGGGGATTGGATAATTTTGAATCTCTATTCAGTAACATAGAGGATGTAGCGTGGGAATCCTTAAGCGCCATGTACCCCCTAAACCAGGGCGGGCCACAGTAAGCATTATTGCTCGTGGCAATCGCTTTTCCGGTGATACCCGTATCAGTGGAAAAATGCATGTGGATGGTACCTTTGAAGGGCATATCGTCGCTGAAGATGACGTTTCGATTGGTATCTATGGTCTGATAACCGGCAGAGTCCGTGGCACCAAAATTTTTGTCAGCGGTAAACTGGAAGGTGAAGTTATCTGCGACCATCTATTTATTGAACCGGGTGGGCAGGTTAACGCCAGGGTCTGCTGCGCTGACATGAAGGTTGATCAGGGTGGCGTGTTTGTCGGCGAGCGCAGCCTGCCAGAGCCCACACTGGGAATCAATACCATCGAACTATCTGATGCGCCCCAAAACAGCGAACATAACGACATCCTGGCATCACTGCCTGAACGCATCACACTCAAAAAAGGTTAAATAAATCATGTGTGAACTGCTTGGCATGAGTGCCAACGTACCCACAGATATCTGTTTCAGTTTTACTGGTTTGATGCAACGTGGCGGCGGCACTGGCCCACATAAAGATGGCTGGGGCATAGCGTTTTATGAAGGCAGCGGCCTGCGTATTTTTCACGACCCGGCTCCCAGCGCACAGTCGCGCATTGCCCAACTGATTGCTGAATATCCAATCAAAAGTCGCATTGTCATCAGCCATATACGTCAGGCCAATGTAGGCAAAGTCTGCCTTGAAAACACCCACCCATTTGATCGTGAACTTTGGGGACGCAAATGGTGCTATGCACATAATGGCCAACTGGATCCGGAAATATTTAACTGGCCATTGCAGCACTACTTCCCGGTCGGCTCCACAGACAGTGAGTATGCTTTCTGCTGGTTACTGGATCAGATACGCACTACTTTTCCATCCCCCCCCGAGGATTTTGCAACCCTGACAGATTTTATTCATCAGTGTTGTGAAACCTTGCGATCCCTCGGTGTGTTCAATTTGCTGCTGAGCGAATCCACCCATCTGTTCACCTATTGCACCACCAAGCTCTGCTGGATTACGCGACAATCACCCTTTGGTGAAGCCCGACTGAGTGATTGCGATGTCGCGGTTAATTTTGAAGCGGTCACCACACCCAACGATATTGTTACAGTCATTGCTACCGATGCGCTGACCAATAATGAAGTCTGGTCCAAGCTGGAAACCGGGGAAATGGTCGTTTTTGTGGATGGAAAAGTCGTAAGACGTTTGCATACTACGCCCTGACATACGACAATAGTCGTATAACGAGGGAGTAAAATGACAAAAACATCAGCGCCTCTCTACCATAATGCCCTGTGTCTGAACGAATTGTTCAATTCCGTTTTCAGACAGTTTGGTAACAGCACCGCCTTTTCTCATTCGGGTGGCAGCATTTCTTTTGCTGAACTGGACCAAAAAAGCCGTATTCTGGCTGGCTGGTTTCAGCAGCAGACTGAGCTGAAGCCAGGTGATCGTGTAGCCGTGCACTTACCCAATATGATGCAGTATCCACTGGCCATGATCGCTATCCAGCGCGCTGGCTTGGTGCTAGTTAACAGTAACCCGCTGTATACACCTGCTGAACTGCATTTTCAGCTCAAGGATTCAGGTGCCCGTGCACTTATCACCTTTGCTCCACTCGTTCGCCGGGCCGCTTTAGCGCTGGAAAACACCGACGTGTCGAGTATTTTGGTCACAGAACTGGGAGACTTGCATCCTCCGGTCAAAGGCTGGCTGTTAAACCGATACGTTCGTCATATTGCCATACCCTTTTCAGACAGCGCCATCCCTAACTCAACCCGACTGCACCAGGTGTTAAGCCAGCACTCAGTTGAAGCCTGGCAGCCGGTTAAACAAACAGCCAATGATCTGGCACTGCTGCAGTATACCGGGGGAACAACCGGCATCCCTAAAGGCGCCATGCTGACCCAAGGCAACCTAATGGCCAACCTGAAACAGCTCAAGGACCTGCTGGAAAGGTACACTCATACTGGACAAGAGCGCCTGCTGCAACCTCTACCGCTTTATCATATCTATGCATTCATGCTGAATCTTGCGTTTTTCAGCCAGGGAGCCCACACCGAACTGGTCCCAAATCCTAAAGACATCAAGTCACTGATCCGCTGTTTCCAGTCACACAAACCCACTGTATTTGCTGGAATCAATCCGCTGTTTAATGCACTGCTGAATCATAAACACTTCAAACGCCTTGGCTTTAAACACCTTGGACTGACCATCTCCGGTGGTATGGCACTGTCACCCTTGTTGGGAACAGCCTGGTCTGAAGTGACTGGATCGGCCATTGCTGAAGGCTATGGCTTGACTGAGTGCTCACCGGTTGTCAGTGTCAACCGCCCTGATCATATCGTTGCGGGCAGTGTCGGCCCTGTACTCAACAACACCCAGGTACGCATCATCGACGACCAGGGCAATCTTCTGCCAATCGGTGAAACAGGTGAAATACAGGTCAAAGGGCCACAGGTCATGCTGGGCTACTGGAATCAACCCGAGGAAACACAACAGGTACTTGCCAAAGATGGCTGGCTAAATACCGGTGACATCGGCCTCCTAACGCAGGAAGGTGTATTGAAAATCATTGATCGCAAAAAAGAGCTGATTTGTGTATCCGGTTTTAAAGTATATCCCAGTGAACTAGAGGCTTTAGTATGCAGCATGCCCGAGGTTGAGGACTGCGCTGCAATTGGCTTACCTGATCAGGCCACCGGAGAGCGAATCAAGCTCTACGTCATGACCCGCAGCACCAACCTCACACCTCAGGTAGTACGCACCTACTGCAAGGAGCGTCTGACCGCCTACAAAGTGCCAAAGTGCGTGGAATTTTGCACCACACTACCTCGCACAGCGGTCGGCAAAGTACTAAGACGCAAATTGAAAGAACAGGCGCTACGTCAGTTGGAAAGCAGCAAGCGTTGCCATAATGATTAACTCAATAGACTCGCCATTGCTAACTTTCCCGCGTTGACAAGCCTGTACTGAACGCCTATACATTTCAAAAGCCAATCCCGCCGTTGCTTACCTACTTGGAGAAACCTATGAACTGGGTTAACAGAAGCCTATTCAACAAGCTGCTGGCAATTATTGTCGGTGGCTGTCTGCTGATCATGATTGCCGGCGTGTTCTATTTCATGCAGGTGAATCAGGGAATCCAGCGCTACAACCAGCTAATCAGTCAAGAAGTGGCAATGGAGCGTGCGATCAACTTGATGCAGAGTGAATTTAAAACACAAGTCCAAGAGTGGAAAAATGTGTTAATCCGTGGAGAAAAGGCTGATCAATTAGAGCGCTTTTGGAACAGTTTTCAGCACCAAGAAGACCGAGTACAGAAAATCGGAAACGACCTGCTTCAAATTATGCCGGAAGGAACCGAACGTCAGACAGTTACTGAGTTTATCCAGGCTCATCAAACTATGGGCCAGGAGTACCGCACAGGGTATCAGCAGTTTGTTGCCAGTGGCTTTGACCATCGCGTCGGTGATCAAGCCGTGGCAGGTATAGATCGAGAACCCTCACGACTGTTAAATCTGGCGGCAACTGAGTTGGCCGACAGTGCGATCCAAGAAGCCAGTATGATCCCTGCTGAGGTCGAAAATGCATCTATCCTCGCCGCCTTACTTTTACTGATTGCTATACTGCTTTTTGGAGTGGTAGCCCTATTGGTGGTTAATCTGGCCATTGTCAAACCCAGCCGCAGTCTAATCAGTGCCATTCAAGATCTGAGTGAAGGACGGCTGGACACAAGCATAGCCATATCACGTACTGATGAGTTGGGTGTTCTAGCCGAATCTGCTCGTCAACTGCAACAGTTCCTGCTTCAGATTGCTGGTGAGATGCGCAAAGCCACGACTGAGCTGACTGAGTCTACTGCCCAATTATCTGGCATCTCGGATAACATCATCGATCATGCAGCGAAAACCAACGACAGCGCATCGTTGGTTGCTACGGCAATGGAGCAAATGGCGCCAGCTAGAGGCCGATACCAGCAATATAGGTACCGTCGTTGGTGTTATTCAGGGAATTTCTGAGCAGACCAACTTGCTAGCCTTAAATGCGGCCATTGAAGCCGCTAGAGCGGGTGATCAAGGACGGGGGTTTGCGGTAGTGGCTGATGAAGTTCGAACACTCGCTCAGCGCACTCAGACCTCAACCGAACAGATCCAGAAGATTATTGAGACTGTACAGAAAGGTGCCAACGAAACTGTTGATGTAATGCAAGCGTCTCATGCCATATCCACTGAAAGCGTGGAAATTTTTGAAGAAAGCTCATCCCAACTTCAGAGTGTCAGCAAATTAATCATCCAGATCAATAATTTCAATGCCCAGGTTGCCACAGCAGCGGAACAGCAAACTAGCGTAGCCAGCGATATTGCTCAAAACATCGCCAGCGTGTCACAGCAAACCCATGAAACCGCCCAGGCGGCTCAAGGCCTGACTGGCATTGCTAGCTTATTGAAGCAAATGGGGCAACGCAATCAGGCACTCACCAGCCGTTTTTCAGGAACCAGCTAACTAATCACATATGAGTGACTTCTTCAGAGGAGTCACTCCCTTCGAGCCAGACGAAAACAAGGCACATAATCCTCATGATTGATTTTCATACGCCGCTGTTTGACAAAACTGTCCAGCAACTCTGCCAGTGCATCAATCACCTGAGGGTCACCAGTTAACTGAAACGGTCCGTGCTCTTCAATGGCCCGAATCCCTGGCTCTTTGACATTACCAGCCACTATGCCGGATAAAGCGCAGCGTAACTGAGCAGCCAATTCATAGTCTGGCTGCTGTAGTGACAGGTTCAAACTGCCCATCAGTTCATGTGTTGGCTCAAAGGGTTTTTGCAGTGCCAGCGGAATCATCAGGTCCCAGTTAAAGTGATAGGACTCACCACTGGATTTACGATAGCGGGTAACTTCATCCAGGCGCTCCTTCATGCGCTGCGCAACCGCATGGGCATCACCGGTGATGATTTCATAAAAGTGCGTGGCCAGCTCACCCAACGTCGCGGCAATAAATTTATCCAGCGTCTCAAAATAGGACTGACTCTCTTCCGGTCCGGTAAAAATCAACGGGAAAGGCATCTGAGCGTTCTCTTCGCGTAGCAAAATACCCAGAATATAAAGTATCTCCTCTGCCGTTCCAGCACCGCCGGGGAACACAATAATGCCATGCCCCACCCGCACAAACGCCTCCAGACGTTTTTCAATATCCGGCAAAATCAAGAGCTCATTCACTATCGGGTTGGGCGATTCGGCCGCAATGATTCCAGGTTCGGTGATACCGAGATAACGCCCCTGAGTAATGCGCTGTTTAGAGTGCGCAATAGTCGCCCCTTTCATCGGTCCTTTCATCGCTCCAGGCCCACAGCCAGTGCAGATATTCAACTTGCGCAGACCCAGCTCATAGCCGACTTTCTTGGTGTAGTCATATTCAGTACGGTTAATCGAATGACCACCCCAGCAGACCACCATATCCGGTTTGATATGAGGCCGCATAACGCCAGCATGACGCAAAATATGAAACACCAGATTGGTGATACGTTCAGATTCACTTAATTCATCGTCGCAACTATCCAGCTCATCCTGCACATACAACAGGTCGCGCAGTACCGAAAACAGATGCTCGCGTATCCCCTGGATCATTTCACCGTCGACAAAAGCCGAGGCCGGTGCATTGATCAGATCCAGCTGAACATCACGGAATTTATGACTGATTTGTACATCAAAACGACGAAAACGATGCAGTACTTTGCGGGTGCTATCCATTTCACTACCCGTATTGAGTACAGCCAAAGCACACTGACGAAACAGAGTGTGTAAACCACTGTTACTTCTATCCTGTAATCGTGCCACCTCATACGGTGACAGGGTGTCCAGATTACCTAAAGGGGTGATACTGGCATCGACAAACTGCTCGGTAATCATACGGCTCTCCTGCTAATCAACTATCCAAGTATATGTTTATATTACTACGCTTTTATCTTAAAACCGCATTTCTGTCCAAAAGGCTGGGTAAAACAGGTGACAAAGATGCACTCTGCTGCGCTGAAGGGTAAAATCAGCGCTCTTTTGCGAATTAACACAGACAGCGAACTCTATGACAACCTCAGTAATCAGTTCTGTTCAAACCGGCGGCCCACGTGAAGAGCTGCATAAATATGACACCCACTACACACTACTGGGTACAGCGCATGTTTCCAAAGCCAGTGCCGATGAAGTGCGTGAACTGATTCGTTCTGGAGAGTTTGATGCTGTCGCCATAGAGCTCTGCCCAGGGCGTCTACGCTCCATGCAGGACCCTGATGCGTTGGCAAAAATGGACCTGTTCCAGGTGATCCGTGAAGGCAAAGCCGGTATGGTTGCCGCCAGCCTGGCACTGGGAGCCTTTCAGCAGCGCGTTGCCGAAGAAAGTGGCATAGCACCAGGGGCCGAAATGAAAGCGGCTCTGGAAGAGGCTGAAACAGCTGGATTGCCCGTAATGGTCATAGACCGGGATATTGGTATCACCCTGAAACGGGTCTATCGCAGCGTGCCCTGGTGGCAACGGATGAACCTGATCAGTGGCTTGATGGCCAGTTTGGTATCTAAAGAAAAAGTCTCCGCTGAAGAGATCGAAAAGCTCAAACAGGGTGATGTGCTGGAATCCACTTTCACCGAGTTTGCTGAAGAGTCTGAACACCTTTACCAGGCCCTGATCGCCGAGCGTGACCATTATATGGCACTGCGACTGGCACAGGAAAATGGCGACAGCCGTTACAAACGCGTACTGGTGATCATCGGTGCCGGTCACCTTAAGGGCATGTCCGACAATCTGCGCGGGCACCTACCTGAAGATCCTACTGAACAGATCAATCTGCTTGAGCAAACCCCCAAGGGGAGTCGCTGGCCGAAATTCATCCCCTGGATCATCATGCTACTGGTAATCACTGGCTTTGCCATAGGCTTCAGTCGTAACACTGACCTGGGACTGCAACTGATTATTGAGTGGGTATTGATCAATGGTACGCTGGCGGCACTGGGTGCCTTGATAGCCACAGCCCATCCACTAACCATTATCGGTACATTTTTTGCGGCACCCTTTACATCACTGAATCCCACTATAGGTGCGGGCATGGTGGCGGCAGCCATTGAAATAGCCATGCGCAAACCGACTGTGGGTGATTTTTCAAGGCTGCGCCAGGATGTCACACAGCTGCGGGGCTGGTGGCGTAACCGGGTATCCCGAACACTGCTGGTATTCATCCTTGCCACCTTTGGATCAGCGCTCGGTACTTACCTGGGTGGCTTCAGAATTTTTGGACAACTCGCCGCAGCGGGCTAACGCTGAGGCTGTTTAACACTGAAAGCCACATGGCTTTATCTGGAGGCATCGGCCACTTCACCGAGCAGATTATTTGCCCAACTTACGCTATTCATATAGCAACGATTGAGTCGCTGAACCACCAGCTGTGATGCAGACCCCAGGCGCGCATCTTCATAGGCGATAGTCAATCGTAGTATCTCGCCCAGGCGTCCCTGCTGCTTCAGCAGCGCCTCGCGTACGGCTTCGCTCAGCGGCAGTTGCAGGCAGAGTTTATCCAGGGGTTCATCCAGCAGAGTGTCCATCATTGATAAGATACCGACAAGAAAAGCACTGTCTGGATGGTCGTGATTCGATTCTTCAGCCAAGCGCTCACACATGGCAGCACGGGTGAGTGCTTTGGGCAACAGCAGCAAATTACAGGGGTTGTTATCAGCCAGCAAAATTACAATAATCAATTTTCGCAGTCCATTAAAACCGACCAGAATCATCGCCTGACGTAAACTGCCAATTTCACACTCACGCCGGTAAAGGGGTGAGTTACATAGCCGCAACAGTCGTATACAAAGTGGCGAATCCTGAGCCATCAGCGATTCCAGCTTGTCATACTCCGGCTCCTGTTCATTCAGCACCGCCAACAGACGCAACTGGGCGGCCTTATTGCTGCTGCGTTTTATAAACTGACTTTGTCTGATTTCCGGACGAGCGTAAAAATAGCCCTGAAACAGGGTAAAGCCCAGTTCGCGGCAATGCTTAAAGGTTTCGAAGTCTTCTACTTTCTCAGCCAGGAGCTCAATGCCGCGTGACTTATACAGCTCAAGATCTTTTTCATTGATACCGTTATTAAGTAGATCAATTTTAACAATATCGGCCAACTCCAGTAACGGCAAAGTGGCGTCATTAAGCACAAAATCGTCTAGAGCAATGCGATAACCCAGTGATTTTACATTACGAAGCGCAGCGATAACTTCAGCATCACCTTCAACACTTTCAAGCACTTCCAATACAATTCGGTCGGCTGCCGGTGGTAATAGATCTAGATTAAGCAGCCAGTCACGGGGGGTATTAAAATAGAGTTCACGCGGACCGCTGAGCGCTTCCCGGCCCATTTCGTAAAAAGCGATATTACACACGCGCGCGGTAGCTACCAGGGGGTTTTCAATCACTGCCACCCTGGCATTCACACTGGCGCGATAAAGCAGTTCATCACCCACATGCCGCAAATGCTGATCACAAATAGGTTGTAGCGCAAGACAATAATCGGTTACTTTTTTCTGTTCCTGTTCTGGCATCAAAGGCTCCCTGCGATAAGGTCCAGAATGCATAAGCACTCTATCACTAAGACAGATAGTAAGCCATTCCGCCGAAAAACCCTATACTTTCGTCCCGATAATGCGTTAACCGCCAGTCATATTCATAAAGCGAACCACCTGGACTTCACCATCCGTAGTGAAGTGATGGGATTCAGGTTTCAACTCCATGGCAGCAATAATGGCCTGGCGTAATGGGCCGCTGGTCAAAGCTGTGATCAATTAATTATCCACAAATCATTCACTCGAACATAGCCTTTTATATCGGGATCAGAATACAGGCGGACTAAAAACCAGTCAGCGCTGTAAGTAGAAATTTTTTCCACCCTGGGCCCTGAATCAGAAACCTGAGTATTGACTAGTAAAACCACCTTTGATTCTTTATCAGGCTGTGTATACATTGAAGCCGATGAGTCAAGCCGAAAGAATTGCTGCCAAGGTAGCGATAAAAAATTATGGCGTTGAAGATCATAAATATCAGAGTCGAAAGCCGCTCCTTCAGGCCAAGACTGAACATCGGTAAGCTTTCCGTTGAGAAACGTAGAGCTCAATTCATGATAGGTCAACACTTCAGTCAAGGTAACCTTGGCAGGCATGGCTATATAGCCTTCCTGGTCCGTCTTAAAGGAATCAGCCAGCGCGCCAAAAGGCTCAAGCACGGCTTCAATTTCATCCTGATCCCAAGCTTCGACTCCACTGTGAACGCGCAAAGGCCCTTGCTCATTAAAGCTATCATAAATAAAAAACCGAACAGCTCGACGACTGTCTTCCGCCAACAGGACTAAGTCTTCGAGCATCGCTTCAGTTTTAGGATCTTGTGGTCCTTGAGGATAAAAACGCAAAAGCAAGGTCTTTGCAGGCTGAGCATCAATTAATTTAGTCTCCCAAGAGAGATCATAGTAATCAATATCCCAGTAAGCCAATAAATGACCTTTAATCACAAAAGGCTGTTCAACTATATTGACTGGCGTATGACTTAAGCCATCCACCCAGGCTCGATAACTTAATTGTCCCAAAACTCTTGGCGCATTCCACCCCACATGCATATTCAATACACTGGCTGTCGCCCAATCATCAAATGAGCGCAGGTCACGTTCAGCATCGATTCTGTGTACAGTCTCGTCAGCGAACGTATCTGTACAGCCAGCCGCCAGTATCGATAAAAGCCCAAGCAAGACAAGACGAGGGATAACAGAAGCCATAGCTCTTCTAGTGCCTGTGTTCATACTGATTGATACTCCCTATCTTGGATTCATTCCGACTCAGCCGCCGGTCATATTCATAAAGCGAACCACCTGTACTTCGCCATCCGTAGTGAAGTGATGGGATTCAGGTTTCAACTCCATGGCAGAAATAATGGCCTGGCGTAACGGGCCGTTATCCTTGGGGTAAGCGCGCAGTATAGGTTTCAGATCAACCGAATGCTCATTACCAAGGCAGAGTAACAACTGCCCTTCTACAGTGACGCGCACACGATTGCAATCGCCACAGAAGTTATGGCTGTGCGGTGATATAAAACCTATGCGGCTGCGACTGTCAGCCATACTGAAATATTTCGATGGACCTCCCGTCATATGTTGCAGTGGCGTCAGTGGATAATTCTGTTCAATCATCGCCTTAACTTCATCACTGGAGCAGAAGGTTTCATCACGACCATGATCAGAAATATTACCCAGCGGCATCTCTTCAATAAAACTGATATCGATGCCTCGTTTGCGCACCATATCTACCAGAGCAAGCACCTCGTCATCATTGCGGCCCCGCATCACCACGGCATTGATCTTGATTTCACTGAAACCGGCGGCCTGTGCAGCATCGATACCGGCCAGCACCTTGTGCAGATCACCATTACGGGTAATTCGACGAAACTTCTCCGGGTCCAGCGAATCCAGGCTAATATTCAGTCGATGCAATCCAGCGGCTTTCAGCTCGGTTGCAAAACGCGGTAACTGACTGCCATTGGTAGTCATGGTGAAATCTTTCAGCCCCAAGGTTCCGATATAATCAACCAATTCCATCAGATCTCGTCTGACCAGCGGTTCACCACCTGTCAGACGGATTTTTTCTACCCCAAGACTGGTAAATACCGACGCAATTCGTCCTATCTCCTCCAACGTCAGTACCTGATCGCGAGGCAAAAAGGTCATTTTTTCACTCATGCAATAGACACAGCGAAAGTCACAACGATCCGTTACCGACAAGCGTACATAACGCACCCGTCGACCAAAACGATCCACCAATGCCGTCGTATTCAGGAGCTCAGTCATTATTATTATCCCAGCGTTGTGCCGCCTGGCTATCTGAAGGACGTGAACTGACCCAATAGTCACCGCTCAGGGTATGTTCTTTCTTCCAGAAAGGCGCCCGGGTTTTCAGATAGTCCATAATGAAGTTACAGGCATCAAATGCGGCCTGACGATGTGCTGAGGCCACAGCCACCAGCACTATCGGATCACCCGGCTCCATCCGGCCAATCCGGTGAATAATCGTACCACCCAGCAGCGGCCAACGTTCAGCGGCTGTTTCAGCAATGGCTTGCAGTTGCTGCTCAGTCATGCCGGGATAATGCTCCAACGTCAGTGCAGTCACATCCGGACGTTCATTGAAATCACGCACGTAGCCGACAAAGCTGGCTAATGCACCAATATCTGTACGCTGCAGACTCAAAGCGTCCAGTTCTTTGCCGGTATCAAAACGTTCGGCATAGACCTGTATTTTGAACATATCAGCCCCCGGTTACCGGTGGGAAAAAAGCCACTTCATCACCGGCTTTAACCGGTACCTGGTTATCGGCCATTTTGTGATTGACGGCGACCATCAAGCCCGCTCTATCCAGCACGGCATCCAGTTCTGGCTGAGTTTGACGCAACCAGTCAGACAAACCACCCACGGTCACTGTAAAACCGGCTGCTTTAAGCTCAGCCGGATCAACGGCCAATTCATCCTGCTTCAGTTGCTCTCGTAATTCAGCAAAAAAACGTACCTGAAGTCTTTCGTGGGGCCGTGTCCTGATCTCATCAACACTGGGTTCAAAGACCACTTCGGCAGATACAGTTTCAGCGGCGTCAAACACCCAGTCACCCGACTTACCGCCCTGCTTGGTTAATACGCGGATATCGCCAATCAGCATGGTTTTATCCACCGCTTTACACATATCGTAAAGGGTCAAAGCCGCAACCGATGCCCCGGTCAACGCCTCCATTTCCACCCCGGTTTGACCTGCCAACTTGCAGGTCACCAGAACGCGGATACCCGGTAAAGCGGTATCTGGTTCAAATTCAACAGACACCTTGGATAACATCAGCGGATGACACAAAGGAATCAGATCTGGCGTACGTTTGGCCGCTTGAATGCCCGCAATGCGTGCGGTAGCAAGCACATCCCCTTTGGCATGACGGTCTTCTATAATCATCTGCAGGGTGGATGCCTGCATAGTTATACTGGCACTGGCAGTGGCTGTTCGGGCTGTCACGGCTTTGGCCGATACATCCACCATGTGCGCCTGCCCTTTGGCATCCAGATGAGTCAGTGTGGTCATAATAGTTGTTCTCCGTTCAAATAATTACACCAGCGGATAGCCAGGCAACCAACGACTGAATGGATAAATTCTGACCCGGGAACCCGCTTCAACGCGGTCCCGGTCCTCTTCAATACGTATCAGGCAGTTAGCTTCATGCATAGAGGTCAGAATGCCAGATCCCTGATGACCGGTGGTACGCACCTCCAGCTCCCCCCCTTCGGTGATAGTAAAAATACCACGGTGGAAATCACTGCGTCCGGTGCGACTTTTCATCGATTCTGTCGCTCTTGCCTGCCACGTCAGCCCTACCCATTCAGTTTCACCCTGAAGCTTACGGATCAACGGCTGCAGCAACAGGCAAAACGTCACCATCACAGCTACCGGGTTGCCTGGCAGACCAGCAAATAAGCATAGCTCGCCATCCTGGTTTAATCCCAGATCCCCAAACGCAATCGGGCGTCCCGGACGGATTGCCAGTTGCCAGAAGCTGGTATTGCCAAGACTGCTCAGTGCCTGCTTAACAAAGTCAGCTTCGCCAACAGATACTCCTCCACTGGTCAGTACCAGACGATTACGCTGGGCCGCCTGCTGTAGTGCCTGCTCAATACTGGCTTTATCATCCGGCAGAATACCCAGATCCTCCACCTCACACTCCAGCCCTTTCAGTACAGAGAGCAGGGTAAAGCGATTGGTATCATAAATACCACTGGGCTGCAGCTCATCACCCGGCGCACAGACTTCATCACCGGTTGAGAATACCGCCACTTTCAGAGGCTTATAAACACTTGCCTGGTGTAGCCCCAATGACGCGAGCATACCTATTTCTATCGGACCCAGACGCTGTCCGCGCCTTAACACCAAACTGCCAACCGCTATATCTTCACCCGCCTGACGCACATTGCTGCCGGGCCTGACAGCCACAGAGTCAGCAATCACCACCCGTGTACCGCGCAGTTCACACATCTCTTGCATCACCACCGTATCGGCACCCGATGGCATCGGAGCGCCCGTGGTGATCTTTACCGCACCGCCTGGCTGCAGCCGGCCATCAAACGCACGACCTGCCAGACTCTGGCCCTGCAGCTCCCATTCAGTCTGCGCTCCTAACTCTTCACCTTTGAGGGCAAAGCCATCCATCGCCGCATTAATATTCTGGGGGACATTAAACGGTGCCACTATATCCTTGGACAGGACTCGGCCCAACGCCGCCGCCAAAGGGCAATCGCAGGAAGGCAGGTGACCAAGCGCCATCGACATAACCAGCCGAGCGCCCTCTTCCAGTTTTAAGTGACGATTGCCTTGGGGAGTGACAAAATCAAAGCAGGAAATATCTTTCTGGCTCATCCCTGGCCTCCGCTGGTTGGACAAAATTGACACACAAAGGTCTCAATCTCATCGAGGTTGTTAATATCCAATAAGGGTAGTTTGAGGCCTTCAGGTAAGGCGCTAGGGTCATCGGTTGCAACTGCAATAATAGTGCGGTCCTGCTCATAACGCAGTGGCTTACCAACAGCGGGCCGGTAGAGTTCGATTTTAGGATAGTTTTCGGCTTTAAAGCCTTCCACCAGCACCATATCCAACTGATCTGTATCCAACTTCGTCAGTAGATCCATCAATTTAGGTGCGTCATCCTGCGGGTCCTCAGTCATCAGTGCCCAACGCTTAGCTGAGGCAATCAACATCTGACTGGCGCCCGCATGCCGCAGTTCATAGCTGTCTTTGCCGGGTATATCAACATCAAAATCATGGTGGGCATGTTTGATACAACCGATACGCAAGCCCCGCTGTTTCAGTCGCGGCAAAAGCTGTTTCAGCAATGTAGTTTTTCCGGTACCACTCCAGGCGGCAAAGCCGAGTACCGGAATATCGTAGGGTTTCATGCGGTCCGATAATCCTATTGTTATTATCTGTTTACAAGCAAGGTTTATTCCTGATTCAAAAGGAATAAACTGACTTATAACGGAGAATTATCGTTAACTCTTCGGAGTTATTTGTTCAGGTGTATTAAAGTTATACAAACTATCCGCAGCAAAACTAACTTGCGCCATACCTACCGAGGCATACCAGCGGTCTGGTTTACGCTCACCGGCTTGTAATGCTGCCCGCAGTTCTGGTAACAGCTGCTTTTGTAGCATCACCACCATCGGCTGCAATCTTTCTCCGTCATCTGCCACAATAACAGGCTTTCCGGTATTAGAGAATTCCTCACTGAAACGATTAACCAGCTCGCGACTTATAAACGGACCATCACAGGGTACAAATACCACCTGATCATGAGACGCATGGGTTAAACCTGTAGCTATCCCCACCAAGGGTCCCTGAAAGCCGGTCAACAAGTCCTCAACAACCCTGACTCCCAAATCAGCATAGCGAGACTGATTACGATTAGCGACGATAATAATTTCATCTACCTGGTCGGACAAACGCTCCATAATATGCTGAATCATCGGCCGCCCCTGGAAATCGACCCAACCTTTATCTTCCCCGCCCATACGGCGCCCCTGCCCACCGGCCAGGATAACCCCTGTTACTGCTGTATTTTGCATCATCCACCCTCAGTGATTAACTTGCCCTGATGCAACTGCCACTGACTGTCGCAAAGTGCCGTCAAGGCACCCTGCTGGTGACTGGTCATCAAAATGGCGGCACCACTTCGGCGTAACTGTGAGACCAATTCTACACAACGCTCAATGCCATTTTCATCCAGACTGGCGATGGGCTCGTCCAGCAGCCAGAATTGCGGCTCACATAACCAAGCCCTGGCCATAGCTAAAGCCTGGCGCTCGCCACCTGAAAGAGTCCGCGCCGCTTGCCCAGCGTGATGAATTAACCCTGACCAGTGTAACGCCTGATCAACGCGTTCACACTTGTCATTTTTAGAACCAGAACGGGATGCCAATACCTGCGCCAGATTTGCCCGTACCGTTTTGTCAAACATATAGGGTTGCTGATGCAGGTAACAACAACGTCCATCTCCTAGACTCACGGGCTGCTGATTGATCAGTACCCGACCAGCACTTGGGCGTTGCAACCCTGCCAGAACTTTCAGCAAAGTAGTTTTACCACTGCCGTTTTCACCTCGCAGATGCACACACTGGCCTGCCAGTAGCTGCAGATAATCGATCTGCCACAGGGTTTCACGCTTAAAACCATGCTGTAATCCAGTGGCCTTCAGCTCAGCAGGTTTCATTGTGCAGCCCCCTGAACACTGCGCCCACGACTAATGCCTACCAGCAGATTTAATCCCAGCGCCAGCACCAGCAATACGATTCCCAAGGCGATCCCCTGCACATATTCACCCTTGGTGGTTTCCAGCGCAATGGATGTCGTAATGGTGCGGGTATAGCCAGCAATATTACCACCCACCATCATGGCACAGCCCACTTCGGCAACAATACGACCGAAGGCAGTCACTGCAGCAGCCAATACAGCAAAGCGTACTTCAAGCGTAATCAACCACAGGGTTTTTAACCGTGAACAGCCCAGCGTTCGCGCTGTTTCCCAGGCATGACGTGACACCCCCTGATAGGCCATGTGCAGCATCGCTACCAGCAGCGGAAAACAGATTAAAATCTGTCCGATAATCATTGCCGGCTGAGTGAATAACAAGCGCAAGTCACCAAACGGGCCGCTACGGGAAAACAGCAACACCAGTGTTAAACCTATAACGACTGTGGGCACCGCTAACAGCGTGTTGTTCAGGGTAACGATGAACCAGTGTCCGGGAAAACGCCAAAAACTCAGCACAAAGCCAAGCATCATCGCAAAGGGAAAGGCTATTAAAAGGGCCGAAAGCGAAACTCTGAAGGACACCAGAATAATGCCCCAGAGCTCCGCATCACCGGAAATCAAAAGATACAATGCAGCTATAGTCGCTTCCGAAATAGAATTCATTACTGCATTGTCTTTCGCATGAAATTATTGTTTAGCAGAGGCAAAAAACAACTGCTCTCCTTCAATCTGAAAACTGTCAATCAAACGCTGCCCTTGTTCTGACACCAGCCAATCCGCCAGCATTTTAGCCAATTCAAATTCAACATGGGGGTGCCGCTCCGGGTTCACCAGAATCACCTGATAAGGGTTAAACAAGCTTTCGTCTCCCTCATAAACCAGTGCCAGATCCAAACGGTTTTTCATCGCCAGCCAGGTACCCCGATCGGTAAGCGCATAGCCTTCCATTTCATCCGCCAGGGACAGTACACGACCCATACCCTGACCGACGCTCCGGTAACCATCAAAAGGCAGAGTTTGTCCGGCATTTTCCCAGAAAGCCAATTCTTTCATGTGGGTTCCCGAGTCATCGCCACGCGACACAAACACTGACCCACTTGCTACAATACGCGAAAAGGCATCCAACGCATTATCAGCGGATCGCAGCTCAGCCGAGTCAGCAACCGGCCCCACCAAAACAAAGTCATTATACATCAACCCTCTGGGATCAACACCATGGCCGCCTGCAACAAAAGCGGCCTCAGCCGCCGGTGCATGCGTCATCACCAGATCCACATCACCATCCTGTCCCAGACGCAGTGCTGCACCTGTACCTACTGAAATTACCTGAACACTGATATCAGTCTCTTCTTCAAAGTGCGGTAATAAAAAATCCAACAAGCCTGAGTTATAAGTACTGGTCGTTGTCGCCAATCTGAGCATTTTTTCAGCAAACGCAGACTGCATTGTCAGCAGCACCAAACAGACTACTAGTAAAAATCGTTTCATAAAGCCCCGCTCCATTGTGTTTATAATTTCATGCAGTTAGAGAGCAAGCAACAGGCCAGCTTTCATGCCAACACTGTCCAAGCCCGCATAAAACATAAAAACAAAGCTAGAAACTCAGGAAGTTTGACGAATTACATCCCATAACTTATCTGCTAATATGAGTCAAAATTACACAGGTCAGACTACATATGGGACATTAGATCCCAACACTGACCGCTTTCGACCTGTCAATCGGATAACCCATGATAACAACAGACTCAGATCTTTGCCGCTCGGCTTCGGTATTAGTGGTAGATGATGAATCCGGCATGCGCAGCTTCCTGCAAAAAGCCCTGCAGAAACATTTCGGGCTGGTTGAAGTCGCAGGCAGCATCGAAATAGCTGAAGAGATACGTAAACGCTGCCACTTCGACCTGCTTATTGTGGATGTAAAACTGCCAGGACGCTCCGGCATCGAATGGCACGAAGCTTTACAGGATCCGAACCGACATAGTGATGTTATCTTCATGACCGCCTATGCTGAGTTGGACACAGCCATTCAGGCACTGCGTGCTGGTGCCGCCGACTTTATTCTGAAGCCCTTCAGGCTGGAACAGATGATGAATGCGGTCAGACGGGTACTACAGCGTCGTCTGCTGGCTCGGGAAAATTTTTTGTTACGACGTGAGGTCACCCGTTACATCGCCGCCGATACGCCTATGCTGGGTGACAGCGCAGTGATTAAACGACTCGAAGCCGTAATTCAGCGCGTAGCCCCCACGCCTTCCCCGGTTTTAATAGAGGGAGAATCCGGCACAGGTAAAGAACTGGTAGCCCGGGCGCTACACCATCAATCCGGCAGAGAGGGTGCATTTGTGGCGATTAACTGTGGTGCCATAGCCCCCGATTTGCTGGAAGCCGAACTGTTTGGGCATACCAAAGGCGCCTTTACCGGCGCTGATCGTGCCCGCGAGGGGCTATTTACCTATGCCGCCGGTGGTACGCTGTTTCTGGATGAGATAGGCGAAATGCCCTTAGCTATGCAAGCCAAGCTGTTGCGGGCGCTGGAGCAAAAAAGCATTCGTCCGGTCGGCAGTGAACGCGAGGTGCCAACCCATGTGCGCATCCTGGCCGCCACCAACCGCACGTTGAGTGATGAAGTCAGGCAACAGCAGTTTCGTGAAGACCTGTACTTCCGCCTGAATGTGTTGACCCTGACCCTGCCTCCTCTGCGTGAACGCAGTGAGGATATCCCGCAGTTGGCACACTTCTTTTCCCGGCGCCTGTCAGATGACCTGGGGCTTCCTGCCGTGCCTTTCAGCCATGAAGACCTGCGTGCCATGCAGGCACACCATTGGCCCGGCAACATCCGTGAACTGAAAAATTTCATTGAGCGCTGCATTTTGCTTGGACACCTGCCATTGGAAGAACTTCAGCCACGGGACAATGCAGCTTTCAGCAGCTCAGGCTATCCCAGTTGCTGGCCATTGGAAGAAGTTGAGAAACGGCACATATTGCGGGTTCTGGAAGCCAGTGAGGGTAACAAGTCCGCCGCCGCACGCCAGTTGGGTATCGCCAGGAAAACGCTTGATCGTAAACTGAGTGGCTGGCAGCAGGACAATGACAGTCTGACAGGAACCGATTAATGCCCGGCCCCTGGAAACACTCGGTTCGCGGTAAGCTACTGGCACTGATACTACTGCCCATTCTGCTGACATTTGCCGCTCTGATCGGCTTAACCGCCTACTGGACCACCACCTATTCAGATCGCCAACTCTATATGAAGGTAGCGTCTGATCTGGCCGTAGCCCGCAGCACCCTGCAGATGATGCAGGACCGGCAACTGGAACGTCTGGAACAACTCAGCCATACCTTACAATTGCATCCCTACCTGATCAGCAATGATCATCAGGCGCTTAACCAGATGATCAATGACCTACGCCAGAAGCAGCAATTTGATTTTTTACGCCTGCTGACTCCTGAGCAACTGCAGCAGGATCTGGACTCACAACCCAGTATTGCGCAGTTGAAGGATCAAATTCTTGCGGGTAACAGCCTTAAAGGGCTGTCTCTGATTGATGCAGAGGAGTTACTGACCTTAAGCCCCGCACTGGCTGAAAAAGTTAAAGTGCCGGTGCTGGACACTCCCCGCGCCAAGCCCTCTGACAAAACCCTGGAAACCCGCGGCATGTTCGTGCGCACCCTGCAGCCAATATTTGATGCCAGGGGTCAGTTACGCTATGTATTGGACGGCGGGGTGCTGTTAAATCACAACCTGCAGTTTGTCGATACCATCCGCGATCTGGTTTATGGTCAGGATGCGCTGCCGGATGATGGTCTGGGAACAGTCACGTTGTTTCTCGACGATGTCAGAATCACCACCAACGTACCGGCACAACATCAGCAGCACCCCAGCAGGCAAGAATTCGAACGTGCGATCGGCACGCGCATCTCGGCTGAAGTCTATGAGAGAGTGTTGCTGGAGGAGCGTCTTTGGCTTGATCGGGCCTTTGTAGTAAACGACTGGTTTATCAGTGCTTATGAGCCTATTTACAGCTTAAACGACAAGCTGATCGGGGTTCTGTATGCCGGTTTCTCAGAAAGCCCGTTCATTTATATGTATCGCCGTAATCTTGCCGAGCTAGGTATTACACTGGGCCTGATTATGCTGTTATCAGGTTATTTTGTCTGGCACAGCGCTTACCGCTTACTCAGCCCGATCAAGCGTATTCACCGCTCGGTGATGGCGGTGCGTCGTGGTGATACCCATGCGCGGATCGGTACACTGAAAGCCGAGAATGAGTTTGCTGACCTGGCCCAGCAGTTCGATAACATGCTGGATGAGCTGGATCTCCGCCAGGATACCATCCGTCAGGCTGCTGAGCGTCTGGAGCAGAAGGTGGAACAACGTACCCTGAGCCTGCAACAGAAAACCCAGGAACTGGAACAACACATTGAGCTGCTGAAGGCTACTCGGGCTGAACTCTTTACCAAAGAGAAATTGGCGGTACTGGGTGAGTTAACCGCCGGCATTGCCCATGAAATCAATAACCCGGCAGCGGTCATTCTCGGGCACATGGACCTGCTGCAAGCGGAATTGGGTGAGGGCTGCCTGGTACAAAGTGAAATCGATACAGTGATCGAACAGGTCTACCGTATTCAGGCAATCATCAATAACCTGTTGCAATACAGCCGCCCCGGGCAGGTTATCGACCAGATGCAAACGCTCGACGTTAACGCCGTTGTGCAGGATACCCTGGCGCTGGTGCACTACGCGCTGAACAAAAAAGGCATTACAGTACACAAGGATTACACCAGTGTCTGCTCCGTGGAAGGTAACCGACAACAGGTACAGCAGGTACTGGTAAATCTGTTATTGAATGCCGCCAATGCCATGCCCTGCCAAGGCAATATCTGGCTATCAACTCATCCATGGCAAGCCGAAGACGGTGCCAAAGGCGTAGAAATCAGCGTACGTGATGAAGGCAGTGGCATGAGCGCTGAGGTACAGGCACGCATTTTTGAACCTTTTTTCACCACCCGGGAGAATGGCAATGGGTTGGGCCTGTCCATCAGCCGCTCGCTGGCGCGGCGTTATGGCGGTGATATCTGCGTAAGCTCTGAGCCGGGAAAAGGCAGTCAGTTCAGTGTCTATCTGCGTGAGAAAGCCCTGTTGAATCAGGAAGATGAAGAAACCATGCGTCAGTTGTTATCCGGTTTCGGCGTGGTCTGATCGGCATAAAGAAAAAAACGCACCTTATCGCCTGGAGCCACATCACTTTCAGGAGGCAGTACAGCCAGCGCATTGGCCCAGATCGCCGATGTCAGTACACCGGAGTTCTGATTCGGGTAAGCATTCAGCTGCCAATGATCATCTTGCCAAGTCGCCTGCACCCGCAGGTATTCCTGGCGTATTTTAGTTGCAGCCGAAAAACTGGCTAGACCTGTGAGCCAGTCGGGTTCACCTGCTGCCTCACCCGCCAGGCGCGCGAGTACCGGCTTAACAAACACCTGAGCCCCCACAAAGGTTGACACAGGATTGCCCGGCAGACCGATAAAAATACTCTGATCTATCCGACCAAACGCCACAGGCTTACCCGGTTTCATCGCCAGACGCCAGATGGCCAACTCGCCCAAAGATTCTACAGCTGGCTTAATATGATCCTCTTCGCCCACGGATACACCACCGGTCGACAGCACCAAATCAGCCTGGTCGGCGGCGCGGCGGAGCGCTGACTGAGTTTCCGCATAGGTATCGCCTACCTGTTCAAAACTAACCACCTCGGCTCCCAACGCTTCCAGAAAACCCTGCAGTAAAAACCGATTAGAGTTGTAAATCTGGCCAGGCTGCAGCGCCTTCCCAGGTTGAACCAGCTCATCACCGGTAGATAAAATGGC
Source organism: Nitrincola sp. (assembly GCF_048264025.1). NCBI lineage: Bacteria > Pseudomonadati > Pseudomonadota > Gammaproteobacteria > Oceanospirillales > Oceanospirillaceae > Nitrincola > Nitrincola sp. The sequence continues at coordinate 84,909 of NZ_JBLXDN010000007.1, forward strand.
TACGCTAACTTTTCGAAATACCGCTAACTCGGCAATACCCACACTGGCAAGCAGACCTAAATGACGATAATCCAGACGCGTTCCGGCTTTAAGGATTGTGGCTCCCCGGCGGATATCCTGCCCGGCCCGACGGATATTCTGGCCAGGCTTCAAGTCTTCCGGCACCAACAGATCATCAAAGGCGGTAAAGCTTACGGCTTCCTGCATCACCACCGCATCAGCGCCTGGAGGAATCTCCGCACCGGTAAAAATGCGTGCGCAGGTGCCCTGAGTCAGCGGCCCAGGTGACCGCCCCGCTGCCACACGCTGACTGATAGGCAAAGGTGCCCCAGCATCAGCCAGACGTAGCGCATAACCATCCATCGAGCTGTTATCAGCCGGAGGGACGTCACAGGTCGATTGTATATCCTTAGCTAAAACGCGCCCGGCCGCCTTGGATATGGCCACCTGCTCAATAACCTCGGCCAAGGGGGTTAATTGCAGCATGGCACTCAGTGCCTGATCTACAGGCATCAGATTATCGGTTGGTCTCAACGTACGTCCCTCAGTGTCACACATTCAGCTATGTAACTGCTTGCCATTTAACAAAATGCCGACAAAATTACACGGACGGTGACGGCTGTCTAATTGCTCCAGCAAGATATTTTTCCAGGCGGTTTTACACGCACCGGTGGAGCCAGGTAAACAAAAAATAGCCGTACGATTCGCCAGGCCTGCCAGGCAGCGTGATTGAACTGTAGACGAGCCTATTTCCTGCCAGGACACCTGCCGGAACAGCTCACCAAAGCCTTCGATTTCAGTATCGAACAGCGGTCGCAAGGCTTCGGGTGTCGAATCCCGGCCAGAAAATCCGGTACCACCGGTAGTCAGAATCACCTGAACACCCGCATCAGCAATCCACTGACTCACCACAGCCCGCATCTTGTACACATCATCAGGGATGAGTTCCCTACTAACCAGTTTATGACCAGCCGCTTCCAGCAGGGCTACCAGCGTATCACCAGAGCGGTCTTCAGCCAGGGTACGGCTATCTGACAGGGTCAGCACCGCAATATTCAAAGCTACCGCCTCAGTCATTATTGTGCTCCCTTTTTCGCCGCTTCACGAGCGGCAAAGGCAGCCAACTGTTCAGGTGTGGCTGACTGCTGATACAGATCTTTCCACTGCTCATAGGGCATGCCATAGACATGTTCACGCGCTTGATCATAATTGAGTGTTTCACCACGCGCTTCGGCAGCCGCCATCAACCACTTTGCCAGGCAATTGCGGCAAAAGTCGGCAAGAATCATCAGATCGATATTCTGCACATCCTTGTTGTCATCCAGGTGCTTGAGCAACTGCCGAAAAGCAGCTGCTTCGATTTCAGTTGTGGTCTGGGCATCAAGGTGTTTCATGGTTCACACTTCCTTAGGCAGAGTAATTTTTAACCTGATTATATAGATAGAGACAGGACTGTACATAAGAAACAGCCATGTCGGGTGAGGAACATGGCTGTTGGGGGTTACGGGGTGTCTGTGGTGCAGATCAGTTCCCGGTTTTCTTTTTTATCGCGTCGTACCACTGGTCGTGGTGTTGTTTCGCCCAGGATTCATCGACATAGCCGGTTTTCATCCCTTCAAAGGCACCTTCGGTTCCAATAGTACCTATGTAGATATGTCCGAACGCAGCCGCCATCAATACCAGTGAGGCCACCGCATGGATTATCAGAAACAGCTGCATGGTTTCACGTGGCTGACCGAAGTTAGGGAAATCCAGCACCAAACCAGAAACCACCACCGTCAATCCAACCAACACCACCATCCAGAACCATATCTTTTCACCACCGTTCAGGTAGCCAGCCGATGGATGCCCCTTACCGACAATACCACCACCCTTAAGAAACCATTTCAGATCGGTCATATTGAAAAAATTGTGTTTCAGCCATTTGACGATCATCACCAACACACCCAGTGCAAACAAGGGCCCCAGGTAGTTATGGATATTTTTCGCCGCTATCATCCAGCCCGCCCAGACACTGGTCGGCAGAATCGGCATCAAAAACCATTTGGCGTACAGAATCGACAACCCAGTAAGCCCAAGAATGATGAACAACACGGCGACATACCAGTGAATGGCTCTGTCCCAGCGTGTCCAACGTTCAATAGTCTTACCGGTACGCGGATTTTCCAGCTTCACCTGCCCTACCAGCAGGTAGAATAAAGTGATCGCCAGCAGACTACCTCCCAGAGCGATAGCACCGCCTGGCGAGATCCACTGATTACGGATGTCTTTCCAGCGTTCGCCTTCAAGCATGATCAAGGTATCAGCACCTGGACTATTTGACTGTGTCCTGCCACTGACACCCTCCACGGCATCACGCCAGAAATCTGGCGTGGTTCCTGGCATAGATTGAAATGCCTCACGGCGCGTATCAGACTCTTGAGCCAGCGCTGTTACTGGCAGTGCTAAAAGCACCGCCAGTAACAACATCAGCCAGATCTTAACGCCACCCTCTGACCCATGTTTTTCCATAGCTATACACTCTGCGTTGCATCATAAGCCAGATCAGCGGCATTTTTAGCCAGCTGCTCAGATTCAGCCGCTTCATGTTCAACTGAACTCCAGGCACTGTTGCGATGACCACGGTAGACTACACGCTCACGGAAGATATCCGCCACGTCTTGCGCATCACCGGCCAGCAGCGCCTTGGTGGAGCACATTTCGGCACATAAAGGCAGCTTACCCTCACGCAGGCGGTTAGCGCCGTATTTCTGCTCTTCCAGTACCGGATCATCTTCCGGACCACCGGCACAGAAGGTACATTTATCCATCTTGCCACGCGCACCAAACGCACCCTGCTGCGGGAACTGTGGCGCACCAAACGGACAGGCATACAAACAGTAGCCACAACCGATACAGGCATCCTTGTTGTGCAGGATCAGACCGTCTTCAGTCGGATAGAAACAATCGGTCGGACAGACTGCCATACAAGGCGCATCCGTACAGTGCATACAGGCCACCGAAATGGAGGTTTCCTTACCAACTTCGCCATCGTCCAGGGTGACCACACGACGACGCTGAATTCCCCATTCGGTTTCATTGGCATTTTTACAGGCCGTTACACAGCCGTTACACTCGATACAGCGCTCTGAGTCACATAAAAACTTCATACGAGCCATGGATTTTCTCCTCATAGGCCCTCCGCTCTCAGCAGGGGCCCAGCTTTATTTTTCTATGGGTTCAGGCCGCTTTCTCGATACGGCATACAGTACACTTGGTTTCCTGCATCAAGGTCACCGGATCATAGCCGTAGGTGGTCACTGTATTGACAGCCTCACCCAGTACGTAGGGATCACTGCCTTCCGGATACCGGCCACGCAGGTCTTCACCCTGGAACTCACCACCGAAGTGGAACGGCATAAAGGCAACATTACGGTCAACACGGTTAGTTACCAATGCTTTGACACGCACCTTGCCACCCTCTGGTCCATAAACCCAAACGGTATCACCATCAGCGATTCGCAGGGTGTTAGCGTTGAACGGATTGATCTCGACAAACATATCCTGCTGCAACTCGGCCAACCAGGGGTTGGAACGGGTTTCATCACCACCGCCTTCATACTCAACCAGACGACCCGAGGTCAGAATGATCGGGAACTCAGCCGAGGTGTCGCGATCCTGAATGGATTTATACAGCGTTGGCAAGCGGAACAGGTCATCAAAATCATCCCAGGTTGGGTATTTATCAACCAGGTCACGACGGGTCGTATAGAGTGGCTCACGGTGCTTGGGAATAGCATCCGGGAAGGTCCATACTACGGTACGGGCCTTACCGTTACCAAAGGGGGCACAACCATGCTGAATAGCAACGCGCTGGATACCACCCGACAAGTCAGTCTTCCAGTTTTTACCTTCAGCTTCGGCCTGCTCTTCAGCAGTAAGATCACCCCACCAGCCCAGTTGCTTGAGCATATCAGCGGTAAACTCCGGATGACCATCACCGATTTCATTGCCAACAGGTGCGGAGCCTTCAGCCAACAGTGTTTCGCCATTACGCTCGACCCCAAAGTTAGCCCGGAAGCCCAGTCCACCGTCTTTGACCGGCAAACTGGTGTTATACAGAATATGCGTGCCAGGGTGCTTCATTTCAGGTGTGCCCCAGCAAGGCCATGGCAATCCATAGAAGTCATTGTGTGCATCCGTTCCCACCGCACGCAGGCTGGTGAAATCAAACGCATGCCAGTTTTGCTGATGGTATTTCAGTCGCTCAGGACTTTGCCCTGTGTAACCGATGGTCCACATACCGCGGTTGTATTCACGCACGATATCTTCAATCAACGGCTCATCACCGTTAACCTGAATATTCTTAACCAACTCGTCAGCCAGGCCCAGTTTTTTCGCCAGCAGGTAGATAATTTCATGGTCTGACTTGGACTCGAAATGTGGCTCGATGACCTTATCACGCCACTGAATCGAACGGTTTGAAGCGGTAACTGAACCGTAGGTTTCGAACTGGGTACAGGCCGGCAGCAAATAGACACCATCGGTGCGATCGTTCATGACCGCGGCAACAGTTGGATAAGGGTCAACAATGACCATCATATCCAGTTGCTTCATGGCTTCGCGCATTTCCGGCCCACGGGTCTGGGAGTTAACCGCGTGGCCCCAGTAGAACATCGCACGAATGCGGTCTTTCTGCGACATGTTATCCGGATCTTCCAACACCCCATCCACCCAGCGGGAAACCGGGATACCGGTAGCATTCATCGGTACACTACCGCGGTGTTCATCCTGGTCAAAGCGTGCTTTCAACCAGTCAAAATCCACGTCCCATACACGCGCCCAGTGCTTCCACGAACCCTCGGCCAGTCCATAGTAGCCTGGCAAGGAATTGGATAGCACACCAAAGTCGGTCGCACCCTGCACGTTATCATGGCCACGGTAGATATTGGCACCGCCACCTTCTTTACCCACATTACCCAGCGCCAGCTCCAAAATGCAGTAAGCACGGGTGTTGTTGTTACCGGTGGTATGCTGCGTTCCGCCCATACACCAGACCACACAACCTGGACGATGGTCAGACAATAGCTTAGCGGTATCGTACATGGTTTGTTCGTCAACGCCGGTGATATCCTGCACCACTTCCGGCGGGAACTGCTTCACCTCTTCACGAATTTCATCCATGCCATAGACACGTTGTGCCAGATACTCGGTATCTTCCCAGCTATTGGCAAAGATATGCCACAACAATCCCCAGACATAGGCCACATCGGAGCCAGGACGAATACGGACATACTGGTGTGCGTGTGCAGCGGTGCGGGTAAAGCGGGGATCAGCCACCACGATCTTACAGTTGTTACGCTCTTTGGCGATCAACGTATGCTGCATGGATACCGGGTGCGCTTCAGCGGCGTTGGAACCGATAAACAGAATCGATTTACTGTTCTGCATATCGTTGTAGCTGTTGGTCATCGCACCATAGCCCCAGGTATTGGCTACGCCAGCTACCGTGGTGGAGTGACAGATACGCGCCTGGTGATCGACGTTATTAGTGCCCCAGAGGGATGCGAATTTACGGAACAGATAGGCCTGTTCATTATTAAACTTGGCAGAACCCAACCAGTAAACAGAGTCAGGACCGGATTCGGCACGAATAGACTCAACCTTGTCACCGATTTCATTGATGGCCTGTTCCCAGCTGAGGCGTTTCCACTGCCCGCCTTCAAGCTTCATCGGGTATTTTACCCGACGGCTGCTATGACCATGGTGCCGCAACGCCGCCCCTTTAGCACAGTGAGAACCCTTATTGATCGGATGATCAAACGCCGCTTCCTGGTAGGTCCAGACGCCGTTCTGGACATGCGCATACACACCGCAACCCACTGAACAGTGAGAACAGATGGTACGCTTGATCTCAACGGGTGCTGATGACCTGGGCGTTGCCGCTTCAGCCGGGCGAATCATACCCTTACCCAGCAGTCCGCTGGCAGCAATACCACCCGCGGCCAGCGTTGTTCCTTTCAGGAAACCACGACGACTGACACCTAAGCGATTATGTGGATTATCCAGTGACTGATCACTGATTTTTTTATTCAGACGCATCTTCATCCCCTCAATTATTCGAGTGTGTGACAGTCCGCATCAGCGACAACTGGCGTAATAAGAACGGATGTGATCCGTTTCATGGTAACCCTGCTGATTCGCATCAGACGTCTGAATCTCAGGGGCCTCGGTGTCTGCTATAGCACTGCCTGCTGAGGCGGCTATACCCGCCGCTGATGCAACAGCCACACCACGCAGAAACTGTCGGCGTCCATTACTGACAGGTTGATTAACAGGTTTATTGTTATGCATGTTTGCTCTCCTCATCCTCGCAGATGCACACTTTGAACGGCATCCGGAATTTTTTGTAAATGCACGCTTTCTGTTTTTATAAAGGCTTGCCCCAGCATCGCTACGGCATGATAAAACACGGCACTGGGTGCCTCGGCCATATCAGCAAACAGCTGACCTGCCCAGGCATTCAAGTGACGTTGAAAAAACACCGCCTGGCGCTCGCGGCTATCACCCTGTTGAATCAACAGGCTCATCATCTCCAGCTGTACAGAAATATGGTCTTCTGGTTCTTTTACGCCCTCATCACGTTCATAACCCAGCAGTTGCAGGTCATTGCGCAATTCAATCAAGGGCGCCTCCATCAAGGATCCGGTCAGATACCAGGATGCAAACGGGGTTAATTCGCCCTGAGAGATACCAATGAACAGGTTCAGGTATTCATCTTCCAGAGATTGATGCTTTGTGCGAGCGGCGGCCATACGCAGCAACTCCCATGCCTGAGACATGGAGTTGGCTGCGCTGCGATCCAGTTCCAGTGATGCCAGAAACTCCAACAGCGCTTCAGAAGGATGACTGCGGCACAAGGAAGCCAACAGGGCATAAATATCTGCACGCAACGCATCTTCTTCACTTAACGATGTTTGCAACTGTGCATCCTGGGGATTGAACGTCTCCATCCTCACTCCTTAAAGTCTCAGTTGTGCTGTAGGATCGGCGGCCAATTCGCGGTAGCTGTCTCTGACACGACAGTCATCGCACATCTGCAGACGCTTGGCGGCCTCACCTTGAAAATAGGGATGCGCTTCAAGTTTCTGACTAATTTTTTCGATGGTACTTTTAGTCGCGAACGGCTTGGAACAGCGGATACAGTGAAAAGGCTCTTCCTCTTTTAGCGTACGTACTTCACCGCGAGTACCCGCCGCCGGTGCAAAGCGAGCTTCAAGACTAATTGCACGTTCAGGGCAGCTAGCCTCACACAAACCACACTGCACACAATCGCCTTCCAGAAACGCCAGCACTGGAGCTACGTCACTGGCACTCTTGAGCGCGGAAGTCGGGCATACCGACACACAACTCATACACAGGGTACAGGCTGATTCGTCAACGAGTACTTGGCCATACGGGCTACCCTTAGGTAAAGAGACAGGGGTTTCATTTGCCTCGCCCTGCTCTATCAAACGGTCTAGCGCAACATTGATAGTCTGACGTTTGCCCTCATAGGGAAATATCATCCCCTTGGGCAAACCTTCCCAGGATTCCAGGCTTGCATTCAGTGCACTGAGTGCATCCGGCATAGCATCGGCAGTAACCACGGAAATGCGTGCATGTGGATGACCGATGGCCTGTAACAAGTGTCCGGTTAAGCTGACTTCGTCTTGCAACTGTTGTTTAAGCGTTGCGGGGGTTTCCTCATCAATCAGGATAGCGATATAGGTCACACCATAGGCCAGTAAGGATAGCCAGGTGTCGGCTCCCAGTGCGCCCACCTCTTCCAGTGCCACAGGAATTACATGCGCAGGTAGTTGATCCATTTCAGGGCTGTAGTGCTCAGCATGAATCATCAAGGCCGGTCTTTCGCCACCGGCTTGAAAATAGCTGTCCAGACAGTTACGTAAACGATCCAGTTGAGTAGCGGGCTTAGGTGCAGCAAAGCTCAGGGCACCGGTAGGACACACGGTGGTACAGCTGCCAGCACCATGACACAAATGGGTATCAACACTGATTTGAAAGTCATGACTGAGGGTGTTGTTATGGCTGCTGATCGCGTCGGCCGGACAGACATCCAGACAACGGGTGCAGCCCATATTGCCACGGTCAGCATGCGCACAGATATCATGGTTAACCTGCACGTACTGCGGCTTTTCAAACTCACCGACCATGCTGGCAATCTCTTCCAGCGCATCGGCAAGACGATTCGCGTCCGCTCCGATAGCAAAGTAGCCGGGAGGAGATAATTCGGATGCAATCACCGGGTCAGTATTAAGGTCCAATACCAGATCATAATGGGGTTGTCCGGCGGTGGCTTCTGCCGGGTTGATCTGTTGTCCATCCGGTGCGCTAAGGCGCAGTTGAAATGCTCCCAGCCAGCCGCTCAGTGATACGAAAGGCAAATACAAGGGAGTCAACTCAGGAGCTGCCTGCATGGCACGCTCCAGGTGCTCATCATCCTGGTTTGACACCTGCCCCATCGCCAGCAGGGTTTTGCTGCTGGCGCCTACAACCTGCGCAGCCACAAGACGAATCAGATCCTCAGGGCCGATGATTAGCAAATGCCCACGACTGGTATAGCTGATCACGCCATCCTGCATCGCCATCAACGGCGGCAGGGCATTGAGTGCCTGCTGTCGGGCACGCGCATTTAACTCAGGTGTGGCCGTAAAGGCCTGATGCATAATTAAACTATTGGGTTTCATTGACTCTCTCTCAGGCTCACCTGCACGCTTGTTATGATTCAGGTGGTCGAGTTGTAGTTATTTATAGGTTATTGCAATTTAGAAGCCAGTTTTATCAACCTGAATTACACAACTGAATCACCTATACACCGACAAAAAAGCATGCTTAATAAAAAAGCGGGTCATTTTGTCTCCTCCTGGGTAGTTTTTTCGGGGCGATCTGGACCAACAGTCTCCGCCGACTCATCAACAGCTATTTTTTGTCTATCCGCCTCTACACCCGCCAGGCTATCACGCGCCTGCTGCATTGCATCTTCCAGTTGCTGCTCTGCCCAGCCGCGTACTTTTTCACCGACGACAGCAACCAGTTTCTTCGGTTGCGAATAATCCAGATTGTATTCATCCAGTGGATCACGGAAGTTAAATTCAGGCTGATGAAAGTATTTACGCAACGCCTGACGCTTCAACTCAGACGAAACACCCGTCGAAAAGAAAGCCGACATATCACTGCGGGAATCAATTGTGTCGATATCCGGCATATCCTCATCTGTGAGAGGCTCGACTTCAGTCGCCGCTTGATCAGTAACGTCCTCCTGCTCCGCAAGCTCAGCATTCTGAACAAGCCTGACGTCTGAATCAGCGCGGTTCGCTTCGCTATCATGCGGGTCAACATCAGGCAAAGCCTCTTCACCAGTCTGCTTGATACGCGACCAGCGATTCAGAAACCCTTCACTCATGCCGCACCTCCACTTGCTTCACCCGCTGCCTGGGCCCGTAAACGGCGCTTACCCGCCTTAGGATCCTCTAACTCACCATGCTTCGCCATAAACTGCTCCAGCCATACATAGATAGCCTGAGGCATGGGAATACTCAGCACTGGCTGCCCGGCATCCAGGTGGTCAGCCGCAAGATCCTGCGCCACCGATAATTTTCGCGGCTCCAGCTTGCCGGCTTCCACCTCTTCGCAGATCACAAACAGAGTAGGCGCCTGAGCACTCAGATTAAAACGATAGGCCATACGCTCATCGCGATGAAGTTGTAAACACAACTGAAACGCCTCAGGTTCTTCAGGCTTAACGGCGCTGATCTGCGAAATTTTCCAGGATACCGATGGCCAACCGCGTGACTGAGTTTCCTGTCGATCCAGCACTACCCACAAGGGCCATTTATCCGATGTCGGACCATGATCTGACTGTGCCATACCCAACTCCTGTTATTAGTTTTCGTTAACTATCAGTGTAGGTCAGAGGCAAGTAATGTGCCGCATTACCCAAGCGCCTGAGTCGCCAGCCCTGCTATACTCATCACCGACATAGAAAAGGGTCAAATAATCACACACCCAGACCCGTTCGGGACAAAATGACCCATCTCATCACTCTGGAACTTTGCCAGCATCGCCCTTAAACCGTCTATCTGGCATGCTCGGCAGACTGGTACAAATGTTGCTGATTAAACCAGTGAACAACAGGCTAAGGATCGACTATGACTGATAACCCCGGTTTAGTAATGACACAGGCACGTGCCTCGTTGACACGTATTGCACAGGTCATGGATGAGCAGGGTGACTGGCGGGAACAAGCACTGGCCTGCGAAAGACCTCTCACGCTTTATCTGAATAAACGCGAGATAGTCACCCTGATGACGCTGGGCGAAGATCCTGAGGCACTGGTGCTCGGCTATTTACGCAATCAGGGGTTAGTAAATCGACTTGAAGATGTGCTGGCTGTTCAAGTCGACTGGGAGGTAGAAGCCGCTGCTGTCGTCACCTCGCATACGCCGGATGATATAGAAGCCACACTGGCCAAACGAACTGTAACTACTGGCTGTGGACAGGGTACGGTTTTCGGCAACCAGATGGAGCGCTTAAAAGGCTTACAGCTGAGCCAGTGGACGCTGAAGCAATCGCAGATTTACCACTTGCTCGACAGCCTGAATCAACACAACGACACCTACAAAAATGCCGGTGCGGTGCATGGCTGTGCTATCTGCTCAGCCGAAGGTGAGGTGCTGAGCTTCTGTGAGGACATAGGTCGGCACAATGCGGTGGATACCCTGGCCGGTCGGCTGTGGCTGGAAGGCATTAACAGTGACGATAAAATTTTCTATACCACTGGTCGCCTGACCTCTGAGATGGTAATGAAAACCGCACAAATGGGGATCAGCGCACTCTTATCCCGCTCGGGTGCCACCGAAATGGGACTGCAGATCGCCAATGAACTGGGCATTCTTATGCTCGCTCGCGCTAAAGGGCGACACTTTCTGGTATTCAGCGGCCAAACACGCCTGGAGCTGGATGCCAAGCCCACGCCATTAGCACGATCAAATAAACGGAGGTCTCAGGATGAGTGATCCAACCCCATCCCCTTATATGACTGTCAAAGATGCGGCGGCTTACTTGCATCTGAATGAAAAAAAGGTCTACCAACTTGCCAGTGATGGCCATCTGCCTGCCACCAAAGTAACCGGAAAATGGTTATTCCCCCGCAAACTCATTGACCAATGGCTGCTGGAATCCAGTCATCACGGCGTACTCAGTGACCGGCTGTTATTTGCTGGCAGTGATGATCCTTTACTAAAAGCGGCACTGCTAAGAATTATGCAACAGCAGCAGTACCAGGCACTCTACAGTTATATGCCCACTGGCACCCAAGCGGGTTTATCATTACTGGCGCAGGGATTGATAGATTGCTGTGCCGTACACTGGGGACGGGCCGAAGAAAGTCAATTACGCCACCCGGCACTGATTCGCCAGTATGCCGGTTCACGCCACTGGGTACTGGTACATCTGTTCAAGCGCCGACAGGGTCTGATGCTGCGCAAAGATGACTCCGACACGCTACTCAGCGAACCCACAGCAATGTTACGCAAGCGCTGGGTGATACGCCAGGAAGGTGCTGGATCCCAGCGCTTTCTAAAAGACTGGCTGCATCAACAGAATCTGCCTTTTGACAAAATACACGCCAGCGTGCGAGCTCTCACCGAAACCGAAGTCGCTTCTGCCATTGCCCGAAATCTGGCCGACATAGGTCCAGGCACTGAAGCCGCGGCCATCGAGTGCGGTCTGACCTTTGTCCCTGTGTATCAGGAAGCCTTTGAGCTGGTGATCCCCAGACAGGTATTTTTCAGGACGTTACTACAGCAATTATTTGACTGGCTACAGAGCCCTGAGGGCCGCCAAACCGCCACCAAACTGGAGGGCTATGATCTAAGTCAATGTGGAAAACTTATTTGGAATGGTGAAGTCAAAGACTCGTAAAAATATTTGTGCAATGCACAAAAAAATACTTGACACAGGCTCTCATACCCCTATAATCGGACGTATTGTGCAGTGCAACAAAAACACTGCATAGATCATTAAATATTAGGAGAGACTCTCATGACAAACACTGTTGATTTCCAGAAGCCTGTTGAAGCCGCTAAAAACCTGATTGCCCTGCAGACTGAAACTCTCAGCAAAACTGTTGAGCTGCAGAAAAAATCTGGCGAAGAGCTGGTTAACTTTTTCAAGTCTGAAGCTGAAAAAGCTAAAAGCCTGAAAACCCCTGAAGAAGTGATCAAGTTCAACACTGAAGCTAGCACTTCACTGTACAGCCTGCTCAAAGCACAGGGCGAAGCTTTCACCGCTTTGGCCACTGAATCCAGCAAAACTGTAATGGCTGAAATGCAGAACTTCGGTAAGTAATCTTACCTGTTCGCCGCTCCTGCGCATCCATGCGCACGCGGCATGCAGTACATTCTGTACATAAAAACACCCCGCTTGCCGGAGTGTTTTTATTTATAGCGCTGCAAATTGCTCCGTTTCATGCAATTCCCCGCATTCATACAACCACTGCTGATACACATAGCCTGCCAATACCAGGCGCGTCTCTTCCTCCATCTCATCAAAGATCAAACCGTGACGATAGACCTTGAGGGTTCCGCTCTCTGTTTGCATAACACTGCGTACCTTAGCGGGCGCTAAAATCACATGGTCTATGCCAGCAACAGAGACCCTGGCAGTCAAAAACACACTGTCACCAACAGTGGCCAGCGCCAAGGGAGACTCCACCGAAGCACCGGACAAACTCATGTCTACACACAGCGCCGTTTGTGACGCATGCGGATCAGCATCACCCTTGTCCAACAATAAATTCAGGTGAACAGGCACACGAGTGTGCTGACGAAACGGCACAGTATCCAGTGCCGTTGGATAGGCCAGTATCCAATGAGGAAAAGGCTCCGAACGCGCTTTAAGCAAACGCGATTTGAAGCTGATCAGCGTATTACCACACAGCAGTTTCACATTCAGCGAAACCCCTTCAGTCAGCAAAGGCTTGCGGCTTTTCGGCGCAGTCACAATCACCGCACTCTGGTCGTGCACACCCACCAGGCGCACTGAATAGCGCGCTTTGGGGAGCCGCGTTTCAAGGCGCACCGGTTCACCTGGACGTGGGCGTAATTGTGCCAGCGATATGACAGGTAGCACCCGCCGAGTGGCTAACTGACCCGATTGAGGTTTCAGACTGACTGGAGACATGAATTCACTTTTTAGCATCCGCGACCGGAAAACCCAGCGCTTTGAAAATTGACTGCTGATCTGTTGGCAGCTGCAGGGTTAAGGCGCTGAACTCGCGCCGGATTGGGTACTGCTTACGCAACTGATCAAAGGCGACCTTTTGCTGCTGCTCAGGCACACCCAAACTGGCGCGCAGCGCACGATCATCACGAAAAGGATCGTACAGCATTCGTACCGGCGGCAATAGACCTGCCTTTTCAGTTAACCGCATCTCCGCCACCTCGGCAAGCGGTAACAGTTGCGCAAAAGACTGCTGCACCCTAACACCGCTAAATGCACACCAGGCTTGATAGAGCATCCAGGTTCCGCGCAATTTACCTTCCAGCGAATAGCCGGCAATATGTGGTGTAGCAATTTTGACATGAGCTGCCAATGCCGGATTAACCGCTGGCTCATTTTCCCAGACATCCAGCACCAGTGTCAGATCATCACGCTGCTGTAGCAACTCAAGCAGTGCTCGATTATCAATCACCGGCCCGCGCCCGGCATTGATCAAAATTGAGCCAGGTTGCAGCATCGCCAGCGTTTCAGCCTGCAACAGGTGCCAGGTCGCATCCTCACCCGAATGGGTCAACGGCGTGTGCAGGCTGACAATATCAGCTTCACTTAACAACTGCTCCAGCGAACAAAAACGCGCCGCCTCATCGACTGACAAGGAGCGCTGTCTGGGCGGATCACATAGCAAGGTGCGGATTCCCAGCGCCTGCAGCCTGGTCGCCAGCCGTGAGCCGACATTACCGACACCGACGATGCCAACAGATCGGCCCCACAAATCAAAACCCTGCTCTTCAGCCAAATGCAGCAGTACACTGAGCACATACTCTACAACCGCATCGGCATTACAGCCCGGCGCACTACTGAATCCTATACCTAGCTCGGTCAGAGCCGCCAGATCGATATGATCGGTACCGATAGTGGCTGTGCCAACAAAACGTACCGAGGTACCTTGCAACAGTGCCCGATTAACAGGGGTGACCGAGCGTACCAACAGTACATCCGCATCCAGCAGATCATCACGGCAGATTGCCCGACCGGGGCGAGTATGCAGCTCTCCCAGCGGGGCAAACAGTGTTTGCAGCGCCGGAATATTTTCATCCGCAACAATTTTCAACGGGGCAGGCTTCAATAGACCTCCAAGACTTTACAACAAGGGCATTTTCAGGCTCAATTTCGCGCCATTATAAAACGTATCCCCTGTCCGGGTCATTGTTCCTCATCTATTCAGAAGAAAATCTGTGTTATTACGCTGGCAAAAACAGGCTGACTATTTTACTGTCAGCGTCTACCAGGATCTGGTTGGTGACTGGATTCTTACGCAAAGCTGGGGCAATTGCCTCAATGATGACAGTGAGTTCAGTCATACAGTACTGCCCTCTCTGCATGAAGCGGAAAAGTACGTAACCAAATTGCGCCTGAGTCTGATTAAAAACGGCTTCAGAGAACGCAGTGACAACGCCCCCTTACGGAGTATCTATGAGTAAAATCGAATACGCGGCCATGCCCGATGCCCAGGGCTATTTTGGTGAATATGGCGGACAAATTATTCCTCCTGAACTACAGCGCGTCATGAACGACATCGACAAGGCGTATGAAGAAATTCGCCGGATGCCCGAGTTTAAAAATGAATTAAAAATGCTGTTCGCTGATTACATTGGTCGCCCCAGTCCGATATTCCATGCGCGTAGACTGAGTGAAAAGCTGGGAGGTGCACAAATCTTCCTTAAGCGTGAAGACCTGAACCATACCGGCGCTCACAAAATCAATCACTGCTTAGGTGAAGCCCTACTGGCCAAGTACATGGGCAAAACCAAGGTAATTGCGGAAACAGGTGCTGGACAGCACGGTGTCGCACTGGCTACCGCCTGTGCCCTGGTAGGCATTCCCTGTGAAATTCACATGGGCCAGGTGGATATTGAAAAAGAACACCCCAATGTGGTCAAAATGAAAATTCTTGGCTGTACGCTGATTCCGGTCACACGAGGTACAGCAACACTGAAGGATGCTGTCGACAGCGCATTTGAGGAATACCTGAAAGATCCGGACAACTTTATTTATGCAATCGGTTCTGTGGTTGGCCCGCACCCTTTTCCGAAAATGGTCCGCGATTTCCAATCCATTATCGGCGAAGAAGCCCGCGAGCAGTTTATGACCCGTTTTGGCAAACTACCGGACTACCTGACAGCCTGTGTCGGCGGTGGTTGCAACTCCATTGGCCTGTTTACTGCCTTTCTCGGTGATGACTCAGTCAATATGGTGGGTGTTGAGCCAGCAGGTAAAGGTCTGGATACCGACCAACACTCAGCCACGCTGACATTAGGCAAACCCGGACAGATTCATGGCATGAAATGCTATGTACTGGAAACTGAAGATGGCCAGCCCATGCCGGTTCACTCTATAGCGTCGGGCCTGGATTATCCTGGCGTTGGGCCCCAGCATTCCTATCTGAAAGACCTGGGTCGGGTTCAGTATGAAACCGCAACCGATCAGGAATGCCTGGATGCCTTCCTGACACTGTCACGAGTGGAGGGCATCATTCCGGCACTGGAAAGCTCCCATGCTGTCGCCTGGGCCATTCGTACAGCACCGACACTCGCCCCTGAACAAACTATTCTGATAAACATTTCAGGACGGGGTGATAAAGACGCCGACTATGTTGCCGACCTGCTGGGTCTGTGACATCCAGATCATCTTCACCTGCCAACGATGCGACACTATGTCGCATCGTTTTCCCTACCATCCTCCGATAAACTGGCTTTCAACATGACCGATGATCAAACGCCCGACAAAGGCAAACCTAGCCGACAATGGATGTTACTGGTGTTGATTGCTCTGGTACTGCTGGCTCTGGTGGTATTGCCACAATGGGTCGATGAACAACGCACCGAAGACAGCGTGTTTATTCCCCCATTACCCTGTGATTTGCATCAGGGCGGCTGTATTGCTTCAGCTGGGAAACAGGTCTTGCAGCTCAATCTGTCGCCCAAGCCCCTGGTTTCCATGCAATCACTGAGCATTGAAGTCAGACTGCAACATTTCGACGCCAGACAGGTGATGTTAGATCTTCAGGGTGTAGAGATGTATATGGGACTGAACCAGACAGCGTTACAGCAAGATCCAGAACGCCCAGATGTCTGGCGTGGGACCACAGAGCTGGCTGTTTGTACTACAGGTGAAATGACCTGGCGTGCTATCGTCTATATTGATACTGCCGACACGCTATACTCAACACACTTTGATTTTGAAGCACGCTAGTCAAGGCAAGGAGATTTGATGAAAGCTATTCGTTATCTGCTATTGCTCAGCATTGCACTGGTGGCCGCTGTGATGTTCTATTTTCAACAGCAGCCAGAAGCACCCGAGCAGCGCGCTCTGGGTGGCAACATTGGTGGAGACTTTACCCTGATGTCAGCTGACGGGCCGGTTTCCCTGTCTGACTTTCAAGGTAAGGGTGTAGTGATCTATATAGGCTACACCTATTGTCCGGATGTCTGTCCCATGGCGCTGGCTACGCTCGGGCAAGCCTTACGCAATATGCCAGCAGAACAAAGTGAACAGATTCAGGGCATTTTTATTAGTGTAGACCCCGAGCGGGACACGCTGGAACACCTTGCCAACTATTCCAGTTTTTTCTCACCGCAGATTATTGGTGTCACCGGTGAAAAATCTGAGATTGACCAGGTCGTAAAGCAATACGGTGCCTTTTACCGCCGTGTCGAGATGCGTGACTCCGCCATGGAATATGCCGTGGATCACTCTTCACGTCTGTACCTAATCAATCCAGAAGGCAACCTTGAAGCGCTGGTTTCCCATAATTCCCCCCCCGATCAGTTGATGAATAACCTCAAGCAACTGATCGGAGAAAGCTAAAAAACCAGGAGTGTTGAACATGCGTAAACTCTGTTTTGCTAGTGCCCTGCTGTTTTCCTCTTTCAGCTTTGCGACTGAAAGTGTCAATATCCACGAGCCTTACGCCAGAGCGGTACCGCCAGGGCAACCCAACAGTGCCGCCTTTATGCAATTGGAAAATACCACCGAAACGGATCTGGCTGTAATTACCGCCCAATCCAGTGTTTCTGAAGTAGCAGAACTGCATACGCATACTGATGTGGATGGGGTGATGCAGATGCGTCAGGTTGAGAGTATTGCACTGCCTGCCGGTGAAACTACTGAGCTCAAGCCAGGTGGATTGCATATTATGTTGATTGGCCTGAAACAGCCCCTCGCTGACGGCGACCAGATCGACCTGACGCTGACCTTTTCAGATGGATCAGCTACAGAGCTGACACTACCTGTCCGTCATGTCATGCCGATGGGCATGGCTCATTAAGACATAAGCCTTCCTTAACACATCTTACAGCCACGTAGACGGGCGTCGAAGTGGCTGTATATCATTAGACAGGCTTCTTTTTCAGCCGCCTCGGATGTTTATAACTAATCTAACCCCTCTACTACAGAGGTAGACTATTGCAAGGTGTGACCACAAATAGCAGGCCACCATTAATCGGCTATGGTGGAGTTGACATTCAAATAAAAATAATTATCATTATATTACTTTTTTTAAAAAGCCAGCCACCAACCTCTCAGTACGGTAGCCAGCACATGCTGAATATTGTGAGAGAGAGTCTATGCAAACAAACCAAACTACCCGAAAGCGGGCATTATCCGTGGTTATCGCGAGCACTCCTTTGTGCTGTCGCAGATATAGTCCTCAGGTACCGCCACGGTCATTTTCAATTCCATGGCTGAGCTTAGCTCTTGTGCTTGGAGCATCGATTGCATTTCCGCTACTGGCAGAAGACGAACCCAGTTCCGATACCCCTTTCCAGATCGAAGATTTTGCGCCTGATAGTGGTCGCTACACTGTGACCGGAGGTATTGGCTACAACACATCAGACAGCAGGAATATCAATGTATCAACAACAGCCATTCCAATTGCTCATGGGTACGCGTTACTGTTACCAGAAGTCATCGTAGATGACCGTCGCCGAGACACACTATTTGCAACTTTAGGTCTACGGTATGCATTCAATCAGTCGTTAAATCTAAATTTAGGCCTTAAAGGAGATACATCTCGTAGCCTGATTCAAAATAATAATGAGACTAGCGCAGAGTATGACTCAGGCTGGCGCACTATCAGCGCAGGTTTTGATTATAGGTTTACTCAACTTTATGACCAACCTTATGTACTCGGGTTTGCTGAAATTGCAATTGCAGAAAGAAATGATGGAGCTACTGATTCAGGGAAAACGGCAACCTTCGGTGCTTCCAGTCACTGGGCATTTGACCCTGTAATCCTTTCTTTAACAGGAACCTACACCCATCTTAGATCCAGAAAAATCAAGGGAAAGCAGCAAAACCCGGGCGATATCTTCGGTATAGGAATGTCTATCGGGCTAGCTATGAATCCTGAAATAAGCTTTCGTGCAGGCGTTAATCAAAGTTTTCGTACGAACAGTAAAACGACAAACCAACAGGATTACTGGAATGCAAGTACGGCATTCACTCTTGGTTATGTTCAGCGACTGACGCCATCTTTAGCCATGAATATTAATGCTCAGGGTGGAGTGGCTGGTAATCACACAGCACAAATATCCACTAGCTTCACATGGCGACCCAATTAAGCTTTTACTCGATTATTTTTTCAACAGGAGGAAAAAATGAAAACACTACTAAAATCGACATATGGACTGCTATCTTTAGTCTGTTTAGCTATCTTAATATATGGAGGTCTAAGCTATGCTAATCAACCATTAGAGAGTAATTCTCAATCCAGGGATACTATCAATAATGGGCTATTTCAGAATCATCCGTCTATTATATCTGAAGAATTTTTACCCTCACCACTCACAGATGAATCTCTGAACTATCTTTTTGAATTTTCGGGTATGGGACAAGACCAATCAAATACCTTGAATCTTTCCTACCTGAATGAAAAACAAATGCTAGAAGCTGAAGGTAAATTCGGGCTTCCCGGTGCAATCGTTGGCGCTATTGGTGCTGGAGCAGGATATTATGGTCAAGCAATAGGTTCTGGAGAAGGTTCAGCAAGTGGTCTTGTCACAGCTGTTGGAGTTGGGGCTGGTACAGGATTTTTATTGGGCCCCGCAGGTAATACTACAGCATGGTCATTTCTCACGGGTATGGTAGGGTTCAACGCAGGTTTGGCTGGAGGATTGGGTCAGAGGGGCTGCAATAGCTGTCATTAACTATGTTTGAGTTCTGTAATTTCATAACCAAATTAGTGATCGGAATTTTATTAATACTCATACCATATGCGGCAACATTGTTTTACTACCGTCTAAAATGGAAATCATGGAGCCTACTAGAAATGCCATATTTTTTTATGTTACTGATTTTTCTCTCTAATTCACTTACGTTTTTTTGGGGATTTGGAGATATTGCGGTTAGTTATACATGTAACAAAGTCTTTGCAACGAATTAATGTATGAACACTAGAAACATCTACCTCCCTATTAATTACTGCGGAAAACTAGTATGAATGCTATCACCATTGCATTAGATTTAGCACGTCTTAGGGGGCATCCTATAAAGGATTATACTTTTCCATTTTGGCAAGCAGTTATACTTCTAACATTTATTGGAATTTCCTATGGACTTGATCCGTCGATAGGAATTCCTCTTATATATGCTATTATACTAGGCGTGTTAATTTATTGGTCTTGGTATTGGGTATGTAATTTTGTAATTTCCTGGTGGTTAAAACGCAGTAAACTATGGGATGGTCGTGGAGCACTTTCAAGGGTTATTATAGCTTCTTGGGGAATTGATATCTTGCTGCCGTTCTTGGGTTTAATGGGGATTCCAGGATTATTGTTAATACCCTTATGGCTATATACACTGTGGGTTATGGTAAATGCTATTTCTCACGCGACAGGTGTTAGTAAGGGATCCAGTATAATCGCTTGCCTTGCTGCTCTGCTAGTGTATTTATTTACTTTAGGGATGCTCGCTGCTATTACCATAGTAGCACTAGTCATGTCGGGTATTTTTCCGGCAGTCAATTCATGATAATACTTAATAAAATTTTATCATCAGCCATAATAGCCATGGTAATTTTTGCTCCCAATTATGCTTTTGCGGCGAATATCGTGACAGCCGATCGTTTCTTAGATCAACTACCCACACGCTCATGGAAAGATATTAGAGATCAGGATGTGGTTAAACAGCAGTTTGATTACTCATGTGGGGCAGCATCACTAGCGACTTTACTGGGTTATCATGGAGTAGAAACAAGTGAGTTAGAGATACTAGATAGAATAGGCTTAAAGGAAGCGTTTTCTTTTGCTGATCTTGCAAGAGTCGCCGAAGAGTATGGTTTTAAGCCTGTAGGCATAGCTATCGATTATACAGCACTCACTCAACTCAAAAGACCTGTTATTCTTTACCTGAACCACTGGGATGAGGGACATTTTTCTGTATTAAAAGGAGTTGACAATCATGGAGCTCTACTTGCTGATCCCTCTTGGGGGAATATTCATATGCGACGGGCACGATTTGAACGCTTCTGGTTACTAGACAATGAATCAGAAATATCAGGAAAGGTATTGGCGCTACTTCCACCATCCTACGGAGTTGAAGCTGACCCATTACTAGATCTAATCGAAAAGACAATGTTGATACCTCCACATGAACTATTTCAATGAAAAACACGTTAAAACTATCGCTTTGTCTATCTTTGCAGACGGAAAGTGCCATCTATGTGAAAAATCAAATGTATGGCTGATAGCCATTAGCCTGATTTTAATTTAGTTTAAGGCAGTTTCTGCCTCTGGAATGGATGCTACCTTTACAGGTGGTACATCTGGTCACCTCACGGATAAATCTACAATTTTGGATCGTTAGCATGTTTACATACCATTGCTTAAACTCGCAGACCGTAATAATTCAACGATACTTCAAGCTGAGCTACCAAGCCAACTCATTCGAGATATTAGCACATTCACTAAAAGCCTAAGCCTTCCTTAACACATCTTACAGCCACGTAGACGGGCGTCGAAGTGGCTGTATATCATTAGACAGGCTTCTTTTTCAGCCGCCTCGCCCAGATACTCGGTATGGTAGCGATCGATATACGTCAGCGTAAACAAGCCTGACTCTTCATCAAGCTGCACCCGATAGGATTTAAGTCCTACCTTATAAACACCCTGATACCTGGCTCTGATCAACTGCCCGTTGGCACTCAGCTCAAGCAGTGGCCACTGAAGCTCATCAGTAAGTAAGGCGGGAATCTTGAGGGGATTATCACTGTGCAGAGCCAGAAAAAACTCGGCCTGATCACGGGTATCAAAGACCCCCAGCACATAAGTTTTGTTTTGTGCCTGATCCAAGGCATACAGACACCAGGTGAATTCACCAGCCGACTCTGACAGTTGCACTAACCGATATTGCCAAACTGGATCGACAGAATCAGCCAGAGAGTCTCGGTGATCACAGCGAAAGCCTGACAGTAATGCTGGATGCACTAAAGGCATCCAGTCATCCCAGGGTGTAGTGTTAGTCTGCAAATTACGCATACCGACTCCGTGGCATTGAGGACATTATAGGGTTGCCGGGTCAAATCGACTGTAACACAAGCTCACCGGTGTCGCGTAAAACTGACACAAGGCCTCGCGCAGCCTGGCTGTGCGCTCAGGCAGCCCTTGCTGAATATACGCACCCACCTGTTGATACACGGCCTGCTTGAAGGCGGTATTATCAGTAGCTTCACCATTGAGATTATCGCTGCTGACACGAAAGCGAAAACCGGCTGCATCAGCCAATATCCACTCGGTTGCCTGAGGTTTCACCTCCACCAGTTCAAATGCCGCCTGCTGGGCGGCACTGCGACCATCCGGCTCATACCAGTAACCAAAGTCTTCTAGCAAACGACGTTGCGGACCGGCTATCAACCAGTGCGCAATTTCGTGCAAGCCACTACTGTAAAAACCATAGGCAAAATAAATGGCATGATAACTACGCTCGGCATCTGCCGGAAGGTAAATCGGCTCATCGTCACCACGTACCAGGCGGGTGTTATAGTCCACTTCAAAGCACTGATTAAAAATGCGGATCAAGTCCTCATAATCATGATCTGGCATCAGTTCAACACCTGCCAGGTATCATTGTTGAGCCACCAGCTACGTCCGTCACGCTTATCAATACGCACAGCAACATAGCCCTTGGTATCTGTGTCCGCACGCTGTATTTGCACCTCATAGCTTGAAGAACTCAAACTTGTTGTGTCACGTAATAACTGCCAGTTATTGTTATCTGCCAACCAGGCTTCTCCGGTCTGCGCATGAAAGCGTATCAGTATCCAGCCATTACGGGTGAAGGCGGTAGCAATCCGATAAGGGCCAGAGGATTCCGCCAACTGCGGTGACTGCATACTCATGGCTGAGAGCAACTGGGCCACGGCCTGATCAATCTGGTTGACAGTACTTTCGAGGTAGTCGGCATCC
Source organism: Nitrincola sp. (assembly GCF_048264025.1). Taxonomy (NCBI): domain Bacteria; kingdom Pseudomonadati; phylum Pseudomonadota; class Gammaproteobacteria; order Oceanospirillales; family Oceanospirillaceae; genus Nitrincola; species Nitrincola sp. The sequence continues at coordinate 107,633 of NZ_JBLXDN010000007.1, forward strand.
GCTTCCTCTTGACCCGCAACCGAAGGGCCCTGATGACGTTGAGGGTCTGACAGGCTTTGTAAGCGCGTCATATTCATCTGACTCTGCTCCAACGTTTGCTGCGTCAGAGAGCGTATCTGTATCACTTGTTCCTGCAACAGGGTTAAACGCCCGGTCAACTGATCCAGTTGATTTTGCAAACTACCCGACATATCACCCTGAGTGACCTGAATAGGTTCAATTGGCGCGCCTCCTAACTGTGCCGCCAATTCAGCACGCCCTTCCGAGCTATGAGGATCGACTAATTCAGGGTCTCCAGCCATCGGCTGTACATTGGCCTCGTTGCAACCGCTTAATAGCACCAGCGCAACGCCTGTCAATAGGATTTTTTTGAACATAACAGCCTCTGATCCTCGTAACTAATTCGTTAGCCATACTTGCTAGCCACTCTTGTTGACTAAACCCGTATATTCCAAAAAGGAATGAAAACTTAATATATTATTCTTTTGCCACTAATCTAAAACATGCTACTTTTCATAACACTCAAAACCACTAACATGGCTGGAAGGATAATGACTCTCAGTATTTTACTCCACAAGCGTGGCCTACATAAGCTTTTACTGGCGTCCATTTTTGCAGGAGTAGCTGGCTTGGCTCAGGCTGAAGCGCTTGCTCCGGCCCAAGTAGAGCTACTTGCAGGTGCCTGTGCCAACTGCCACGGTACTGATGGCAAATTTTCAGGCGCTATTCCTGCTATCGCCGGACGCCCAGTTACGGTTCTAGCTGCACAATTGCAAGCCTTCAAGCAAGGGCTACAGCCCAACACCACCGTCATGGACAGAATTGCCAAGGGTTATTCCGATGCAGAACTGTCAGCACTGGCTAATTATTTCGCCAATGTCGATAACCAATAACGGAGCCGGACATGAGTGATATCAAAAAACCTTTTTCAGCCTCACGCCGCCAGCTTTTAAAAGGCCTGGGTCTGGCATCCGTTCTTCCTGCCATTACAGCCTGCGCCGCAACGGTTACATCTGGCTCATCAGCCGGACGCGTCATTGTTATCGGCGGTGGTTTCGGCGGTGCGACCGCTGCCAAATACATCAAACGGGGTAACCCAGCCATTGATGTTACCCTGATTGAGCCCAATAAAACTTTTTACACCTGCCCCTTTTCCAACCTGGTACTCGCCGGTGAACGTCAACTCGACTCCATCGGGCACAACTACGAGGAGTTGAAGCAGGTCTATGGTGTCAAGGTCGTACACGCATTGGCGCAGGATATTGATCCGGTTGCTCACACAGTCAGTCTGTCCGATGGCCAAACATTGGGTTATGACAAACTGTTGATGTCACCCGGCATCGACATGCGCTGGAACGCCATTGAAGGCTATGATGAAGCCGCTGCAGAACTGGCCCCTCACGCGTGGAAGGCTGGTCCGCAAACGCTGTTGCTAAGACAGCAACTGGAAGCAATGCAGGATGGTGACACCTTTATCATGTCAGTGCCCGGCAACCCTTTCCGTTGCCCACCTGGACCTTACGAGCGCGCCAGCCTGGTTGCGCACTACTTGAAGCAACATAAGCCGCGCTCAAAAATCCTGATACTGGATGCCAAGGATAACTTCTCTAAACAGGGGCTGTTTACCGCTGGCTGGCAGAGCACTTATGGCGACATGATTGAATGGGTGGGGCTTTCCAACGACGGTCGTGTAGTCCGTGTAGATGCCGCTCGTCGTGAAGTAGAAACTGAATTTGGCACCCGACACAAAGCCGCTGCTCTCAACGTTATTCCACCACAAAAAGCCGGCTTTATCGCCGAGCGGGCTGGTGTAACCGATGCGACCGGCTGGGTACCGGTCAATCCGGTAACCTTTGAATCCGCCCAGGTAAAGGATATCTATGTGGTGGGTGATGCGACAGTGGCTGCCCCCATGCCAAAATCCGGTTTTGCCGCCAATGCACAAGGCAAAGTGGCTGCCAGCGCTATCGTTGCCGCACTGGCGGGCGTTAGCCCACTGGAACCTGTTTGGGCCAACACCTGCTACAGTCTGATCAACCCGGACTATGGTATCTCTGTAGCGGCTGTTTATAAGGTGGAAGACAATCAGATTATTTCAGTGGAAGGAGCCGGTGGTTTAAGTGCGGCTGAAGCCAGTGATGACATTCGCCGCTCTGAAGCCGCCTATGCGGTAGGCTGGTACAATGCCATTTCACAAGACACTTGGGGTACGCGGCGCTGATCTATGCTTCCACTCTTTGATAACTACCTGACGGCGGTGCTCTGGGGCGGTGCGCTCCTGGGCTTCGCTTACGGCGCAGCGGCTCAATGGAGCCGCTTTTGCTTCTATCGCGGGTTGGCTAATCTGTGGCAACAGGGCAACAGCCTGAAACTACGTGCTTTTTTGCTGGCCATGGCTGTCGCACTGCTCAGCAGTCAACTGCTGGCGTTGCAAACCGGTCTGAACCTTACACAAACACATTACCATCAACCTTCGCCCTCGTTACCGCTGTTACTCGTCGGAGGCGTGCTGTTCGGCTATGGTATGCATCTGGCTAATGCCTGTGGCGCACGCTCTCTGGTACTACTGGGTAGCGGCAACTTGCGCTCTTTGTTGGTATTACTGGTTCTGGGCGTGAGTGCCTATGCCACACTATCTGGCTTACTGGCACACCTGCGTCTGAATTTGGAGGCACTGACACAAACCCGCTTACCTAGCACGTCGATCGATGGCTTGATCAGTCTGATGGGTGTATCACCCGCATTTTCACACTGGATTACAGTGCTGTTGATATCAGGTCTGCTAGCTTACATTGCACTAAAAAGTGCCGAGTTGCGTAACTCTCCCAGAGACTGGGTAGGAGCTAGTTTGATCGGCTTATTGGCGGCGGCAGGCTGGTGGGTTACCGGTGTGGTAGGGTTTGACGACTTTGATCCGGTGCGACTGGCATCGCTGACCTTTGTAGCACCTATCGGTGAAACCCTGCAGTTTGCCATGCTGTCATCCGGCATGCCGCTGAGTTTTGCCATACTCGTGGTAACCGGTGTTATTGTCGGCAGTTTTTTACGTGCCCTGCTAGCAGGCGAATTCAGTTGGCAGGGCTATGAATCACCCACACAGATGCAACGCGGAATCCTTGGCGGAATGTTGATGGGCATTGGTGGCGTGTTGTCGCTAGGTTGTACTTTGGGCCAAGGCATTAGTGGCTTTTCCACGCTGGCACTTAGCAGCGTGCCAGCACTTGCTGGTATTATTGGCGGCACCCGTCTTGGCCTTTGGTTGGATACCCGTCAGCAAGAATAAGACCCAAACAAGACACAGACAAAAAGGAAACTGAATTATTATGCAATCCTGGCGTATTGTTGTATTGGTCCTGGTGTTAAGCAGTATTTCACTGCCAGTGCTAGCCGCTGACTGGCAGCGCATTGAAGCCATCAACAGCTATTTGACTAACCAGCAACCGCAACAAGGCGGCGTTAATATCGGCTTGCCACTGGTAGCCGAAGATGGCTCGGCCGTGCCGTTGAAAATTACCTTTAGTGGCGAACTGGCTGATGACGAATATATCGACACCATCCGTGTATTTGCCAGCAACAACCCCAATACCGAAGTGATTGATTTCGAATTATCAGCCGCCATTCCCAGAACAGAACTGTCCACACGCATTCGCTTGAGAGAATCACAAACCCTGTTTGTAGTTGCCAAAAGCAATCTGGATAACTACTGGATCGCCAGCCGCGATATACGTGTCACTGTCAGTGGCTGCTTGATGGCTGGTGATGTAGAAACGACAGCGACCGGCATGTCACAGCCACGGGTAGCCCTACCGCGCAGCGCAACCCCCGGTGAAGCGGCTGAAATCCGCACCATGATTAACCACCCAATGGAAACAGGCTTTCGCGATGATGGCCAGGGAGGCACTCTGGCAGAAAATCTGGTGGAGTCCTTGGAGGTTAGCCAAGCGGGCGAAGTTTTACTGACTGTTGGCTTTCATACTGGTACCTCAGCCAATCCGTTTGTAGGCTTTTATCTGGACCAGTTCAGCGACCTGAGTTTTACCTGGACCGATCAGCAGGCTGAACGTATCACTGAGACTCGGTGATACGTGCTTTACCTATTTCAACCGGCTTAACTTCCGATACAGGGTGCGTTCACTCACACCCAAACGCTCAGCTAATGAACGATTATCACCACTGAAGCGGGATGTGATGCGCTGTAGATAATAACGTTCCAGTTGATCCAGCGGAATCACTTCCTCATCCGGGAAGCCGGAATACGGCGCTGACTCACCCGCCTCTATCGCTTGAAGACACTCAGGTGGCAGATGCTGTACACCAATACGTCCATCATCTGTCAGCAACATGCCTCGCTCTAAAATATTGCGCAGCTCACGAATATTACCAGGGAAACTGTACTGACGTAACAGCTTGACGGCCTGCTCAGTTACGCTGACTTGCTCTGCGCCGGGTATACGCACCAACAGTGAATTGATCAGCAGTCCCAGGTCTTCAGGGCGTTCCGACAACGCCGGCAGGATGACAGGAAACGCCGAAATACGGTAATAAAGATCCTGTCGGAAAAGCCCCTGGGTAACCAGTTGTTTCAGATTACGGTGGGTAGCACAAACCAGACGAAAATCGGCATGCAAGGGTTCAATCCCCCCCACAGTACGATAGGTGCCCGTTTCGATCAGACGTAACAATTTAACCTGCTGAGGCAGAGGTATTTCCCCGATTTCATCCAGAAACAGCGTACCTCCGCGAGCCGCTTCGATAAGCCCCTTCTTACGCCCAACAGCTCCAGTAAAGGCGCCACGTTCATGACCAAACAATTCACTTTCAAACAAGGACTCAGTCAACCCGGAACATTCTACAGTGATAAACGGACCACGTGCACGACGACTGCCATCATGTACGGCCCTGGCTGCCAGCTCTTTACCCGTACCCGATTCTCCCAGAAGCAGCACGGCAATATCGGAAGGTGCCGCACGGCGCAGCAGTTCCAGCATCCGGTTAAACGCCGGTGAGCGCCCAACCATACCATCGCCTTCACCCGGTGTTGCCCTGGCTTCCTTGACCAGATGCATAATTTCCAGATAACAGACCAACTCTCCCGCGGCATTGCGCACCGGGTTCATCTCCACATCCACATGCTCTTCGCCATCCGGCGTATTATGTAGATGCAGTACCCGTTGCCGTTGTCCAGTCTCATGGCAGCGCTTTAGTGGACAGGATTCACCCGCCTGATCACAGGGCACTGCATACCCGTGAGAAACATTATAACAGGTACGTTCCAGTACCCGTCCGCCCTCACCATAGATCGCTTGATAAGCTTGATTACAGGCCAATATTCGATAATCCAGTGCAAGAATCGTTGCCGGCTCATCAATTACATCCAGTAATGAGCTCAATTCAGCAATCGAAAGCCCGGTATCTTTTGCAACCATCTCTGCCATATCACCCTGCCATCAATGTCATATTTGTCAGTTCATTATCGACCTTGTGTGACAATATGTCACGTATTAACCGCACAAATTTTGAGGTATTCTCGTCTACAAGTGCCTAAAATGGCATGTATTTCACAAAAGCATAAGCTCATAACCTTAACGCATCAAACTGGCACATTTCCTGCTGTGTCAATTTGAACTTATCAAATTCAGCAGTATCAGAGGACCTTCGTATGATTACTGAAGCGCTCGTAGATATTTCCCGTCTGCAATTCGCGCTCACCGCGATGTACCACTTCCTGTTTGTACCACTCACCATAGGCCTGGCTTTTATGCTGGCTATTATGGAATCAGTCTATGTAATGACGGGTAAACAGGTCTACAAAGACATGACCAAATTCTGGGGTAAGCTCTTTGGTATCAACTTCGCACTGGGCGTCACCACAGGCCTCACCATGGAATTCCAGTTTGGCACCAACTGGTCCTACTATTCCCATTATGTCGGGGATGTGTTCGGTGCACCACTGGCCATTGAAGGGCTGATGGCATTTTTCCTGGAATCCACTTTTGTCGGCTTGTTCTTTTTTGGTTGGGACAGACTCAGCAAGGTCAAGCATTTGATGGTGACCTGGCTGGTAGCCATAGGATCAAATTTCTCTGCACTGTGGATTTTGGTTGCCAACGGCTGGATGCAGCATCCGGTAGGTGCCGAGTTCAACTATGAAACCATGCGTATGGAAATGACCAGTTTTTACGACTTGGTAATGAGCCCAGTGGCGCAGGTCAAGTTTGTTCACACCGTTTCCGCAGGCTATGTAACCGCCGCGGTATTTGTACTGGCCATTAGTTCTTACTACCTATTAAGAGGACGCGATACGGCCTTCGCACGCCGTTCCTTTGCTGTTGCCAGCGCCTTTGGTCTGGCCGCCTCCTTGTCGGTGATTTTACTCGGAGACGAATCCGGCTATGAACTGGGGGATGTGCAAAAAACCAAACTGGCGGCGATAGAAGCCGAGTGGGAAACCCATCCAGCGCCAGCCGCATTTACACTCATTGGTATTCCAAACCATGAAGAGATGAACACAGAGTATGCGATAAAAATCCCCTATGCTCTGGGTCTGATTGCAACCCGTTCCACCACTGAAGAAGTGAAGGGTATCAGGGATCTGATTGAAGAGCATGAAGTCCGTATCCGTAACGGTATGGTGGCTTATGGTCTGCTGCAGCAATTGCGCAATGGCGAACCCACAGATGAAGTCCGTGCGGCCTTCGATGAAGCCAAGGTAGACCTGGGCTATGGTCTGCTGCTACAGCGCTACACAGCCAATATCGTGGATGCCACGGATGCACAAATCCGCATGGCCGCCGAAGATACTATTCCTGCGGTAGGTCCTATGTTCTGGGCATTCCGCATTATGGTAGGCGCTGGCTTCTGGATGCTGTTACTGTTTGCCTTGAGCTTTTATTACACTGCCCGGCGCACCGCCTGGAAAAAAACCTGGTTGCTTAAAGCGGCTTTATTCACCCTTCCTATCCCCTGGATTGCTTCTGAGTCCGGCTGGTTTGTTGCCGAGTTTGGTCGCCAACCCTGGGCCGTAGGTGAGATTTTACCCACCTTCACTGCGGTGTCCGTACTGACGGTGAATGAAATCATCTTGAGTCTGAGCCTGTTCATTCTGTTTTACACTCTCCTGGCAGCAATTGAGATTTTCCTGATGCAGCACTTTATCCGCAAAGGGCCCAGCAGCCTGAAAACCGGCAAATATCATTATGAACAGCCTGAGCAGATCAACACCACCACTCAGACGGTTAAAGCCTGAATCGGGTAAGGAGATATTCTGATGATCTTTGATTATGAAACCTTAAAGCTGGTCTGGTGGGTACTCATTGGAGTGTTACTGATCGGCTTCGCCGTCACTGATGGCTTTGATATGGGTGGCTGTGCCATCCTGCCACTGGTCGCTAAAACTGATGAAGAGCGCCGCGTGGTCATTAATACCATGGCGCCCCACTGGGATGGTAATCAGGTTTGGTTTATCACCGCTGGCGGTGCTCTATTTGCCGCCTGGCCACTGGTCTATGCGGCGGCTTTCTCAGGGCTTTACTGGGCGATGTTATTGGTGCTGTTTGCACTGTTTCTGCGCCCGGTCGGCTTTGATTACCGCTCCAAAATGGAAGAGCCGCGCTGGCGTAATGCCTGGGACTGGGCGCTGGTTGTAGGCGGAGCCGTACCGGCGCTGGTCTTTGGTGTAGCCTTTGGCAACCTGCTTCAAGGTGTACCTTTTCAGTACGACGAATTTATTCGTCCCTCTTACCATGGCAGTTTCTTTGCGCTGCTAAACCCTTATGCCCTGCTCTGTGGTGTCGTCAGCTTGTCGATGCTCAGTTTACACGGTGCTGTCTGGGTACAGATGCGCACCAAAGAACAGGTTGAACAGCGCGCCAGATTTTATGCTCGCATCTTCGCCCTTGTCTGTGCAGCCAGCTTTGCACTGGCAGGCCTGTGGTTAGCCATGGGGATTGAAGGCTATCAAATTCTGTCCATGCCAGCTAAAGATGCCGCATCTAATCCATTGCTTAAAGAGGTGATTAGAGTAGAAGGTGCCTGGTTGAGTAACTACGCTGACTACCCCATCACTTTGTTGGCACCCCTGCTGGGCTTTGCCGGTGTACTCGGTGCTTTCTTACTAGCCACTATACGTCTTCCCGCACTGGCTTTTGTCTGTAGCGCACTGGGCATTACCGGCATCATTCTGACAGCCGGGGTATCCATGTTCCCGTTTGTCATGCCATCCAGCCTGATGCCATCGGCTAGCTTAACCCTCTGGGATGCCGCCTCTAGCGCAGGCACCCTGATGGTCATGGCCTGGGCGGCGATTATTTTTGTACCGATCATTTTAGCCTACACCTTCTGGTGCTACCGGGCCATGTGGCAAAAAATCGGTGTCAGCTTTATTAAAGACAACAGCCATTCACTCTACTGAGGAGACAGAATTATGTGGTACTTCGCCTGGATACTGGGTGTATTACTGGCTTGCGCGTTCGGCATCATCAACGTGATGTGGCTGGAAGCTGAAGAAGAGTTTGATCAGGAGTAATGCTCACTCCCTCAAAGGCACCGCAAGGTGCCTTTTTTTATCCTCGAGTACAGGAATGTGCGGCAGCGCCACATCTACAGAAAGCGCAGTTCTGAAACAACCCCACCTCTCGCATGTCGACACATTGCCGACATGTTGACTTAATCACAATCGTGTATATATTATGTCGACATGATTGCTAATAAAAAACAGTCCTGCATGTGCACCACTCATCTTAAGCAATCTGAGTTAACGAGCACCATCAGCAATGCACAGACATTATAGTTTCTACACACTTGGAAACTAATTTCCTTAAAAACAAAATGTTAAATAAAAACATAATAGTTTGGGGTGAAATATGAGTAAGAAAATTATTGCATTTAGCCTGGCTTTATTAGCCGTTTTGGCCAACTCGGCAGTGGCAGAACAGATCAAGTGGCGTATGCCTGCAGCCGTCCCAGAGGGATCATTTTTCTATGAGAACTTCATGGTCAGATTCTCAAAGAATGTCGAGCTACTTACTGGAGGGCAGCTTGAGATCCAACCTTTTGGCGCTGGTGTCGTCGTTCCGGCCTTCGAGATTTATAGTGCTGTTGAAGATGGCATCGTTGAGGCAGGCCATAGCACGCCGACCTTCCTAATTAATAGAGATCCAGTCAATGCTATTTTTGCAGGCTTTCCTGGCGGCATGGCACCTGAAACAAAAGTACATTGGATCTACGAGGGTGGTGGCCTAGAAATGCTGCAAGACTATCGCCTAAAAAATATGGGGCTCAAAAGCCTTGTAGTTGGCATGGGCACTACTGAAGTATTTGCGCACAGTCATTCGGCAATACAAGAAGCCGAAAACCTGAAAGGCTTAAGATACAGAACAGCAGGCCCTTGGGCTGAAATTCTCGGCAGTTACTTCGATGGTGCTCCCACAGTAGTCCCACCAGGAGAGATATTTACCCTATTACAACGTCGTGGTGTTGATGCCGTAGAGTGGGCTACACCTGGCTCAAATCTCAGCGAAGGGTTTCATGAAATCGCCGAGTACTTAGCCGTTCCCGGTGTACATCAACCCACCTTCCTTTGGGAAGTCGTTGTTACTGAAGAGACTTGGAACAAACTCCCGAATGAGTTGAAACCACTGGTTGAAGCCGCGGCCAAACTCACCACGATGGAGAGCCTGGTTCACTTCGGTCATAGCGACATTGTCTCTATGGACCAGTACGCCAACACCAACAAAGTGGTTGAGTTATCTCCTGAGCTGATAGAGCAAGTAAGGGCTGCAGGCAGAGAATGGATTAATGCAAAAATAGGTGACAGCTCCACCGAAAGCGAGACGGCAGCTATTCTAGAAAGCTATTTGAGCTATCAGGATCGCTGGGCTAGAAACTCTTTCTACCTTCTTCACGACTGAATCCTATAGCGGCCGCTGACTGAAAAGTCAGCGGCCTTTTTGAGGGTAGTTCAATGCATAAATTCATAAGGTTTGCCAACGCACTATCTATTTTTCTTGGCTGGCTAGCTCGGCCAGTGCTTGTTGTCCTGGTTATCAGCATGCTTTATGAGGTTTTTGTTAGATTCTTTCTTAATGCACCTACCAAATGGGCATTTGATATATCCTATATGCTCAATGGATCTATTTTCATTTTAGGTGCTGGATATGCTCTGTATAATAATGATCATGTAAAGATTGATTTTTTATCTACAAAAATTCCTCAAAAAATAAAATGCTATATTGATATTTTTTTGTACGGATTTCTTTTTTCACCTGTCATCGCCGGTTTAGCCTGGGTCGCCATTCAAAGAGCCATCAGGGCCTTGGAGCGTGGTGAAGTTGAAGCGGTAAGTCCTTGGGCACCGCTAATGTGGCCTTTTTATACTGTGATAGCCGTTGGCTTAACTATTTTTTTCATACAGTGCCTGGCCGTTGTTGCCCAGTGTTATTTAGACATTAATAAAACCAAAGAAAGTCATCTGGAGTAAATGATGGAAATCCTACCCTTTTTGATGTTTGTATTTTTATTTGGATTTATTCTGCTAGGTTTACCCGTCGCATTTAGTCTTACACTCGTAGCTGCAGGGGCTGGATATATTTTATTTCAAGATATGTTCCTAATGCAGCTATACCGACAGGTAGTTAAGGTTTCATCAGATTTTATTCTAGCCTCAATACCACTTTTTATACTGATGGGCGCCATACTTGAAAGAGCGGGGATCGCCATGCGGTTGTTTCACGCATTTCAAACCTTAACAGCCAGATTACCCGGCGGTGTGGGGGTTGCATCGCTAGCCATGTGCGGGGTATTTGCTGCCGCCACAGGTGTGGTTGGAGCCGTTGAAATTGTTGTGGGTATTATGGCCATTCCTGCCATGCAACGCCTGAAGTATAAAAACTCGTTAATTGCTGGAACAGTCTGTGCAGGTGGATCTCTCGGCACGATCATTCCGCCATCCGTTATTGCCATTGTCTATGCTGCTCTCGCACAAATGTCTGTTGGCCAACTATTTGCTGCCGCGATGTTTCCTGGGCTGATTATGCTTGGACTTTTCATACTCTACATCATGATTTATTCATACCTCTACGAGCGATCAAATACGAATCTAGCGGTTAAAGAAACCCTGCAGGTCAGTGAAAAGAAAAGTCTATTTGAACTAATTCGAATTATTACTGTAGGTCTTGTTCCTGCCACCTTATTGATCATTGCAGTTCTAGGATCACTACTGGCCGGAATAGCCTCACCAACAGAGGCCGCCGCTGTTGGTGTTGGGGGCGCCTTTCTATTAATGCTTGCCTACAGGGAGTTCAGCGTTAAAAAAATGCTGGATGCGCTTGATACCACCATCCGCATAACCGCCATGATCATGCTTATCGTAGTGGCTGGTACCATGTTTACCGGTATTTTTATCGTAGCCGGTGGCTCATCCATGGTAAGAGAGTTGGTCAGCTTCATGGGAGATGAAACCTGGCAGGTTATCTTAGTGATGTTGGTCATCGTATTTATTATTGGCTTTGTGATGGACTGGATATCATGTCGCGCCGCACGATATTTGAAGGACCGCCGCACGATATTTGAATTTTGTTGAATATCATATAATAAAACCCGGATTTCACTCATTAAAAGAAAAACTAACGCTTACCAGCCTATTACTGCATTAAAAACCTTCGTAGTCATCTTTAATTATCATCTCGATATTCTCGCCAAATCGTGAAGATCTCTCATAAGTTTCTCGGCATCACTCTCACCAAATAGACCTGATGAAGTACCTCGACCAGGGATAATGAACTCCAATCTCACTACCTTTGTAGGCTGACCAACACTCGTGGAGGGCATTGATGCTTCTGGCTTGCGCCGAGTGTTTTGGTCAGCGGCCTCAACTTGAGGAGTTGCTTTAGCGAAATACTGTTCCATAGCTTTGCTGAGTTCGTCCAGCGAACTGATACCTGGCTTTTGTTCGGGAGTGGTTTCTGCCTGGCGCTGGCTTTCTTGCCGTCTTTCGGCGGCTTTTGCAGCTGACTCGATGTTGCGCATCGCCGTTTCATACCGCTCTTTACGATAGGCTGTGCTGCTGCCGTCGCTGGCCAGATTCATATTCAGCGCCGCCACTGCTTCAGCAGCTCGCTGGGCCAAATCTTTATCTAATGCTTCCAGGTCTGACATGGAGTACTTGCCAGCTCGGAATGTGCCACCGCTTTTGGTGACTCGTTCTTTTTTGTCACCTTCGTCATTTTCACTGCCACCATTGCTCTGATTTTTGGCATCGCCCGCTTTCTGTGCATCCGCTGCCATGCGGCGATATGCGCCTGACGCATCATCAGCGGCATTTTTGATATCACTGGTGGCTCGGGCCGCATCACGCATGGACTGGACTATCACGCGCCCGGTTTCATCGGCTGTCAGCTTTAGTCCGTTCTGTGCGGCTTCTGCTTTTAGTGCATGACTGGCTACACCGTTATTGGCTTCGATAGCTCGCTGGGCATAGGCCTGGAAAGCCTGTTTCAATTCGCGGGTTGTGGCTTGGCCACTGGATTTTATGGTTTCGAATGCCTGGCGGGATTTTTCAGCCGCATCATCCATGGCAGATTGAGAGGTTATGCCCAGCTCGTCATAGGCACTTGCGAGTTTTGCAGCTGCAACCTCTGCTTTTTCCAGCTCATCGTTTGCATTAGAGGCTGATTCGGTGACGGCATCGATACCAGTAGCTGCCTGCTGTGCCTCTCCACCTACGTAGTCGGCGGAGTCACCTAATGCGTCTAACTGATCGGCGGTGAGGCCTGATTTCTCAGCAAGTACTTCTTCTGATTCCACCAGCTTTTCTATCGATTCAGACGCAGACTTTTGAGTTTCAGAGAGCTGATCAAATGCTTCACGCAACTCACGACCAGAGTCGGTTGCTTTATCAATAGCCTCAGCAGCTTTCTGATAGTTCTCTTCTGCTGACTTCCTGAAGCTTCTAGCAAGGTTGTCTGCATCTTCAGATATCTCTCTGGCAGTACTGGAGAAACGACTGAACAAACCAAAGGCATCCCCAAAGCGTTCAATAACCCCAGCAATAACTTGAGCAACAGCACCGGCAAAACCATGAAACGCTCCTTGTAAGGTTTGAACTCCTGTAGCAAGAGACAGAAATGTGATTTTTCCGTATATCGAGGCGGTCTGCATCCGTTCAACCCAGACATCCACCGATTCTTTTGTCTGATCCAGCCAACCTTTTAGCTGTTGCACAACCTGATCAAGGTCAAAGTCATCCAGAAAGTTATTGAAGCTTGTCTGTGCTGATGTGAATACGGTTGCCAGTATCTCACCAGCACGCTGAACAACCCCTTCGCTCACAAAGCTGCGCAGCCGTGATGAAAGCCTGTTTACTTGCTCAGCTATAGGATCTAATAATGGTTTTACTAGCGTTAGTTTTACGGACTCCCAAGCACTGCTTAAGCCCCTTAACGCTCCGTTTAGATTGCTATCCATGATCGCAGCAGCCAATGCCGCCGACCCTTCAGCATCTTTTAGTGCTGCCCTCAATTCTTTTAATGAACCAATACCTTGTGACAAAATAGCCTGTAACGCTGGGCCAGCTTCTCGACCCACAGCACGAATAGCTTTTTGCCCATCATCACCTTTTACTGCTAACTGCTCTAAAGCATCGTTAAAATCATTAGTGTAGATACCAATACCAGCAAGCTCTTGGCGAAACTTACTTGCTGGGTCACTAAACTGCGCAAGGATTGAATTAAGCGCTGTACCCGCTCGACTGGCATCAATACCAGCGTCAGCCAGCTTACCTATGAGCGCAACAGTATCTTCAAGTTCAAGTCCAAGAGCGCTTGCCGTTGGAGCTGCATATGAAAGAGCATTGCCCAAGCCTTCAACGGTGGTGTTTGCGCTAGCGGCACCTTTTGCTAGAACATCGGCCACTCTTCCAGCTTGATCAAACTCAAGTCCCATACCCCTCACAGCCTGAGTAATAAATCCAGCTGCTTGACCTAACTCAAGTCCGTTACCCTGGGCTAAAGCCAAAACAGAGGGTAAAGTTTCAACTGATTGACGCGCATTCAAGCCTGCACGCGCAAGCTGCTCCAAGGCTTGGCCAGCTTGAGTGGCTGTATAACGAGTATTAGATCCAGCCTCATCAGCAGCTTTGCGCAATAGATCCATCTCTTCAGTAGTTGCACCTGTTACTGCACCTACAGTAGACATCTGTTCCTGAAATTCTGCGGCTGAACGAATCGCTCCAGAAAACATCTTGATGCCAAAATAACCCGCGATCGCAGCCGCTACTTTACCGGCATTACGACGCAGCCCCCCCAACACTCCGGAGGCTTCATCTTTGGCTGTTATTAAAAGTCTAACGGCTAAGTTACGCTGGCTCATACTGGTATCCGTTGTTGGCGCTGAGGGATTCAGCTAAAATTGAATGTGTGGTGTGTAATCCATGCTGAGGAAGGCCTCCAAGGGCTATCCAATGACTTGGCAGGTGGCGTACTGGTGGAGCGACTACGCTACACATCACCATCATGACCTCAGTACTTCCTCAGCTAGCAGCTGAATCTTCGCTAGTTGAAAACTGGCAGCATCTTGTCCTAAATATCTGATCATATTCATGTCGTCTGGCGTCAAGGCGGTTAGCTGTGCCCAGTTGCTGCCGCGTTTCATGCAGTAAAGATCCCGTTTAGACAAATAGGCATTAGTAGAGTGATTTGCGGCATAACATGCGCTTTTTTCCTTAGCAGATAGTGACACCAAGGGATAAGGAGTTGGTGCTTTAGCAGGCTGTGACAATTGAGGCGTTAAATTGGCACTAAGGGCGGTAATTTCTGTAACACCATCTAAACCTGGACGATTGACTAACGCCGCACTGTGAAGGGCCGATGGACTACCGCTATTTTTGTCATAAGGAAATACCGCAGAAAGGTATCGATACTCGCCTGAGGCCAAAAACTCCAGGGCGCGCTTTGTCCAGTGCGGCTTAACCCACAGTCCAGATCCCTCACGCCACTCGATATCTTTAAACCATCCAGCAGCTGGAGCCGGGTGCCCATTCTGCTGACTCAGTAGCGTTTGGTGCTCATAATCAATCACGAGTTCAGTTTGTGTCTGGTGGACCTTTGCAATGATCTGTTTTGCTGCTGCTTCATCCAAATACCAATACCCTGAGAGCGTATCAAATGGGCGTCCATCAACGGCTTTAAAATGACCATCAGGCAATAAACGTTGCCACCCGTTTTGGACCTTACCGCCCTGCATATTGATGGCTGTAATACCTGAGTCTTTATGCTTTGGCGTGCTTCGAAGGGCAGTCATTATTTCCGCGAGGGTGGATGTTCGTGTCATGGTAGTGGCCTCGTGAAAGGGGTTGATGGGCATACTGGCGTTAGCCCATCAACGGCTCGTTATGGCAATTGTGCGATTAGTTCATTCAGCATCGACTCTCGAAGCTCTTCACTTCGCTCATAGGCCATCGCTCTCCCGTACTTTTCTTCTACTGGCTGTCTAAATAATCGACCACCCCAACCTTCTTTTTCACCGTCTAATGCTGCAAGCAACATTTCCATTTGGAGGAAAACTGCTTCAGGTATTTCAAACTGCGCCTTAAGCTCTTCACGCTTAATTCGCCATACTTCCCTTAAGGCAGCTTCCCTTGAGGTATTGAGTAGGTTACGCTTTGTTTGGAAGTTAGCTAGGCGTGATTCCAAATTGTCCTTCAACTGAATTAAGTCTTTTTCAGACTGTTCTGCTGAGTTTAATGCAGCTCTCGCCGTTAGAACTTCCTCTGGTGTAACTGCTGCACGAAGCTGGGACGTAGCCATCTGCTTACTGCCTTGCGCAACGCTCAATGAATTAAGCGCATTCGGCAGTAATACCGTGCGCATATTGTTGTTTTCATCCTCTGCTGCTTGTAATGCAGCACGCGCATCAACAAAGGCTTGAACTGCTTCTAAAATGGTCATGTGGTGAGCTCCTTAAATACGGTCAATGATTAAAGTTGATTGATGACTTTTTCAGCCAAAATAGCCAATTTGTTGGAGTGGAAGGCATCGGCTTCCACACCCATGGCATTCATCACATTTAGCTCTTGAGCTGAAAGTGATGCCAGGGATTCAAATGTTTTGCCTTGTGATGCTGCATACTTTGCTCGCTTCTCCAAGTACTGCTGTTCAGTCATTCCGAAACGGTAGGCAACTTTTCGTTCTTCTGGGGTGATAGTGTTAGTCATGGTTTTTTCCTTGGGTGAGTGGTTTTAAGGGGTGTTTGAAATTGGTTTGCTTTGCGATGTAGCCGTCATAGTTTGAGCTGGCTTCTTGCTTGTCACGGGCTTCTTTTTGTCGTTTTCTCTCCTCTCTGCAAATTCGATAAACATGGACCAAGCTGATATTGAAATGCCTTGCGGCAGCATCTGGATTACCATTGCGCATGAACTTCATCACATTGAGTGCGAGTATTCGCACGTCAATTGAGCTGCATCTAGGAAGGTAGTAAACATTCTTCAGGCTTGAATTAATCTTTCCATGGAGTAGTGCTTCGATGAATAGATACTTGTCAGATTCTGACAGGTTGAGCGGCTTGATAATCTCACCTAATTCAGTCATGAGCCGGATGGTGTGTTTGGGCCACTTTTGCTGATAGCTTTTTTCCTCAGCCGGATCATGTGCTTCCTGCATAAAATGCAACACCTGATCAATTGAACCGGTGTTGATTCCGTATAGATGCCTTTGTTTTAGCGCTAAGTCCTGATCAACTAAATACAAGTCATACCAGCGCTTTTGCTTAAAAAAGCTTTTTTCATTAGTCACACTAGGAAGACAGTGGCTAAAGCAACCTTGCTTAGATGAAAGTAGGTAGAGGGCAGGACGTGCATACATTTTGAGATCGGGGCGGTCAATAAGTACTGAATCCACTATCTCGAATAAGCGCCTTATACTTTTAGGCCAGTTATCTTGATCCATTAGAATGTCTTTCACATCACCTTCTAACAGGGATAGAATTGATTCTTCTGACATGAGTATCTCCAGCACCAAAGTTATTTAACCGAAGTTAAACACTAGACATGCAGATTCCTGTTTAACGCGTGTTAATAGGATTAATGGAGGGGCACTTCTATGATGTAACTGTGTGAATGCGGTAGAGCCCCTTCGAGAGCCGGTCAAATGCAAAAAGCCTCGTGTATCTTTCAATACCGAGGCTTTTTTTATATCTGCATACCTGAAAATTAAATCTGTGACGCCGACTGCCTTCCTGAACCTAAATAAACCGCGTTAACCCCCCGTTAGATTCAATAAATCACCTTTGAGCACACATTGACTCACTTAAAGCTGAAATGCCCTCTAGCGGCCTTACAGAGCCTTTGGGCCAGCTGGCAGATTTTAGGCTGACTTCAATCCGCTCTAAAAGAGTGCGCTGATGATTTGCCAGTTCCTGACATAACCACAGGCCCAGCTCTAAATGATCGTCCACATCAGCGCTTGGAGTACGTGCCTCTTTGTACTCACTCATCATATTTGTCACTGCTTCAACAGCGTGTGCTGATTTGCTGGCCGCCCAGACCAGATTAGTCATTTCGGTTTCCATATCTGTGTGCACTTTACTCATCGTTGCTCTTCCCATGTCTGAAGCCTCAAAAATGCGGCGGGTCTCAAAGGTGTTTAATGATCTCGCCAGACACGCGATCATCGCCAAAACCTGCTGCCACGTTGAACGCCTTTGTGACCAGGTTGTTGATTGCCAGCGGGTAGAGGTCACTGACCACTTGCCCGTTATCTTTCCGTCTCAAGCGCAGCCGTATCTCATCAAAAGCACCAGGCTCCATCAGCGCATTCACATCAGCCCCCACACGCTTGAACTTGTGCTTCAGGTAACTTTCCAGGTCAGCATCCAATGACCGCAGGTCAACGGTAATGCAACGACGGATCAGCTCACGTGCCTGGCTGTTACGGTGCTCCTGGAGCTTCAGGCCCAGCTCGGTCTGGCCGATCAGGACAATGCCCAGCAGCTTGGTAAAGCCGTCCTCAAGCTCCCAAAAGCGCTTCAGGTAGCGCAGGGTAGGAATGGTCAGGTCATGTGCCTCTTCTATCACCATGACGTGCTTCTGACCAGAGCGTGAGGCATCACGCAGCAAGCGCTCAACCTGTCGCGCCTTAGCTTCCATAGACCGCTTGGGTGTCTCATCACTGACATCAGCAATAATCGCTTCACACAGCCCAGCCGCTGTGACGCGGGATTTATCAATAATGGTCGGCATGATCACAGAGACCTTCCCATCACGGCGCAACTCATCCATCAGCAGCCGCCGCATGGTGGTTTTACCTGCACCGGAATCTGCCACAACAGCAACAATGCCTTGTGCTTGGGCAGCTTGGCGCATAGAGCCCAGCACGTAGCGGTACTCTTGGGTCATGTACACATCCTCAGGGCTGCGTACATCATCACTGAAAGGATCACGAAAAAGGTGGAAGTGTTTTAGCGTTTCTTGTGTTAGCATTTCAATTTCCTTGTGTGTTAGTTCAAGGGGCCGGTAGATGGCGGTCTCCGGCAGGTAAGTGGCACCCCCTGGTGTCACTTACCAACCTCTGCACTGATGGGCTCATCAGTCATTCCAAACAGCTGAACCATCTCCCCAGTAAACTCCATCAAACACTCTTCAGGCATACCGTCTGGAAAGCGCCGCTTAAATTCACGGGTCAGCTGTTTAAACTCTTCACTCCCTGGCAAAAGGCCAATTGTGTCGCGAATCATCGGGACAGCCTTCACGTAGGGGAGCCTGATCTCTAGGGCTCTTGTGGGTTGAAGCACCCCCAATGCTTGGCCCTTGCGCCGCATAAAGGCAGGCACCACAGCGGCATTAACATCAGCAAAGGGATCTACCTGACCATCAAAGGCGGGTTTACGGGCCTTGCGGGCTTCTTTAACAGCCTGATCTGTTTCAACGCCATAAGCTTCACGGTTCATCTGCTTTCTAAGCTCATCCACTGGCGTATCACGTACCGCTGCATAGTTCTGCCCAAAGACTGGCGCATCCACTTCAAATCCGGCAGCATCACGCTCAATCGGCTCTAACTCATAGTGAATTTTTTGGCCGTCCAGGTTCTCATGGATCACTGTGACATTCGGTGCCTGGTAAGGGTTGTAAGTCACCTGGACCTTGTCGCCGATGCACACATCAGGGATGCAGCGTACTGAATAGGTATGTGATCCAATGCCAGCAATTGCGTAGGAGATCGTTAGATCACCAGCCACAATACGACTGACCGGACGGGCCTTCTGCAAGAGGGACAGGCAAAGCTCACGAGGCGGGCAGATCCGCAGCTGCTCAGTACGGATGGTCTGCCACATGCCATAACGTGTATGCCCATGGCGGCGGTGCAACTGCGTGCCGTTATACATTTGCGCCCACTGCTGAGCCTTCTCGTTCAGCTCTTCAATGGTGTCAATGCGGCGCATAGATAGGCGGCTTTCAAACTCACACTCCACCAGGTTGTGTGTGCGCTCAACCTGACCTTTGGCGCGGGGTGAACCAACTTCATGAGCGTGATGCTTGACCTGAAGGCGGTCCAACATCCCTTTAACCAGGTGCGACTGGTTAGCCGTGCCAGCATCCCAGACCAGCATAAACGGAACGCCCTGAACAGGGTCATCATCACGCTGACTGAAGGCATTCAGCAGGAACTGAACCAGCGTCTCTGAGTTCTCACCAGGGGTGTTGAAGTACTCGACATAGAAGGCGCTGCTGTAGTGATCGGTTATCAGGTAACGCAACACGCGATCATTCTTGATGCGGTAGACGTTCTCCAGCTTGTTCTTGTAGAACTCATCACGTGGCATCACCTTCAAGCCTTCCGACTTCGGCAGGTAGTAGAGTACGCACACCGACACATCGAACTGCCAGACATGATTAGGGTGCAGACTACGCACCTGCTTATGAGGCTTGGGTTTGTTCATCTGCTCTGGATGGACGCGGTGCCGACGCATCTCCCGTGAAACGGTGCTTTCAGATACACCCGCACCAATCAGTCCGTTGGCGCTGGCAATCTGAATCGCCTGCTTCAGGCTCATCAGCTGCTTGCCGTTGTCACGGCTGGCCTGCATGATCAGATTGCTGATCTGAATACACTCATCACGATTCACGCTTGACTGCCCACGGTCACAGCGCTCCTTGCGCGACTTACTAAAACCGAGGTCTTTCAAGCGATCCCTGATCCAGTGTTCTGAGTAGTTGAGCGCACTGGCCGCTTGGCTGATCAGCTCACCGCGCTGGCCGTGCCCAGCTGTTTCCAGCTGTGCGCCGACACTCAGCAGGTACTGCATGGTGTGGGCTTCCAGTTGCATCACATCACTTCTCCTTCTAACACCCTGTCAAAAGTGGAAAGGTCTGCAACGGGAAGGCCTAACAGCTGCTCAGGCAGAAGGTCGTACTGACGCCCCAGGAGTAATGCGTGCCGGAAGACCCCGCGCAACTCAGCGTACAGCGTTTCTTCAAGGTGCTCTCCAGCGTCATCCAGTTCCATGACCCTCTCGACAACACCTGCCAGCTCATTGAGCGTGGAAATGCTGGACAGCGACTTATCCAGGAGGTTTGCCTTCAGCAGCTCATCACGCTCAGCACGCTTCTGTGAGGCCTGATCAGGTGTTAGATCACGGCGCAGCTCACGCTCCAGCTCATTGATCTTACGTTCCTTATCCTCCAGTAGGCGCTGATCCACTTGGCGATCCGCTTCAAGGTTGTGCACCTGATCCGCAAGCGATTTCTTTTCCTCGGCAAGCTGCTCTTTTTCTTTGGCATGACGGGCTGCTATGTCGTCGATAAGCTCTAGCAAAGCCGTCTTATCTTCTTTCTCAGCGGCTTCTTTGACTTCAAGGATCAAGCCTTCAGGTGACTTGCGTAAAAGTCGCAGCTGATTGCGATCAACGCCCATTTGTCTGAGGCCATCGAGCGCCTCACCAAAGAGATCAAAATCTTGTATAGCTTCATACATGGTAGTTACAGAACAGCCCAAACCATACTTACAGTAGTCGGCAAAACTGTTCGCCTCGCGCGTAATTCCAAACTCATCTGTAACAAGAATATGCCGATATAGCTTGCTTTCCTTGATTTCTTTGGCTGCTTTTATTTCGCTGGCGCGAAGAAATTTACCCATTCCACGTATAAATTTGAGCCTGCCGTGAAGCTCATGAGAAAGCGCCAAAGCAAGGTGTACCTCAGGGTCAATTACAAAACGACTATTCAGCTTAGTCATTAGCATTTCAGCTTCAACCTCAAGGCTGTTCTTTTCAACCTGATGCTTATGCTGTAGCAACTGCGCATCAACAGAGGTCATCAAGCTTTTTTCGTTTCTACTCTTCATGTCACTCTCCATTCGATTTTATTAGCTGGTCAATAAATTCACGTACTTCTGGCGGCTCAATTTTCGCTATGTCTGACCATTTCAGCTGATCAATCCCCGCATTCTCGAAGTAGCCCAGAGCCTCTAAGTGATTCTCCAGCGCCTCCCCTTTAAGAGGGCCATACGATTGCTTGGCTCCAGCTGCCAGGGTTAAGGCAAAAACTTGCTCGTGGCTCAACTGAATTTTTTCAAGCATCGAAGGGTATGGCTTCAGTCGCAGCAATCGCTCCCCTTGATGAAGAAGGTAAATATTAGGGACCGGCATATCGTCATTCACATCTAACTCAATCTTTTTCATCACGCAGTACCTCACCTGTTAAATTAAAGTATTCCCGCTCCATCTGATGCACTCGGTTCAGCGCATGGCGCTTGTACTGAATGCTGAAATCCAATGCTTTGGCTGATACAGCCCAAAGGCTTTTCCCTGGTGCGCCCCCTTTGACGACCCACTGATAGGACTCTAGCACCAACATCGCACGGCGTACTGCCTGATAATCCAGGTCTAAGTGCTCAGCAACATCCTTGATGCTGCGAGGCTCAAAGCCCAAGGCACGCATGGCATCCAGCACCTCAAGCACAAGCACCTTGTCTTTCTGCTCAGCGGCCATTGTCTAACACCTCCCCAGTGACACGGTGAAACTCATCCTTCAGCGTTTGCTGCTTGGTCAGCTGTTGCTGCTTGTATTGGAAGGCCACACGAATGAGCCATTTTCCAGGCATCCAAAGAATCTGATTGCTCCCTTTGCGGCGGTAGGGCTGCACCCAACCATGCTGTTCAAGGGCTTCCAAAGCTCTGCGAACAGGCTGGTACTTAACGCCCAGAGCATCAGCGATCTCTTCCATGGTGATACCGTCAACACCGATCGTCAGAATGGTGTTCATCACATCAATTACGCGGTGTCTGCCGCTTGCATCTGTTGTCATTTCGCCCACCTCCTGCTTCTGTATTGCTTGCTATGCACATAGCGCTGGAGTGCTGAACGACTTGGCGCACGCTCATCTCCAAACTGCTCTACACACTGCATTCTTAACTGCTCCAGGGTTTTCATTCCCCGCTGTTCAAGGATGAACGCCTCAAGATCAGGGTCCATCTCGATATTGGATACACGGCCACGGTAGGCTAGAACTGATGGCATTTGGTGAGGGTCATCGACCACACCCTCGGCACCTTTCACAATATCAGTGAGCTGGTGTGTCAAAATTTCCACAACATCGACTATGGACAGCCCCTCGATAGCCGCTTGAACTGCCTTGATAGCCTGGGCCTTCTTTGCACGAAATGGCGCTACATTTGGCATGGTGCTGCCTCCTGTCCATCAATGCCCGCGTAGATGCGGTTATAAGTATCGCGGCGCTTGTGTATCAGGCTTCGCAGCTCGCCTACTGTCAGCTCATCGACTGTTTTTCCTGTCTCTTCCACCAGCCGTGCCAGGCCAGCGAACCAGTGCCCGTTGGTCTCGTAGATCGCCCCGATCTCATAGCTCACATCGTTTAACGCCTGCTCAGTGGGTGTGATTTGATAGTTCATGACGTAACCTCCAGTTCCAGGCTAGGTTGCATGTGCTCCTCAAGGTTTTTGCGGTGCCAGGCCACGTCCTCCAGTAGGCCAGTCAGGGCCGCAAGGGCTTCATTGGCACTGTCCTGACGTTCGTAGAAGGCAACAAGCAGGCTCACCGCTCCAGCAAATGAGGCTTGCAGCTCGTTCAAATCGGTAGAGGTCACGCGCTTTCCAGTAGGAATGTCGATCAGCATCTTGTTAGCAGAGTGGCCGATGTAGCGCGTTACCAGGTCAATACCGCAAGCCGCCTCGAATGGACGAATCAGGATTGCTGGCATACGGCCACTTTCAAGCCATTTGTAGAGCACCCATTTGTTAGCCAGCCCCATCAGATCGGCGATCCTATCCACCGAACGATTATGCTTTTCACGAGCAAACTCCATGCTCAGCTCCATCGACTGGCGCAATGAGCAGGGGCTGACCCTTTTCCAATTTCGACGTGCCATTTGAAATACCTCCTGCCTTAGCAGCCCCAATAAAAGAACTCGACTGCCCCTGTGGTGACAGGCTGTTTAGCGCTAGAGTGAGTTACAGAATCAATTGAAGAGAGTGACGCCATGCCAGATTCATTAATGATACGTGATCTTAATAGCCGTGCTTTTGGACCGTCCCAGCTACCTATAAGGCACTGGCGAGCATTAGCTGGATTAATATCGTTTCTGTTGCACCAAGCATTCAATGTTGTTTCAGCTGCAACAAATGCGACGCGAACATCAAGGTATAGTTTCTTTCCTGGCCCTAAGTGTTCCATGAGACCTCCTCAGGCTACGCTCTGGCTGCTTAAAGCAGCGGGTATCTTTGCATCTTTCAATATGCGGTCGCGAAGCTCCTTTCCTTTAGGTCCACCCCACATGCCAATTAGGCAGGCTTTAGCATTGGTTGGATGCACATCGTTTTCCTTACACCATGTGCTTAGGTTAGATCCTTGCAGAATAAATCCAGCTCTAACACGGTTATAAAGATCTGAGCTAGGCTCCGTATCGCAATGATTCATGGTATATTCCTTCTATTAATCTAATGAATTAATCAACACACGGTTTATAAGATAAACTATAGGTTTATAAAGGTCAACTGAAAGAAATGGATATTGATGAAATTTTCGACCGCCTCTGCGGACTCACTAATGCAAAAAATGATGCAGCGCTTGCCAAAGAGCTAGGCGTTACTCCTCAGGCAATAGCTAACTCAAGGAAAAGGGGAACAATTCCCTTTGAAAAAATTTGTGTTTATGCGGAAGATAAAGGCTTTTCACTAGACTACGTTCTGCTTGGAAAGGCTGATAAGAATACAAATGGTGAAATTGATGATGACTTAAAGGAAGAGGTTATTCAGGCACTCAGGACTAGATTAAAAGCTTATTTCCGAAGCCCTCAATCCGCCCCAGCGATTGATGCTTTTTCATCGGTGTATAACCAGGTCTGCCACCTGCCTAACGGGCCAGGCAGGTCTGAGAGCATCAGAAAGTCTATAGGGTGGTTGATTGTCTCTATCAATCAAACCGTAATAGATACTATTGAAAATTCACCTGATGAGAATTTCTCGCAAGATGTGCGCGATACAACAAAGAAAGGACTTCAATCAGGAATTGCCAGCATAAAAGATAAATACGGGCTCAGTGATAGTGAGGTTGATAGATCAGTCAACCAAAACTTCAATGCGGAAGTAGGCCAAGTGGGCGGTGGCGACATCCACAACTACAGCAAAAAGGACAAATGAGGCGCCAATGACAGATCAAGTTTTCAATGGATCGGTAGGCCAAGTGGCAGCTGGTGACATTCATAATCATGGTCGTGGCGGTTTTGGCGATATGGATGTTGATCAGCTCAAGCAACAACGAAAGCATTTTAAAGCCCTTCTGCGTCAAGCCCAGGCACGAGTTATTTTCAATATTCCCAATGCCTGCTTCCTCTTGGGCATGCTGGGTCTTATTTATTTAGCGCTTGAAATGATGGGAACACTGCTGAGCGGTAACTTTGGCAGTACAGACACACAGCCAGCAGCCTGGCTATTTTTTGGCGGCATTATTGCAGTGGTAGGTTTGCCCCTCTATTTTGTGACCAAGACAAGGTAGCGCGAAGGGGCTATAATTAGTGACTGTCTAAATCAACTCCGGTTGATCGACATAGAACTGAATCGGCGGGGTAAACCTTAGAATCAGTTACCTTGAAGGTCTATAGCTTCAGGAAGAGCGCCCAAAGAACCTTCAGGTGGGTTGGACGGCCTGACGACCAACCCTTTTTTTCGCTTGCAAGGGCATCCAAATTTAGCCTTTTCAAAGTGTCAAAGCTTTTACATTTTCACACTCATGAATTCCAGTGAATTCCTATCTACTCCCACAAATATCGTGCAGCAGCCTCTTAAATATCGTGTGTCCTCATAATATCAATTGTATTGATATGTGTGCCCATATTTATGCCTATTGTACGAAGCTTTGGCATTGATCCTGTATGGTTTGCTATTATGATGATGGTTGTCATCCAAACCTCTTATCTAACGCCGCCTATGGCACCCTCAATCTTTTATTTAAAATCGATTGCGCCAAAAGATATGACCTACGGGCAAATGTGTAGAGGTGTGATACCCTTTGTGATCATACAGTTTATTGTATTATTTATCGTAGCGGCCTTCCCACTTGTAGCAACATGGTTACCCAGCCAACTCACAACAAAATTTTAGTGCCAAGCGGCGACTGAAGGCATCGCCAGATGCCTTCAGTCACTCTTTACTGCCGCTCTTTACTGCCACTCTCCATTGACCAGGCGTCTGATCATATCGGGGTTATCCTGTTGTAATTCACTCGGCAACAGTGAATCAGCAAAGTCCTGATAACACACGGGTCGTAAAAACCGCTGAATAGCGGCACTGCCAACCGATGTACTGCGCAAATCAGAGGTAGAGGGATAAGGCCCACCATGTACCATCGCATGGCAGACTTCAACCCCTGTAGGCCATCCATTCAACAACAGACGACCTGCACGTCGCTCAAGTGTCGGCAGCAATGCCTGTACAGATGGATGGTCCTGCTCTTCAGCATGCAGCGTCAGTGTAAGTTGCCCTTCCGCCTGCTCAATAATCGCCTGCATCTCATCCACACCATCACATTCAACAATTAGCGACACGGCCCCAAACACCTCGGCATGCAAGGCCGGTGTCTGCATATACCGGCTTGCCGTAACCCTATACACCACAACCTGGCATCGATTAGGCGCCTCACTGCCAAGCCCCACAGCCAATCTATCCGCAACAGTATCTAACGTGGTGAGGCCATCTCGATAAGCATTGTAGATTGCAGGACTCAACATCGTCTGCGCTTCAGTAGTGGCCACTTTTTTCCTCACCAAGGTTGCAAACTGGTTTAATGCCTCCCCCTTAATCGCCAGAATCAAGCCTGGGTTGGTACAGAACTGCCCTGCCCCAAGTGTTAAGGAGGATACAAATCCATCCGCTAAACGCTCTGCATGCTGCTGTAGTGCATTTGGCAGTAACAGCACTGGATTAATACTACTCATTTCGGCATACACAGGGATGGGTTGCGGCCTTGCTTGTGCTGCAGATAGCAACGCCAGCCCGCCCTGTCGCGAACCGGTAAAACCCACCGCCTGAATTTTTGCATGGGTCACCAACGCCTGTCCCAGCTCATTTGACGAGGCGAACAGCAATGAGAATACCCCCTCAGGCATAGCGCAAATTACCACAGCCTGTTGAATAGCCCGTCCAACCAACTCGGATGTGCCAGGATGCGAAGGATGAGCCTTGACGATGACAGGACAACCGGCTGCCAATGCAGACGCTGTGTCCCCACCTGCCACACTAAACGCCAAGGGAAAATTACTGGCGCCAAACACAGCCACAGGCCCAAGGCCTATCTGGCGCATTCGAAGATCAGATCGAGGTAACGGAGACCGTTCGGGCAGTGCTGTGTCGATACGTAGATCCTGCCCGCCGCCTGAACGGACCACCGAAGCAAACAAGCGTAATTGAGCGCAGGTTCTGGCACGCTCACCTTCCAGACGAGGCGCTGGCAAACCTGTTTCGAGCTTTGCCCGTTCAATCAATGCAGACCCCAGCGCTTCGATCTGTTCAGCGATACATTCCAGAAAAGTGGCACGCGCCTGGCGACTTACTTGCCGGTAAGGATCAAATGCCTCCGCAGCCAAGCAACAGGCTTTGTCCATCTCATCCAGGCTGATATCCGCATAGTCGGGAAGTAAAGCCTCACCGGTAGCTGGATTTACCCCACGGATAATTCGACCTTGCCCTGAAACTGTTTCATTGCCAATCAAAGAGTTACCTAACAACTCCATAGCACATCTCCCCAAATTCAACATGAATTCATTGTAGTAAGATAACTTTAACATGTCGACACGTTGCCGACATGTTGACTTATTTGCGTTCAAGTATATATCATGTCGACAAGTGTCCCAAGAGCGCCGATTTCACTAAGCGATATACAACAACAAAACGAGGACAAAACCATGCTTAAAAAACTCCTGGCTGCCTGTGCAGCACTGACAATTACCGCTAGCAGCTTAGCGACAGCTGATACGCTGGATGAGGTGGTTAATCGAGGCACGCTACGATGTGCCGTGGTTCTGGATTTCCCGCCTATTGGCTTCTGGAACGAGAATAATGAACCCGCCGGATTTGATGTGGAGTACTGCAAAGATCTGGCAGCTTCACTGAATGTCGAAGTAGAACTGATACCGGCCACTTGGTCAGAACGACTTCCTTTGATTGTGACCAACCGTGCTGATGTAGTCATTGGTTCAACATCTGACTCACTTGAACGAGCTCAAACCGTTGGTTTTACCATCCCCTATGCCGTATTTGTCTCACAAGCCATCATTCATAAAGACAGTGGTATAGAAACCTTTGAAGACCTGCGTGGTAAAGCGGTTGCAGCCGGCCTGGGAACAGTGCAAGAGCAGTGGTATGAAGCCTATAAAGAGGAATGGGGTTCTGATTGGAAATATCAGGGTTATCAATCTGAAAACGAGGTTTTCCTGGCTGTACAGCAAGGCAAGGTAGCGGCAGGGATGACCGGTAATATTGTGGCTGGGCCTATTTCTCAACAGTACAGCAATATTGAATTGGGCCCGATTTTGCCCTTTACCGCTGACTATGTGTCCATGGCCGCGCCACGTAAGGATATATCCTGGCTGAACTATCTCAACCTGTTTATTCATCAGCAAGTACGTACGGGCCGTTATCAAGCACTTTGGGAAGAGTTTGTTGGCAGTGAAGCCCCCGATCTGACTATTCCCGGCGTGTACTACTAAGGCGTTCAATCGTCTGGAAAGACCTAGCGCTTGGGCGATACGTCTTTCCAGGCTAGCGCCTTCTTTGAGAAAACAGGACCTCATCATGGATTACAATTTTCATTGGCAACCCGTACTGAGACGACTACCCGACTTGCTGTTCGCGGCGCTTGATACCATTCAGGTTGCTGTTCTAGCAATCATTCTTGGTATTCTACTGGGGCTATTGCTCGCGGTTATTAAAATGAACGTGACGGGCAAGCTTCGTCCACTCAAATGGCTTGCATCCAGTTGGATAGAGCTGGCCAGAAATACCCCGGTACTGCTGCAACTGTTTTTCTTCGGATTTGGATTGGGCGCCTTGGGTATCCACCTGTCACCCTTCATGATTGTACTGACAGCGCTGACATTTAACTGCGCTGGCTACCTGGCCGAAAATTTCAGAGGAGGGTTGCAAGCCATACCCGAAACACAGTTTCGCGCCGCCCGCAGCCTGGGTATGAGTGCACCCAAAGCTTACTACTACGTTCTTTTTCCCCAAGTGCTGCGCAATGTCTGGCACCCGCTGACCAATCAAATTGTCTGGGCAGTATTGATGAGCTCATTGGGTATGTTGGTCGGTTATCAGGAGCTGGCTGGATCGGCACAGTACTTTGCCTCCAGAACCTATCGTATCTTTGAATACTTTGCCGTTGTCGCGCTGATTTACTTCATCATCGTCAAGCTCATTTTAGCCCTGTCACGACTGGTCGCCTGGCGTATCTTTCGTGGGCAAGGAGGCGTCTGATGGAAATGTTTTCGGCATTACGTCCCAATGACTTTTGGTTTCTGGCTGAAGCCGCAGGCAAGACACTATGGATATCGGCTCTGGCCATCGGATTTGGTACGCTGTTTGGCATTATCTTCGGCTGGTTGCTTTCCGTCAGTGGACGACTGGGTTCCATGACACTTGGGGCTTTCCTGGACATATTTCGCTCTGTCCCATTGATAATTCAATTGGTACTTTTCTATAACTTTTTTCCGATAATCGGCATACCGCTGGACCCATTCAGTGCTGGGACCATCGTACTTTCAGTCTATACCCTGGCACTAGTGTCTAACGTGGTTAGATCTGGCATAGAGTCTGTTGGCAGCAATTTGCGCCAAGCCGCGCGAAGCCTCGGCATGTCCTATTGGCAGGATATGCGCTACATCGTCTGGCCTGTTGGGCTGCGTGCGGTTTTTCCTGCTTGGGTAGGGGTGGCGTTAAGTGTACTGAAAGACTCAGCGCTGGTATCCGTGCTCGGCTATGTCGAACTGCTACGTGCATCGCAAATCCTTATTACGCGTACTCAAGAACCGCTCATTATTTTGGGAATAGCCTGTGCCTTCTATTTTGCCTTGTCTTATCCCATTGCCAAAGCGGCCACAATGCTTGAAAAACGGTGGTAACAATGATCGAAATTACCAATTTACATAAGAAATATGGAGAGCTAGAGGTTCTCAAAGGGATTGACCTGACGGTACAACGGGGTGAAGTGCTTTCCGTCATTGGCGCCTCAGGATCGGGAAAATCGACGCTCCTCTATTGTATTAATGGCCTGGAGAGCATCCATCAAGGTCAAATTAGAATTGATGGCGTTGAGGTGCATAACGCCAAAACAGATCTGAATAAGCTGCGGCAAAAACTGGGTATGGTGTTCCAGCAATGGAATAGTTTTCCCCACCTCACCGCCCTGGAAAATGTCGCCCTGGCGCCTCGCATCGTTAAAGGAAAGCGTAAAGCTGAAGCGATCAAGCAAGCCACAGAGCAGCTTAAACACGTTGGGCTGGCAGATAAAATTAATAGTTATCCATCCGCACTATCGGGTGGTCAACAACAGCGTTTAGCCATTGCCAGAGCCTTGGCAATGGAACCCGAAGTCATGCTGTTCGATGAAGCCACCTCGGCCCTTGATCCAGAACTGGTTGGCGAAGTTTTGGACACCATGCGCATGCTGGCCTCGGAGGGCATGACCATGATTTGTGTTACTCATGAGATGGGATTTGCTCGCGATGTTTCCGATCGCGTGGCCTTTTTTCATCAGGGCATCATGGAAGAAATAGGCCCACCCGAACAACTATTCAAAAACCCTAAATCAGTACATACCAGCACTTTTCTGTCGAAAGTGCGTTAATCACTATAAGGAGTGATGCAATGGATACAACAATTTATGACGGC
The DNA here is from genome assembly GCF_048264025.1 of Nitrincola sp. Taxonomy (NCBI): domain Bacteria; kingdom Pseudomonadati; phylum Pseudomonadota; class Gammaproteobacteria; order Oceanospirillales; family Oceanospirillaceae; genus Nitrincola; species Nitrincola sp. The sequence goes on from NZ_JBLXDN010000007.1 coordinate 138,017, forward strand.
TGCATTCCAGCACTAATGACCCCTTGCGATGTGTCAGGAACCCCTGACTTCGACGCACTGGTGCGTGTAGGTCAAGAGCTTATCTCAGCGGGCATGTCTGGAGTCGTCTATTGTGGTTCAATGGGTGATTGGCCGCTGTTGACTGATGCCCAGCGTCAGGAGGGTGTGGCTCGATTAGTAGAGGGTGGTGTTCCGGTGATCGTAGGCACTGGCGCTATTAATACCCAAAGCGCAGTATCTCACGCGGCACACGCTGCAAAAGTAGGCGCACAAGGATTAATGGTGATTCCACGCGTGCTGTCACGTGGCACATCCATCGCCGCTCAGAAGGCGCACTTTAAAGCCATTCTGAAAGCCGCCCCCCTCACTCCGTCTGTTATTTACAACAGCCCCTATTACGGCTTTGCCACCCGCGCCGAGCTGTTTTTCGAGTTGCGCGAGCAGCACTCTAATCTGATAGGTTTCAAAGAATTTGGCGGTGCAAAAGATCTCACCTACGCGGCTGAAAACATCACCAACCAGGATGACCAGGTATCGCTAATGGTCGGGGTCGACACCACGGTTTATCATGGTTTTGTTAACTGCGGTGCACGTGGGGCAATTACCGGTATAGGTAACGCCTTACCTAAAGAAGTGCTGCACTTGATTGATCTATGCAAAAAAGCCGCTGTCGGTGATGCCACCGCTAGACGCCTGGCAAAAGAACTCGACAGTGCACTGCAGGTGCTGTCATCCTTCGATGAAGGGACCGACCTGGTACTCTTCTACAAACGCCTGATGGTCCTGCAAGGCTATAGCGAGTTTGAACACCACTTTATCGCCTCTGACAAACTCTCGGCGAGTCAGAATAAACATCTGGAAAAGCAACTGACACTGTTCCAGAATTGGTACGCTGATTGGGTTAAGCAAATCTAGGAGAATACAGGATGCGAGTGATCGATACGCACACTGAAGGTGAGCCCACACGCGTCATTTTAGAAGGCGGTCCAGAGCTTGGACAAGGCACCGTTGCGCAGCTCGCGCAACGGTTGGCCGTTCAACATCCTGACTTTTACACCGCCACGCTGCTTGAGCCGCGTGGGCATGACGCCATGGTGGGTGCCCTGTTGGTACCCACAAGTCTCGAAGACTGCTGTACAGGGGTAATTTTTTACAATCCAGTTGGCAATCTCGGCATGTGTGGTCATGCAACACTGGGAACAGCGGTTGCCCTGGCTCATACAGGACAACTCCAGCCGGGAACTCACCGTTTTGAAACTCCGGTTGGTGTAGTTGAAGTTGAACTGCATGGGCCAAACACAGCCTCGGTGAGAAACATTGAGAGTTACCGCTATAAAAAGAGTGTGTCTCTCTCTGTACCTGAAGTCGGCGATATCAGCGGTGATATCGCCTGGGGCGGGAACTGGTTTTTTCTGGTTAAAGAGTCTCCGCTACCACTCGAGTTTGACCGTATTGATGACTTAACACGTGTAGCCCTGCGGATCAAAAATGCGTTAAAGCAGCAAGGCATCACCGGCAAGGATGGCGCAGAAATTGACCATGTCGAGCTGTTTGGTCCAGCACAAGCCGCCAATGCCAACAGCCGCAATTTTGTACTTTGTCCTGGAGGAGCCTATGACCGCTCACCTTGTGGCACGGGCTGTTCGGCCAAACTGGCCTGTCTCGCGGCTGATGCGTTGCTGGCGCCAGAAACAGTTTGGATTCAAGAAAGCATTATCAGCAGCACCTACACCCTAAGCTATATTCCTGGTGATCAGGGCGGCATTATTCCGACTATTACCGGCACGGCCTATGTAACGGCGTTGAATGAACTGATTTTTCATGCAGAAGACCCCTATCGTTGTGGTATAACGGCTGTATAAGCAAGGAGACAACATGACGAAACACGATGCAGATATCATTGTTATAGGTGCCGGTGTGATTGGACTGAGCTGTGCTCTGGCACTGCAACGCGCAGGTCTTCAGGTACGCGTGCTTGAGCGCACGGGGGTCGCTGCAGAAACCAGCCAGGGTAATGCGGGCGCATTTGCGTTTACCGAAGTGGAGCCTCTGGCAACCCCAGGCATTATGCGCAAAGCCCCTCGCTGGCTGCTCGATCCACTAGGCCCCCTCTCCCTGCCGCTAGGGTACGCCGTGCAATTTGCCCCATGGATGCTGCGCTTCTGGCGTGCCAGCTGGCGTGATCGTTATGAACAATCAACCCGAGCGCAAACATCATTAATGCAGCTATCCAAGCAGTGTCTGGAAGAACTGATCACCTCAATACAGGCTGAAGAGATGATTCAGCGTGAGGGGCAGCTGCAGCTCTACGAAGGGGAAGCGGACTTTAATGCCAATCGGGAAAGTCTGAAACTGAAACAGGCACAGGGTATTGAAGTAGACCTGCTTACCGGACCAGACGCCATTGCCGCTATTCAGCCTGGTCTATCGGAACGCTTCACCCATGCGGCCTACACACCCGCCTGGATGAACGTATGCAATCCAGCCACCTGGGTTGAACGGCTGGCCCAGCATTTTCAGGAAGCAGGTGGCGAGATCGTCATTACCCATGTCAGCGCCATACAACCTGGGTCAGATAGCGTCACACTGATCACTGACCAAGGCAGCCAAACGGCTGGCAAAGTCATTCTAGCCTGTGGTGCCTGGTCGAAATCCCTGGCGCAGAGCATCGGTGATCGTTTACCACTGGATACAGAACGCGGTTACAACACCACCCTTCCTGCAGGTGCATTTGAGCTTAAAACTCACCTGACATTTCCCGCGCATGGCTTTGTCGTCTCACGTATTGACGGGGGGGTGCGTGTCGGTGGTGCTGTTGAATTTGGCGGTTTGCGACGACCACCCAATTATAAGCGGGCACAAATGCTGCTAAATAAAGCTAAGCGCTTTTTGCCTGAATTAAACACCGCCGGGGGTGTTCAGTGGATGGGCTTCAGACCGTCTATGCCCGACAGCCTGCCGGTCATCAGCCAAGCCAGCCAGACTGACCGGGTAATTTACTGTTTTGGCCATGGCCACCTGGGCCTGACTCAGTCGGCAGGCTCTGCACAACTGGTCAAGGATTTGGTATTGGGTGAAGCCTCAGCCATTGACCGAACACCCTTTAGTGCCAAGCGGTTTCACTAGTTTGCAGTTCCACTAAAGCATCCAGACAGGACGGGCAGGATATTGTGCTTGCATATCAAAGCACAATATCCTGTCTTTTATCTTCAGAGATGTAGCGCTGAATCTGCAACACTATCTGGTCAGCATGCTCTTTGGCCAGCTTATCGGCTAGTTCAACATCGCGGTTACGGATAGCTTTGATCTGATCTTCATGCTGATCAGAATACTCGCGTGGCAGTTGGTCATTAAACGAGGTGTAGTAAAGTCGCAACAGCCGCCGCCCTTCGTCCAGCAGGCGCACAAATAAATCCCGGTAATACTTATTACCACCAGCTTCAGCGATGGCCACATGAAATTCACGATTTACGATGATCATTTTTAACGCATCGCCACTTTCCGCCGCATCGGCATACTGCGCCTGTAACGCTGCCAAAATATCCCAATCCGCTTCGGTAGCATTTTCAGCCGCCAGGCGGGTATTCACTCGATACATAAGTGTTAAAGCATCGAAGTAGGATGACAAGCTGAGCAAGTCGATATGTGACACAACGGTTGAACGGTTAGTCAGGGTAACAACCAGACCATCGGCAGACAGCTTTAGCAACGCTTCTCGAATCGGTGTACGTGACATCTGAAAGCGCTCGGAAAGCTGCTTTTCTTCCAGCGGTGTACCTGGAGCCAGTGTCAGATCAATGATTTCATTGCGAAGTTTTTCATACACTGTTGAAACCCCAGAGCCACGACGGCGCTCGGCTAGTTTTTCAGTGTCTGGTTGTGAAGACAAGGCGTTTCTCCTGCATTAAATCATTCTAGAATACAGCTCAACACTGAGCCAATAGAATGCTAACGTGAACAACGCAACTTGTCGACACATTGTTTTTTTATTTACCTGCTAGAGAGTATGACTCCCAATGGGTTGATTTCAGTGCCTGAACGCCTGAATATGCAACCGCCAGGTTTTCCAGAACTGCTGGTAAGCTTCATCACTAAGCTGATTATCTTGTGTCTGCTGTTGCGACGCGTAGTTCATCAGTACCATTTCCATAAAGGTGCTGTAATCCAGTGCAATAGCACCCGCTTCATCTGTTTGAGTCTGATCGCCCCAGCGATTAGTAAACCAGGCATTCCAGTCATCTGAGCCAGGCGTGTACATATTCAACGGGGTACTAATCGGTGGCTTGGCCGGATAAAAATAGGTCAGCATTTTATCGCTGTTGGGCAGATAGGCCACAGTGCCATGGCAGCTCATGCAAGACGAGCTTCGCAGCGACTTCACTAATTTGCCATCAACATACACATCGTTTTTGACCGCGATATCAAACGGGCCCGATAACCGCCCGCCATAGCCAAGCGTCACGGTGGCATAATCCGGAGCTTCAGGATTGACATAGGTTTGCTGTAACGGCTGCTCTGGATGCAAGGCTGAATTGACATCCGGGTCCAGCCCCCACATGGCACCCAAGGGTACCATCCGGTCCCAGGCATCATCACCCAAGGCATCCCGATCGTATACCAGTGTGGAGAAAACCCATCCAGTATCGGGTGCAGCCACACTGTCTTTGACAATAATATCGAAGATCGCCACACGCACATCGGTCACTACCGGTGGCTGATCATGAATGGTACCCTGCTGATTGAAGGGCCGACGGTAGATCTGCCAGGCAGCCGCCCCCTCCAATACCGGCCACTCATCGGGTGTGGCTGTAGCCGCCGCCGCTTTGATAATCACTGAACCTTCCGGGAACTGCGCCTCACCAGCCATCAGACTGGGCGAGCAACTGGCCGTCACCGCATCACAGTCTTGCCATACCCGTCCTAACGCATAGGCAGCTGTCTGGTTGTAATAGATGGCGGCATGGTTGCGCACGTCCACGGTCAAGCCAGAGTCGGCATAGACTGAAGCCGCCTGAATCTGGCCGGTATAGGTACCATAAATGGCATCTCGACCTTCCCAGCCAGTCACAGGTATATCCTCTCCGGCCCAGAGCATACTGTACCAGCCTGTTTGCGGATGCTGATTCCACACCTCGGGTTGAGTCACAAAGATACGCATGGGGTCTTCGACAAACTGCTTCAATGCCAGCACATAGTCATGCGCCTTGGCTTTATTCAGCGGCATGCCATCCAACACCTCGCGCCAAGGCATCTCCAGGGGTTCCTGAATTTTGTCGGGGTATTGGTAGTCAAACCGAAACAGTGGACCATCATATTCCGAGGCATCAGGGATGTTGCCATCATTCACGGCAAAAGGGTTGACCTCGGCCGCCAACGGCAGACTTAGCGTAGCAATCAAAACAGCAGGAAGTATCTGTTTACGGCAGACTAGCGACATGGTTTATCTCCTAATACCTTGGCAAGCGTTTATATCCAAAAGGGATTCAGTCATCAGCAGTAAAAACACAGGTACGATTTTTACCCGCACTTTTAGCCAGATACAGGGCCTTGTCTGCCCGAAGAATCAACTGATCCGTATCCAGCTCCAGACCCACATTCAGCCCAATACTCATGGTGACCCGAGAGGCCACCGAAGACACCTCATGCGCCAGATCACGCTGCTTAAGGGCCTGGTGAATCTGTTCAGCAATGTGCAGAGCGCCTTCATGGTCAGTGGCCGATAAAATCACTGCAAACTCTTCACCACCATAGCGTGCGACCAGATCCCCAGGCCGTTTAACCACTGAGGTAAAGCATTCGGCCACCGCAATCAAGCATTCGTCTCCGGCCTGATGCCCATAATGGTCGTTGTAGGCCTTGAATTCATCCAGATCACAGATCAGCAATGCAAAGGGTAATTCATGCCGCTTGCAATAGAGGTATTGCTGCTGCAAAACCTGGTTGAAATGCCGACGGTTACTCAATCCGGTCAGCCCATCGGTGGTAGCCAATATTTGCAGCTGTTGATTGGCGTTCTGCAGTTTTTGCTCAGCCAGTTTACGTTCATCATTTTCTTCGGTCAGTCGCTGGTTCAGGTGACAAATGGTATCGTACTGATTCTGCAACTCCTGCTTCTGCCGTTCGATATCCTGGGTGCGCTCCCCCACCTTCTGTTCCAGCTTTTGATAAACCAGCGCATTTTCAATCGAAATAGCAATTTGCCCGCCAAGATAACGCAACAAGGCAAACCGGTCCTGGGTGAACACCCCGGCTGCACTGTCGTTTTCCAGGTAAACAATTCCTTTTACCTGCCCTTGAATCATCAAAGGCACGCAAAGGACTGACAGCACCTGATAACGGGCAAAGTAGGGGTCATTAGCAAACACAGCATAGTGGCAGGCATCATCTAATAAAATCGGTTCATGTGAGGCGATCACATAATTAATTACCCGCAGTGGTAGATCGGCTGTCTGATCATAGGCTTGATTCTGCATCACCTGGATTTCAGCACGTTCCACTGAAGATTCGGCCTGAATCAAATACTGCTGGTCCTCCTGCAGTATTAGTACACAACGCCGTGCCAGGGTATTTTCCTGCAAAATAGTCATCAGGGTTTCCAGTAATCGAGGTAAGCGGCGTTCCTGGCTGATCACTTCCACGGCCTGGGCGAGACTGTCGAGATCGAATTGACCGGCCTGCCTGACAACACTGAGGCGTCCTGTCTGAGGGTATCGGCTATCCACTCCCCATTTTTCGGCCAACTGCCGCTTTTCCAGTTGATGACACTGGGCGGCCAAGAGTTGAGCTTGACTGGTATACAGCTGTTCAGTCAGTTGATGTCCAATCACCTGTAGGTTCAGATGGCCGTAAAATTCAGCTGTTTTACAGGCTTCCTGATAACACCCAAGCGCCTTGCCAAAACGTCCGGCAAGGCGATACAGCTCACCCTGAAGCAATTGCGCTCTATCCAGAAAATTGTCAGGACACTGTTTGGCCCAGCGATGCAATTGCCGTGCATAACGTTTAATTCGAAAATGATTCCGGTGCATTTTCAGCCCGTCATGGGATCGGAGCGTTTGTGCCAGAATCAACGCATGCACAAAGCAATGCTCAGCCGCATGCAACATGCCCTGGCTGTCTTTCATGTACCCCTGACTGGTGACGGCAACCGCTGCTGCTTCATCATAATAGCCTTGATAATAGAGCACCCACATTTTATTGATGTAGTACAAATGGGCAAAATGACGTGAGCCATACTGACTCAATTTATCCAGATAAGCGCTTTCATCAAAGCCCTCATGACTAAACACCGGCAGGGATGGTGAAGGATGGCGCAGATTGAGTAACACCTGGCGAATCCCTACCAACACTTGATCATGCTCAAGTGCACCGATGCGTTGCAAGGTTGCCTGGAAATAATCACACTGCTGCAACACTTGCTCCAGCGGTTGCCCCCGCATTAACTGACTCTGCAGAATTCCCGTCGCTGCACAACCTGCATGAAACCAGTCCCCTACTTTAAGTCCTTGTTCAAAGGCCCGCTGCCAGTAACGTTCGGTATCACTGGCCGGATGTAGCCAGGAATGCGCAAAGTAACCATACACAAACGGCACTTCAGCACTCTGCATTTGGTTGTTGAAACGCTCAAGCATAGCCAGCGACAAACGACCATATTTACACCCGACTTCGGCAAGACCACGCACACCACCCAGGAAGATCACGCCGAACACCATATAGCCCACCACGGCTTCTCGGGTATTACCGTAGCGTAAGCACAAACGCACTTGCTTGGCAGCCAAAGCCACACAGAGCTCGGGACGTATCTGATAGGCCGCTTTTTGCATGGCTGACAACAATAAAATCTGATCACGAATACGTGCATCGCTGGCCTCGGGTAAGGCCAATAATGCCTCTGTCGTGGAGCCACGCAGTTTGCGTTTGAGGTGCAGGTAATCGGCTGCAAAATTTACTGGATTAAAGCCAGCCGGTACACTGAAATCGAGGTGACACAAGGCTTTCCTGCCTGTGTCAAACGCCTGCTGAAACTCTCCATAATCGGTATGTAATTTAATCAGCAATTCATAGATTCGGGTACGCTGTCGCGCATCAGTACTGGCTTGTAGCGCCTGCTGATAATAGCTTAATGCTGTCAACTGTTGACCACAAAGGTGCTCACATTCAGCACGCTCTTTAAAAACTTCAGCACGAAGTTGTGGATCAGTTTGTTGCGGCAACAAGAGTTTCATCGCCAGAATGACGTACCCCAGTGCCAGATGAAAATCACCATTGCTCTTGGCAACCTCGGTGGCACGCAGATTCAGCCGACCAATCTGGTCCAGCAGTTGTATATCAGTAATCTGTTCCAGGGCCGCATTGAAGTGATACACACACTCCAGCAACCGAGATTCGACTGCATCACTGCCCGCCAGACACTGAGCAATAGAGAGGTGCACCTGTCGAAGGGATGGCTTGTCCATCAGGCCATAGGCGGCCTGCTGTATGCGATCATGAGGAAAAGCATACTCCCCTTCGGGGGCTTGACGCATCAACCAACCACCGGCCTGCGCGTGTACCAGCGCCCGTTCAACGGCCAGATCGGGCAGCAGTCGCTTCAATAGGTCGCTATCGAAGCGGTTACCGATACAGGCGGCTGTTTTCAACACCTGCTGCGTCTCATTCGACAAAAATGCCAGACGCTTTGCCAATAACTGCACAACATTTTCACTAGCTGGTATATCAGCCTGCTGCTGCAAGTCCAGCTTCCAGATCAACTCTGTAGGATCGAACCAAAGTACCCGGTGCAGTTGGCACTGACGCAGATACTCCGCCATATAAAATGGGTTGCCATGGGTCTTTGCAACAATGGTAACGGCCAACACGTCGGCGGCGTCGCTCGACAGTTTAAGGCGCTGCTGCAACAGATCACCGATCACCTGGGCACTGAGTGGCTCCAGTCTGATATCCTGCTGTAGTGTTTGCCGCCCCTGAAGCCGCTCCAGAAAACCGCCGAGCATGCTGGTCATATTATCAACATCATCTCTGAATGCCAGGATAACAACGACTGAATGCTGCTCATGCTGTATGGTTTCCAACCACTCCAATGTGGCCGTATCAGCCCACTGACAATCATCCAGAAATATACATAAGGGATGGTCAATACTTGCCAGGGTTTGCACAAAACGACTCAACAAACGATAAAGGCGTACTTTGGCATCAGCCGCAGGCAGCGTCACCACCGCCGGAGGCTGACCTATGAACAAGGCCAACTCGGGCATAGCCTCTACCAGAATACCGGCATCTTTCTCCAGAACCAGGCGAAAGGTATCACCCCAGCGTTGCACCTGCTCAGACGATTCAGACAGCAGCTGACATAACAGTTGTCGTAATGCCGCGAACAACCCTTCAAACGGACTGTTGGAGGCGTACTGGTCATATTTAACCTGGACAAAATGGTATTGATCGGCCACAGACTGCTGTGCGGCATAAACCAGACTGGATTTGCCGATACCCGATACACCCCGTACCAGGACCGTCGCCATAGGCTGGCCCACGGCTTGACGCAGCGTGGTGACTAACAACTGCAGTGACACTTCCCGACCATATTGCTCACCCTGACTGAACAGCCGACTGACATCACTCAGATGATCAATTTCGAAATCCGCTAGTGGTGCTCCACGCTCCGACATTTCAACGCAGATTCGCAAGTCTACGGCTACGGCCTCCAGGGTCTGATAACGCTGACGCCGATCAGTTGCCAGCATTTTATCCAGTATGCGCACCAAAACCGGTGCGACATCAGGACGCTGCCTTTGCAGGTTCGCCTGAATCTGCTGTCCAGGCGTTGATAACGCCTCGGTTTGCCTATCGGCAGGAGGCTGCCCGGTCAACATCAGATAGAACAAAGCACCTAAGGCGTATATATCACTGCGATCATCCACCAGAACACCTGAACGAGGATGCTGTTCTGGTGCCTGATAAGGGCTATTGAGCAACGTCAGATCACTCTGAAATTGATTCTCTGATTCACGCCGCCAGACCTGCCCAAGTCCAAGAATCCGAAAATCAACCAGATCGGTACTTAGCAGAATATGTTCAGGGGATAATCGGGTATGTATAAATCCGGCATCATGAATAGACTGGATCGCCTCAACCAGCGCCACAGCCAAGCGTATAAATTGATGTTCAGATAAAGGATTGTCTGCCAGAAAAAGATCCAGCGGCAGGCCTTCAAAATACTCCCGCAGTAGCACAGTAGTATCATTCCAGGTAGTTATTCCTTTTACAGAGATCAGCTTTTCATGCTGGAACTGCTGCAGACGATCGCACTCATTGCGCAGCATATCAGCATGAGATACCCCCGGTACCACGAGTTTACTGCGCTTTATCACAACAGGCTCAGAGGATAGCATCGCTAACCAGAGCTCTGACCTGGTCGTTTCCTGCAGCAAGGTTATATCACTAAGATCATTCGCAGATAAGTACCGTTCCATTTACTCTATGCTTAATGTAAAGAGATCAATTAGAGGCTCATTAGGATCAGGAAACCTCGCCGCTTTAGTTGATAATCATCGATGAGCCGTCCCGTGTCCAGTGTTAAAGCCCTAGTACAAAGCGTAGCAGCATAAACGCCAGCATGCCTGCTACTATAGTAGTCATCAGATCCTTACGAATCAGCGCTACAAAAAATGCAAATACGGCAGCTAATAGCCAAGGGTTTTGCCAACTGAACCAGATATCCCCTTCCGGCATCAATACCGCCGGAACAATAATAGCGGTCAGCACTGCCGGCGGTACAAAACCCAGCGCCTGACTGAGCCACAAGGGGAAGTGCACCCGGCCAGCCACAGCAAAAAGCAGGAAACGCACACTGAAAGTCACCAGGAACATACCCAGAATCAAATAGACTTCCTGCATTATTCGATCTCCTGTAGCTGAGCCTGTCGGCGCGACTGCAGCAGATACAAAGACATACCGGTAGTAATGCCACACACCGCCGCCACAATCAAACCGAGCTTGTGAGGCATAAAGGCGGTTGCCACAGCCATAGCACCCGCCACTATCACCGCACCCCACATAGGACGGTTGGTCAGATAAGGTACCACCATACCGATAAAGGTAACCGACATGGCGAAATCCAGCCCCCAGTCGGTCATATCCGGAAATATTTCACCCAGCACGATACCGACGAAGGTACACAGAATCCAATTACCATACATGGCCACAAACGAGCCCAGATAGAACCAGTGCGCCGTGTCGATGGATGTCTGACGTAAAAAACGGTTACTGACAGCCGCAAAAGTCTCATCAGTCAGGCCAAACGCCATCATGATGCGCCAGCGTAGCGGCAGGTGACTCACTTTCGGCACAAGATTCGCGGCATACAATAAATGCCGTAGGTTAACCACAAAGGTGGTCAGAATAATAACCGGGATAGCAGCGCCTGCGGCCAGTAAGCCGAGTGCAATAAACTGGCTGGAACCGGCATAGACGATGACTGACATAGCCATGGCACCCCAGGCTGACAAACCACTGGTTTCAGCCAAGGTACCAAAAATAATACCAAAGGGTATAGCCCCTACTATCAGCGGCAAGGTGGCCTTTACCCCAGCTGAGAACTCATCTGTTTTACTCACCGCCATTAACTCTCGCACCTTTCACTCCATAACTCCGGGACAGGGATAGACAAAACATTAGCATTAACTTATATTAGATTTCACGCTTACTGAAACCCATTTACCGAAGCCGCCTTGTGCGACTTCACTCTGGAGATCAACATGACACTGGATCGCGCCGTTTTTGCTTTTGCCGGCTGCTTTATTCTGATTAGCCTTGCATTGGCCCATTGGGTCAGCCCCTGGTGGCTGCTATTCACGGCCTTTGTCGGTGTAAATATGCTGCAAACAGCCTTCACCGGTTTCTGCCCGCTGGTTATTATATTGAAAAAACTGGGCGTAAAACCCGGCCAGGCCTTTGATTAAGGCTTTAAAAGGGATCTGTTTTGTCATAAGGACACTTCAGACCCCTTTTTAACCCCAGCCCCTTTACACCCGCCACCGAGTCATGGATGATCAGACAATTACTGAATCAGATTTTCGGGCGGGTGGTAAAGATGAGTAACCCCAAACACACGCTGTTCTGGATGACACTGTTTCTGGGTGTAGTCGGTGCAATCTGTGTACTAATTTATGTGCCGCTACAGACAGCCTTCATGGCTAACTGGGTATTCAACGCGCTGATATTTTGCGTATTACTGATCGGTATAGGTATCACCTACCGGCAAGTATTTGTGTTGTTCCCGGAAATTCGCTGGGTTGCCCAATTTCGTACTGGGCGTGTGGGCTTGTCAGTCACCCAGGAACCCCGCTTACTCAAACCGCTTGCCCGACAATTGGGTGAAGACTACAAACGTGACAAATTCTCTCTGTCTGCCCTCTCGCTCAGAACCGTACTGGATGGCATCCGTACACGCCTGGATGAACAGCGCGAAATTACGCGTTACTTTATCAGTTTGCTGATTTTCTTAGGTCTGCTAGGTACTTTCTGGGGGCTGTTAGGCACAATCAATGCGGTTGGCCAGGTGATTATTAATCTGGATATGCAACAGAGCAATTTTGCCGATGTGTTTTCAAGTCTGCAATCCGGCCTATTGACACCGCTTGAAGGCATGGGCACGGCGTTCAGCTCATCCCTGCTGGGTCTGGGCGGATCGCTGTTACTCGGCTTTCTGGACATTCAGGCTGGCCATGCCCAGAACCGTTTCTATGATGGTCTTGAAGAGTGGCTGACCGGCGTTACCCACTTGGTTGAAAAGGCCCATCAAACCGGCCAAGTCCCCCCGGTGCTAACTGATGACTGGGATTACGATATTTCCGGCATAGATACGCTCAGGGAAGTCGAGCGCTTGCGCGAAGAAAATGCCGAACTGGCGGCCAAGCTGGCAGAACAGGACAATCGCTGATGCTGGGGTCCGGTCGCCGACAACGTAGTCAGATAAACGCTTGGCCAGGTTATGTGGATGCACTGTCGGCCTTGCTGATGCTGGTTATTTTCATGCTGATGATCTACATGGTCAGCCAGCTCTACTTGTCGCAGGCCCTGTCTGATCGAGACTCCGAACTGGTCCAATTGAGCAGCCGTCTGAACGAAATTTCCCGCCTGCTGATGCTGGAAGAGGAACGTACCGAACAGCTCACAGCCGAACTGACCAGTCTGCGCAGCTCTTACCAACAGAGCCTATCCCGCGAAGAAGCCATGCAACAGGCCCTCGATAGTTTATTAGGTGATCTAAATGACTCTGAACAGGCGCACCAGCAAATTGCTAGCCGTGCCACTGAACTGGAAACGCAACTGGAGCAGGAACGTACCGCATTTATGCAACTACGCACCCTCGCCGATGAACAGGAAGGTCAGATTACCGGGCTAACCAGCCGTATACAATCCAGCGACACCGCCTTAAGAGAAGAGCAGGAACTGACAGCCTCTCAGCAGGACTTTATTCTTCAGCTAACGCAGCGCATTGATGCTCTGCAAGAGCAACTGAAACAGATCAGTGCCGCATTGCAACTCCAGGAAACCATCAGTGCTGAACGCGAAGTTGAAATTGCGGGCCTGGGACAACGTCTAAACCGACTTCTGGCCGAACGTGTCAATCAACTGGAGCGTTACCAATCCGAGTTTTTTGGCCGACTCAGGGATATTCTGGAAGACAATGAAAATATTCGCATAGTCGGCGATCGTTTCCTGCTGCCTTCAGAACTTTTCTTCGCCTCAGGTTCGGCTGAACTAGGTGCTTCAGGTCGAGCTGAACTGAACAAGTTTGCTGCGCTGTTACTGGAAATAGCTGCAAAAATCCCCGACGACGTCGACTGGATACTCAGGGTCGATGGCCATACTGATCGCCTGCCTATCAATACCCCGGCTTTCCCCTCTAACTGGGAATTATCAACTGCACGTGCTGTGGCCGTTGTACGCTATCTCGCTTCACAGGGCGTACCGCAGAAACATATGGCGGCGGCAGGTTTTGGTGAGTTTTACCCGGTCGATTCAGGTAACTCTGCTGAAGCCTTGCAGCGTAATCGCCGCATCGAGATCAAACTCACAGATCGTTAATTTTCAGTGATGTGTTAAGCGCCGTTAGCCAAACGCTGCAGGCGCCTTCAATTGCATTTTCAAAATAAGCAATAAATCTCGTCTTTTGAGCAAAGCACAGATTTTTGCTCTACAAAAACCTAGAAAAACAAAATATTATCTTTAAATATCAAACACATACAGGAAAATTAAAAACCTTCTGCTAGAATGAATTCTTAGTCATAAATTAACCTTCTTCAGCAGGAGAAAGTAATGTCTCGGGAAACCATCGTATTAGGTGCCGGTATAGTAGGCGTCAGCATTGCCTGGCATCTGGTGCAGCGAGGCCGTAAGGTGTTGCTGATTGACCGTCGTCCACCAGGACTGGAAACCTCTTTCGGCAATGCCGGTATTATTCAACGCGAGGCCGTCAGACCCTATGCGTTTCCTCATGACCTGAAAACCCTGCTACGGGTATTGCCAAACCGCAGTATCGATATCCGCTATAAGCCCAGCGGCATGTTTGCAGCGGCCAGCCCCTTGCTCAGCTATTACCTGAACTCATTCCCAGGACGCTACAGCAAAATCATTCCTGAATACGCTTCAATCATCGCCCTGTCTACCCAAGAGCATGATCCAATGATTAAAGCCTCAGGGGCTGACGGGCTAATACAGAAAAACGGCTGGCTAGAACTCTACCGCACTGAAGCCGAGCTGGATATCCGTCATAAAGAAGCATTGGAAGCGGCTAAACAAGGCGTTCTTTCACGTCGTATTGATCGTGCAACACTGGCTGAAATGCAGCCGGGCCTCTCAGCCGATGTTTGCGGTGCGATACACTGGCAAAACTCCTGGACGGTGGAATCACCTGGCGACCTGGTACAAGCCTATGCCAAAGATTTTGAAGCCAAAGGCGGTGAGTTCCTGGAAGCCGAGTTGAACTCTATCGTGCAGAACTCAGCCGACAACTGGACGGTCACTACCTCGAAAGGTCGTCATGATGCCGCCGAAGTTGTGGTTGCACTGGGCCCTTGGTCGCAAGAGTACCTGGCACCACTGAACTACAATTTCCCGCTATTTGTGAAGCGTGGCTATCACATGCATTACCAACAACCCAACATCAAATCCACCCTGAATTACTGGATTATGGATGCTGAAAAGGGTTATCTGCTTGAACCGATGAAGTCAGGTATTCGCCTGACCACGGGAGCAGAGTTAGCTAATCTGGATGCCCCTCCTGCCTACGGTCAGTTGGATGCGGCTGAAAAAGTCGCACGCAAGCTCTTCCCAATAGGAGCACGTGCCGATAAAGATCCCTGGAAAGGCGCTCGCCCCTGCTTCCCGGATATGAAGCCAGTGATTGGTCCTGCACCAAAGCACCCAGGCCTGTGGTTGGCATTCGGTCATGGTCACCAAGGCTTTACACTTGGACCAGCCACCGGACGACTGCTGGGTGAAATGATGGACAACGAAAAAACTGCCATCGATATGCAGCCCTTCCGCGCTGGGCGTTTCTAGCCAGTAATCTAAGCCAGTAATCTAAGCCGGTAAATTAAGTCCGTTAAAAAATTCAATGGCCCAATTTCACGTTTGTGCGTAAAATTGGGCTAATTTTTTAATCCGACAGCAATCATACAGGACTCTCCGCATGGGTCGCGCCTACCAGAACCGCAAAGAATCCATGGCCAAAACGGCCGATCAAAAAACCAAGGTCTACAGTAAATATGCTCGTGAGATCTACGTCTGCGCTAAATCAGGCGGTACAGATCCAGCCGGAAATCTAGCCCTGCGCGGCATGATGGAACGTGCTAAAAAGGATCAGGTCCCCGCACATGTTATTGATAAAGCATTGGATAAAGCCAAAGGGTCTGGTGGTGAAGACTTCTCAGTAGCCCGCTACGAAGGCTTTGGTCCAGGTAACTGCATGGTGATCGTAGAATGCCTGACCGACAACCCTAACCGCACCTTCGGTGATGTACGCCACTGCTTCACCAAAACCAAGTGTAAAATCGGCACGCAGGGCAGTGTCAGCCACATGTTCGATCACTGTGCCATTCTGGCGTTCAAAGGTGACGATGAAGAAGCGGTTCTCGAAGCCCTGATGATGGCCGATGTCGATGTTACCGATATCGAAAATGAAGACGGTATGATCACTATTTTCGCCCCTAACACCGAGTACTTCAATGTCAAACAGGCACTCGCGGCCACCTTCGGTGATATAGATTACGAAGTGGATGCCATCCAGTTCCTGGCACAAACTACCACTGAAATAAGCGAAGAAGACCAGCCGATGTTCGAGCGCTTTATCGATCTATTGAATGACCTGGACGATGTGCAGAACATCTACCATAACGTCGACTGATCCCGTTACAAAGACAGAATATCGATCCGTTCCAGCATCTGTACAGCCGCCTTCGGGTGGCTGGACAGCTCAGAATCCGCTGCGTCATCCACTAGGCCGTGGGCATAACCCACTTGTAGATTTTTGAAATCGAAGAGTTCCGCATCGGCCAGATGCGAAGGTACGACATTGCACAGGGAACGGAACATGGTTTCAATGCGACCAGGGTGGCTTTTATCCCAACCTTGCAACATCTCCTTGATCACCTGACGCTGCAGGTTTTCCTGTGAACCACACAGGTTGCACGGAATAATCGGGAAGCCGCGCAGCTCGGCATAGGCGGCAATATCTTTCTCACGTGCATAAGCCAGCGGACGAATAACCATATTTTTGCCATCATCAGATACCAGCTTGGGCGGCATGGACTTGAGCTTACCGCCGTAGAACATGTTCAGGAAGAAGGTTTCCAGAATATCATCGCGATGATGCCCCAGGGCAATCTTATTGGCGCCGATCTGCTCAGCAAAACCGTACAAGGTCCCCCGACGCAAACGCGAACAGAGCGCACAGGTGGTTTTACCTTCGGGTACCACCGATTTCACTACCGAATAGGTATCACGCTCGACAATATGGAAAGGCACACCCAGTTCGCTCAGGTAGTGCGGTAAAACATGCTCCGGAAAACCGGGTTGCTTCTGGTCCAGATTGACGGCCACCAGTTCAAAGGTAATCGGTGCACTCTTCTGCAGATTCATCAGAATATCGAGCATCACAAATGAATCTTTTCCGCCCGACAGACACACCATGACCTTGTCACCTTCTTCAATCATATTGAAGGTTTCAATGGCCTGCCCCATTTCCCGGCGCAAACGTTTTTGCAATTTGTTTTGACGGGTTTTGAGTTTTTTGTCCTGGGTTTCTGAGCAGTTGGTCATGGAAGTTCCGCAAACGGGTTAATTCGACAGAGGGGCAATAGTATAGCCTGCTGTCGAATTAACCGCATCTATTTACACAACCTCACCAATCAACACTTGAAACGGCTCACCATCGTATTCAATTCTGAAGCGATGTGGTTCAGCTCTTTGGCGCTTTCTGCGGTAGAGTGCATGGCGCCGCTGGTGATCTCCATCATCTGAGCAATCTGATCAACTTTTTCAGCAATACTGCTACTTGCCAGTGTCTGTTCCTGGGTCGAATTTGCCACACCCGTGACGCTCACTAATGTCGATTCAGCGCCCTGCCTGATCTGCGCTAATAGCGCCGTTGCTGACTCAGTCGCCACAACACCGGCCTCTACCTGGGGCAAAGCGGCCTCCATGGTTTCCACCACCTGCGCAGTTCCCGTCAGCACACCTTCAATCATTTTCTCAATATCACTGGTTGCCGTAGCCGTACGTGCTGCCAGCGTTCTCACTTCATCAGCAACGACAGCAAAACCACGCCCTTGGTCACCGGCACGCGCGGCCTCAATAGCCGCATTCAACGCCAGCAGATTGGTTTGTTCGGCAATTTCGCGAATAACGCTGGCAATGGATGATATCCGGCTGGCATTGGCATTCAGATCTCCCACTTTACTGGAAGCCGCCTTGACCATGTCGGCAATTTTATTGATCTCGTTGCTGGCCGAGCTGACCTGCGTCACCCCTTGCTGTGCCATTTTGGCAGCGAAACGGGAGTTTTCTTCCGTCTCTTTTGCGCTCTCAGAGATATGACTGATGCTCACTGTCATCTCTTCAATAGCGGCAGCCATGGAAGTGATCGCTTCCGACTCATCATTAGCCGCTTGTGCGACATCGGCTGAGGCCTGATTGATGGTATTGGCATTATTGTGGACATTTTTCGATTCATTGCGAATTTCAATCACAGTGGCACGGATAGATGAAACCATCGACTCAAGTCCGGCCAGTAGACTACCTGGTGGGGCATTATCAATGTGTATGGTCAGATCGCCCTTAGCCGCCCTGGACATCAGATCAATCGCGAGTGCAGGTTCACCACCCACTTGGCGTAAAATACTCAAGGCAATCAGGTAACCGGATACACCAATAACCAACAGAATAAGTAATGAGACCAAGCCGTCTTTAAGTAACTCACGTCGCAAGTCGGCTGCCAGATCATCCATATAAATGCCGGTGCCAATAAACCAATCCCAAGGCTGAAATGTCTTTGAATAAAGTAACTTATCCACCGGGACAGTACCACCCGGTCGAACGAACCCGGAATCTAAAAATGCCCCAGAAGGCTGTGTTCTCAGGGAGGCTACTATCTCTTTAAGGATGTAACGGCCTTCTCCATCACGAATTTCATTGAGCATATTATTGCCTATGAAAGCTGGATTAACATGCGCCACACCAACACCTTCCATAGTCCAGGCATAGACATATTCAGCCTTACCATCCGCACCGCCATAACGTCCTGCTACCAGCGTCTCGGCCGCAGCATTCTGTGCTTCCTGGCGCGTCATCACGCCATTTTTTTCCAGCGTATGGAAGTGCTCTACAATGCTATAAGCCGATTCCACAATCGACTGTATCACTTGAATACGCCCTTGAGTGAGATCACGCTTTGTAGAGAATAATGAGGTAACGGTGAGTACGGCAATTCCAATAACTGCCAGCAACACGATCAGGAAAATACGTGCGCGAAGAGATAACGATGTGTTCATAAGCCAACCCTGTATAAATTTCCTTATAGAGCCCTTAGGCCTTCCTTAAATAGTAAACCTGAATTTAAAAAAAACAATAGAAAAATCTATATATCAGGCGTCTACAAGGCTGAATCAAACACCCGTCTAGTTTCAAAAACCTGTTTACCAAACCCTTTGCCCCGACTGTGCAAATGGCGCTTCAACACAAAATCAAACAGAATCGGATTGTAGCGGCGTAGTTCAGTAATGGTCTGCACGGCATCTGGATCAAGCAACCCAGCTCTGGCCAGCAATACAGGGGATGTTAGAGGGAGCACGCCGGGCAGAGGATAATCGGAACCAAATAGCAGCCGATCATGCCAGGCTTCCTGTTCTAGCAACTCGGCAATAACTTCAAACTCGCGATTACGCTGAGCAATAGCAGAAATATCTCCAAACAATAGTCCCTCATAGTGACGCTCATTCATCAGGCGACGAAACAGCGAAAAACTTTCCACCCGAGGCCCATCTTCGCCTTGATCCAGGTCGGTATCCTCACCCATGCTGGCACAGTGCGCCATAATAACTTTAACCCCCTTATCCAAGGCTCGCCTGAGCATCAGGGGATTTCCCCAAATCGGCCGTCCAGCTCCCACCACGGCCATTTCCTCGCCTACATGAGTGATCAACGGCAAATTATGACTTAACAGCGCGTCATAAAACGCATCACAGCGTGGTGAAGACGGATTGATTCCCATCGCGGGTGGCAACCACTTAACGGCCTTAGCTCCTTCTTGTTTCGCTTGAGCCAATGCCTCCAGAGCATCTTCCCGGTAGGGGTGTATAGAACAGACCCATTCCGCACGATCTGACATAGACTGTGCCACATCCCGGGTATAGCTATTGGGTACATAAAGCGCTGTATCACTGCTCCGGGCAGCCCCATCCAACCCGTACGTACGATCTAAGGCAAATAGCATCACCTTGAAACCTTCGGGCATATACTTCATCAGGTTCTGAATTCTGGCAACATAGCTTGGATCGATAAAATCATCTGATTTATGTACACAACCAGCGTTCATATAAAAAAGGCGCTGCACATACTGAGCAGGAAACACCGGGCTCATCATACGCCGAGACACTTCTATGCCACTGTCGGTATCACCAATACCCGCCAGATGCACATGCGCATCCCACACTCTCTCCGGTCGCAACCCCTCCCAGGCAGACATAACCAGCGGGTGGCCTGCCAGTTCAGGTGGCAAGACTGTCGCACAAGGATTCAACAATCGTGGCTCACTGATCAGGGGTGTTTTACAGCCTCCTAACAACAAAGCACTCGTCCCTACCCCAGCACGTAACATAAAACCACGGCGTGTCATTTCTACCAAACCTACCCCTCCATGAATATTCACAAACACCCTTCACATCATTCTGTAGGAGCTCACTCTGTGAGCGGACCCGCTTTCTGTAGGAGCTCACTCTGTGAGCGAACCCGCTTTCTGTAGGAGCTCACTCTGTGAGCGAACCCGCTTTCGCCCGCTGAGCGGGCTTATATGGACCCGCCCGTGTTGCAAGCTATTTTTGACTCGAGCAGATGTGTTGCACGCTTATATCCGAC
>NZ_JBLXDN010000008.1:0-155872 GCF_048264025.1 Nitrincola sp.
CCTCGTTTTTTAAAGTCTGAGGCTACTGTAAATTTAAAAATAGGCTGGCTCTAGGACGTCTTGGAATGGACGCTTACGATCAAAGTGCAGCTGCGTGGTTAAGCTTCAGCAACATCTTGTTGAGCGGTTGAACGCTGACATTTGCTATAGACGAATGCCGGATCGAGATCGACTCCAACACTCCACTCTATAGTGTCGAAAGACACGCGAACCTGATTGAATGAGCTTCGCTCTTTAAGTCTTTTAAAAACACCAAAATCCAAGTAGGGCTTCATATCCAATATGCCCTGCTCTCCGTTTGCGAATTCGACTGACAGAAGATAATTCTCAAGCGGGGTGACGCTTGTCACTGATGGATGCATGATTAACCCCCTTACTGTAGCGGCTGAATTTTAAACGGCTCTTCACCATTCATTACCAGGTTCCAATCAGCCATAAGCTCTTCTTGATGAAGTTCAGCCCATGCCAAAACGAGCTTTGTTTGTTTTTTAGGTAGATCGCTATCAATAACCTCACATGTTCGAATATCAATAGTTGCCTTATATTCGCTGTAATAAACATGAAAATGCGGCGGCGGATGCTCTTTCGGAGCATAATACATCCGAATAATAATGCCATAGAACATAGAGATTGTAGGCATACACTCCTCCATTAAGCATAACGAAGCCTGCATATTTTTCTGAACAACAGTGCAATAGTCGGAATCGGTAAATACGACACTAAACAGATTCTTCCTATCTCCTTATATTTACTCAGTATACTCCACCAACAACATCAAATTGTCCAGCGATGAAAAACTGATCAACACATCGAACCAGAACCATCAGGTGGCACCAGTACCCAGAGCGTGAAAAAACCCCACATGAATAGATAAGCAACCGCCACTTCAGTATAATGGCGCTTTGCTCTTGAACAAAACTGGACGCTTAACCTGATGCAACCGATAGTAAATATCGCACTTCGTGCTGCCCGCCTTGGCGGAGAACAGATTGCCCGCGCGGCAGAACGCCTTGATCTGATCAAATCCGAACAGTCCGGCGCGGCTGAATTCATTAGCGAAACCTGCTCTCAGGTTGAGCGGAGCATTGCTCAGTCCATTCAGAAAGCTTACCCACACCACACGGTGAAGGGTGATTTCAGTGGCAACTACAAAGCCGCAGGTGAAGGTCCGGTGGTATGCGACTGGCATATCAGTCCAGTAGACAACCTGCTCAATTTCTCCAATGCCCTGCCCGTTTATGCACTCACCCTGACTGGGCGTATCAATGGCCGCATTGAACACTGTGTGGTCATCAACCCGGTAACCGGCGAAGAATTTACCGCCAGCCGTGGTAATGGAGCACAGCTTAACGGACGCCGTTTACGCGTCAGCACTAACAAAAATCTACACCAGGCACTGCTAGGCAGTGGATTTGTCTCTGCCACAAACCGTGATCAAGCGTTTGCCGAACATCAGCGCCTGTTAAATCACCTCTCCACAGCCGGTGCTAATCTGTTTAACAGTGGCTCAGCGCTATTGAATATGGCTTATACCGCCGCAGGACGACTGGATGGCTTCTTTCAAGCCGATCTGAGTGAAACTGATATGGATGCAGGGATACTGCTGATTCAGGAAGCGGGTGGTTTAGTGGGTGATTACAAGGGTGGTAATGCTCATCGCCAAACTGGCAACCTGGTGGCTGCCAATCCGAAAATGTTCAAACTGCTGATCAAAACGATTCAGACAGTAGTATAAATTCAAACAACCGGCTACCTGTGTGAATGCACAGGTAGCCGGTTGCTAAATCGATCCATCAGTTAAACGGATCGCGTAACACTATCGTCTCATTACGATCAGGGCCAGTTGAAATGATATCAACCGGTGCACCTACCAGTACTTCCAACCGACGAATATACGCACGCGCATTTTCAGGCAAGTCTTCAAGGGTTTTTGCACCCACTGTTGACTCACTCCAGCCAGGCATCATCTCATACACGGGTGTAATAGCTTCGTAATCTTCGCTACCGCTAAGTGAATACACTGGCTGACCCTGTGCATCTTCATAACCGGTGCAAATACCTATCTGCTCCAGACCATCCAGCACATCCAACTTGGTCAGACACAAACCAGAAACCGAGTTGATCTCAATAGCATGTTTCAGTGCTACGGCATCGAACCAGCCACAACGACGCGCACGCCCAGTGGTCGCACCGAACTCATGGCCTTTCTCAGCTAACTGCTTGCCAATGGCACAAGACAGCTCTGTCGGGAAAGGACCGCCACCCACACGCGTGGTATAGGCTTTAGTAATACCGAGAATATAATCAAGGTAAAGCGGACCAAAACCACTACCGGTGGAGGTTCCACCTGCGGTGGTATTTGACGAAGTCACATAAGGATAAGTACCGTGGTCGATATCCAGCAAAGATCCCTGTGCACCTTCGAACATGATACTGGCACCCTGACGACGCAAGTCATGCAGAATAGTGGTCACATCGGCAATCATCGGCAGCAGTTTCTTAGACATTTCCATGCATTCAGCCAACACAGCATCAAAGCTGACCGGCTCAACACCATAATACTGCTGCAACATGAAGTTGTGGAACTTAAGCAACTCGCGCAACTTTTCAGCAAACAGATCAGCATCGCGGATATCGCCCAGACGCAAACCACGGCGAGCCACTTTGTCTTCATAAGCTGGACCAATACCACGACCGGTGGTACCAATTTTAGATTCACCGCGCGCCAGTTCCCGCGCCTGATCCAGAGCCACATGAGACGGCAGAATCAAAGGGCAAGCGGGACTTAAACGCAAACGCTGACTGACCGGGATACCGGTCACTTCCAGCTCGGCGATTTCCTTTAACAGCGCCTCTGGAGAAAGCACCACGCCATTACCGATCAGGCAGAGTACATTTTCCCTGAGAATCCCGGAAGGTATCAAATGGAGTACGGTTTTCTTTCCATCGATTACTAACGTATGGCCAGCATTGTGGCCGCCTTGGAAACGTACTACCGCTGCAATCTTTTCAGTTAAAAGATCAACGATTTTACCTTTTCCTTCATCACCCCACTGGGTGCCCAGAACAACGACGTTTCTACCCATTGCTGTCTCATGTACTCATAAAAAGTGTTAATAAATCAGAGCGGCTTGATCTGCCACTCTCCACCCTGGTGTTCCAACCGACGATCACAAGATGCCGGTACAGGCAGGCCATCCAGCATCTGAATGACACGATAGCCCTGTTGTCGTAATGTGCGAATCGCATCCTGCAACACAGGATCAGCATTTTCTGCTGGTGCAAGTATCGCTTTTTCAGCTTCTGCAGGCACACCGGCCAGTTCGATCAGCGTACTCAAATCGGTACTAAAGCCAGTTGCCGGACGCGCGCGTCCAAAATCTTCACCTATTTCATCGTAGCGCCCGCCCTTGGCAAGCGACTGTCCAAAGCTGGGCGTATAGGCCGCGAACACCACACCTGTATGGTAGTGGTATCCACGCAACTCAGCCAGATCAAAATAGCACCGTACCGCCGGATAGCGCTGCTGGATCAGCGCTGCTAACTGCGCCAGGTAATCAATGGCCTGGCGTGCTTCAGGCTGACTGAAACAGTCACGCGCCTTTGCCAGCACATCGACAGTACCATGCAAACTCGGCAGAGCCGACAACTGCTTACGCAGCGCTTCACTGACCGGCAGTGATTCGATAAATACAGCGATTTCAGGCATGGCCTTGCGCTGCAGCAAGTCAATAAACTGGTCTTTCTGTTCCTGATCCAGATCAGCCTCACGCACCAAGGCCCGAAACAGACCCACATGGCCAAGATCCAGCGTCAGTACATCACTGATACCTGCGGCGTGAAGTGTTTCCAGCATCAAGGCAATGATCTCCGCATCGCTTTCAATACCCGCATGACCATAGAGCTCTGCACCGGCCTGCAGCGGATTACGACTGGCAAGCATATGCGCGGCATGGGTGTGAATTACCGAGCCACAATAGCACAAGCGACTGGCACCTTCAGTGCGCAGTCTGTGCGCATCTATACGTGCGACCTGGGGAGTAATATCAGCACGAATGCCCAGCGCATGACCACTCTGACGATCAGTCAACTTGAACGTAATCAAATCCAGATCACGACCGGTACCCGTTAACAGGGATTCCAGATGCTCAACCAATGGTGGCATCACTAATTCATAGCCCCAGCTGTTATATAAATCCAGTATACGTCTGCGCATCAGTTCCGCCTGGCGGGCCTGAGGAGGCAACAGTTCTTTTATACCTTCAGGCAGTAACCATCTATCTGCCAGTGCCATGCATCAATCCTCTTGTCATCGCCACTCCTGCACATCCCTGCACCCGCAGCATACCGCACATCCTGTACATAAAAAAACCGGGCTCTGACCCGGTTAACGAATTCTAACATGAAAGCAGGTGCCATTGGCACCTGCTTTAGTCATACGCCAAGGTACTTGTTTCGGTACTTACTGACCCATTGGGTTCTGCAAATAACGGAAGAAATCACTCTTCGGCTCAAGCACCATCACATCGCCACCACCCTGGAAGGATTCACGGTAGGCATTCAGACTACGCATGAAAGCGTAGAACTCTGCATCCTGACTGAAGGCGTTGGAATATATATTGGCTGCTTGCGCATCACCTTCACCACGAACGATTTCAGCGGCACTGAATGCGTTAGCGGTAATAACAGTACGCTGACGATCCGCGTCGGCTCGAATACCTTCGGCCAGCTCCATACCGCGAGCACGTAGCTCACGAGCCAGACGCAGACGCTCAGAACGCATCCGGTCATAAACCGACGCAGACACTTCAGTAGGCAGGTCGATACGCTTGATACGAATATCAACGATCTCGATACCCAGCTCGTCCTGTGCAACCAGACTCAAGGCCTGATTGACCTGATCCATCAGTTCTTCACGCTCACCAGATACAACCTGATTCAGGGTACGCTCACCAAACTGGTTACGCAGGTTAGTCTCGATACGGCTGGACAGCAGGCTGTTAGCTCGATTTTCATCACCAGACGTAGCGGTGTAGTATTTCTCTACATTGGCAACGCGCCATTTAATGTATGAGTCAACAATCAAACGCTTGGCTTCCAGCGTCAGGAAGGCCTGAGGTCTGGAATCCATTGTGATCAGACGCGCTTCAAACTTGCGCACAGTGTTCACAAATGGAATCTTGAAATGCAGGCCTGATTCAATATCAGGCTCTACAATTTCACCAAAACGCAGCTTCACTGCACGCTCGGTTTCCTTAACAATATAAACTGACTCAGATACCAGCCAAACTGCGATCAGCGCTACAACCAGCACTATTACTGAATTGGATTTCATCTTATCGACCCTCCCTCAGACTGCCGGCCTGACGATTTCGCGCCTGTTCAGTAACCTGATCATTCAGTTGACGCAGATTCATCTCGGCACTACTGCTTCGGGTTGAAGCGCCCGACGTTCCGCGCTGCTGTTCCATCAACTTGTCCAGCGGCAGGAACATAACATTATTGCTACCACTCTCAACATCCATGAGTACTTTCGGCGTATTGGTCAGCACATTCTGCATCATATCGATATAGAGACGTTCACGGGTAACATCTGGTGCTTGACGATATTCAGTCAAGAGCGCCAGGAAACGCTGCGACTCACCGTTGGCTCTGGCAACCACCTCTTCACGATAAGCACTGGCTTCTTCAAACATACGCTGAGCATTACCGCGTGCTTCTGGAACTACGCTGTTAGCATAGGCTTCAGCTTCGTTTTTGGAACGCTGTTCGTCCTCACGCGCCTTGATTACGTCATCAAAGGCATCCTGAACCTGGCTTGGTGCCTGGGCATTACGGACGTTGACGCCAGAGATACGAATACCTGTTTCGTAATTATCCATATGACGCTGCAAGCGTTCCTGAACAGAGATCGCCATCACCTGACGCCCTTCAGTCAGGATGGAGTTCATATCAGAACCACCGACAACCTGACGCAAGGCTGCTTCAGAAGCTTGCCCAAGACTGTCTTCAGGACTTCTAACTTTTAGGGTAAAGAATTCCGGATTTTCAGCGACGTACTGCACGCTGATATCAACATCAACGATATTTTCATCTTCAGTCAACATCAAAGCACGGTGATCATGGATACGTACCCGGGTCACATTGACTTTATTCACCTCATCAATGAGCGGTGGGTTCCATTGCAGACCAGGGTTTACCACACTGTGGAATTTACCCAGGCGCAATACAACACCACGCTCCTGCTGATCCACGGTATAAAAGCCCATACCGGCCCAAACAACCAGCGCCAAAACGGCCACGATTCCGACAAGGGTAAAACTGCCGCCTTTACCACCACCGGAACTGCCTGTTCCGCCGGATCCACCTTTCTTGCCACCAAAGAGCCCGTTTAAACGGTCCTGCAATTTTTGCAGCGCTTCATCCAGATCAGGAGGCCCCTGGTCATTATTACCACCATTACGCTTACCACCGCCGGGATTTTTGTCACCGCCGCCGCTCCAGGGGTCATGGTTCTTACCATTTCCGCCAGGCTCATTCCAGGCCATAGTTTTCTCCGCTTTAAAACAACTTAATTAAAAATGAAATTTTATGAGTCGCACCACAGGGATGCAACCGCTATTCATTATCGACCATCGCCGCCAGGTATCGTTCCGCCGGAATATCCAGGCGGCTCAACAACTGACGAAAATCCTTCAATTGTATCCGCACCTGCAAACTAATACGGCCATCCGCGTCAATCCGCTCATTCAGCACCGCATCTTTTGTGTAAAGCAAAGAGCGTAGCTGACCTTCTGATGGACTTAATTGCAAAACATCTTCAAACATCAACCCGGATAGACGTTCATTCACTGCCTGCAACAGCAGTTCAGCACCCTCACCTGTCTGTGCAGACAACCAGACCCGTACTGGTTTGCCATCCTCATCACGATCTATCCGTGCAGGGAAGTCATCCAGCAAGTCTATTTTGTTATACACCAACAGCACCGGACGCGAGTCAGCCCCAATTTCAGCCAACACATCGTTAACCTGTGCGATATGCGCCTGACGTTCATCATCATGGCAATCGATAACATGCAACAACAGATCAGCCTCAGCTGTTTCCTGAAGGGTAGCACGAAATGCTTCCACAAGCTTATGCGGTAAGTGTCGAATAAACCCGACAGTATCCGCCAAAATGATAGGACCCGCATCTGGCAACTGCACTTTACGCAGGGTAGGATCCAGGGTTGCAAACAACTGATCAGCGACATAAACGCTCGCCGCTGTTAATCGATTGAACAGGGTTGATTTGCCGGCATTGGTGTAACCGACCAAAGAGACTGTCGCAATTTCCGCTCTGACACGCGCACGACGACCCTGATCACGCTGACGTCTGACTTTATCCAGTCGCTTAAGAATCGCTTTAATGCGCGCACGCAACAACCGCCGATCAGTCTCCAGCTGCGTTTCACCCGGACCTCGTAGCCCTATCCCGCCCTTCTGACGTTCAAGGTGAGTCCAACCGCGCACCAGACGTGTCGACATATGTTCCAGCTGTGCCAGCTCAACCTGCAACTTACCCTCATGGGTACGCGCACGCTGAGCAAAGATATCCAGAATCAGACCGGTACGGTCAAGTACCCGGCACTTGATTTCACGCTCAAGATTACGCTCTTGAGCAGGACTCAACGCATGGTTAAAGATCACCAGATCGGCTTCGTGTAATCGCACCAGCTCAGCCAACTCCTCAACCTTCCCCTTGCCAAGGAAAAAGCGTGGACTTGGATCAGAGCGGCTGCCATTCATGAAACAAATGGGATCAGCACCCGCTGAAAGAGCAAGCTCTTCAAGTTCTTTCGGATCTTCAGCCTCAGACTCTGAGGCCAGATCAATATGCACCAATATGGCGCGCTCTCCGGACTCCGGACGCTCAAAAAACAATCAGATCACTCACTCTTCAGGCTTATCTTCCGGCTGCGGTAATTTCACCGGACGGGAAGGAACGACAGTTGAGATGGCATGTTTGTAGACCATCTGACTGACTGTATTTTTCAGCAAAATAACGAACTGATCAAAGGATTCGATCTGACCCTGAAGCTTGATACCGTTAACTAAAAATATCGATACAGGGACCCGCTCCTTGCGCAACACATTTAGATAAGGGTCTTGTAATGACTGCCCTTTTGACATTGTTTACTCCTTCACTGAAAACATTCAGTCATAAAAATTAGTGTAATTATACTTTTAAGCAATGGCAGACCTTATACCAACCTCACAAGACCTGCAATGCACAAAACCATAGCATTATATAACGTTACCCTCTATCAACTTCAAGCTATCTCTGAGCATATCGTGTTTTTCTTCTGACAAGACCTGTAATTCCGGCCAACCTCTGAGCCAGGTATACTGCCTTTTAGCCAACTGACGTGTCGCTACCACGGCCTTCTCACGCATGCTGTCATAGTCCATGCGTCCATCCAGATACTGCCACATCTGCCGATAACCAACGCAACGGATCGAAGGCATCCCTTCATGCAGATCGCCACGCTTAAACAGGTCAGTCACTTCGGCTTCAAATCCGTCTGCCAGCATTTGTTCAAAGCGTATAGCGATACGTTGATGCAGCGCAGCACGATCACTTGGCAGCAGCGCCAAAGACAATACTCTAAAGGGCAGTTCTGGTTGTTGCTGTTCTTGCCAATGCTGCGTCAGAGTTTTACCCGTGAGCAGGTAGACCTCCATCGCCCGCTGCACCCGCTGGGTATCGGTCGGATGCAAACGTGCAGCAGCGACTGAATCTACAGCAAGTAACTCACGATGCACCGCTTCAATGCCCAGCTCCGCAATGCGACTCTCCAGCTCAGCCCGGACGTTTGGATCAGATGCAGGCAGCGTCGCCAGGCCTTTCAGCAAAGCATTAAAGTACATCATTGTCCCCCCTACCAATAACGGGGTTCGCCCAGCAGACAGCGCTTGATCGATCGATTGTAACGCATCTTCACGAAACTCAGCCGCCGAATAGCTTTCAGCCGGATCACGAATATTCACCAAGTGATGGGGATAGCGCTGCAGGGTAGCCATATCAGGCTTTGCCGTACCTATATCCATACCCCGGTAGATCAGCGCTGAATCAACGCTAATCAATTCAACCGCCAGGTGGTCCGCCAGGCGCATAGCCAGATCAGTCTTCCCCGAGGCCGTAGGCCCCATTAGACAAACTACCAGCGGCTTCATGTTATTGTCCACGCAGAAACAACTTATCCAACTCAGTCATACTTAAAGGCACCCAGGTCGGGCGCCCATGGTTACACTGACCACTGCGCTCAGTCTGTTCCATGTCGCGCAATAAGGCATTCATTTCAGCCTGCGTCAGCTGTCGATTAGCACGGACAGCTCCATGACAAGCCATGGTACCCAGCAATTCATTAATATGATTTTCTATCCGACGACTGTCACCCAGCTCAAACAGATCGGCCAGTACATCCCTGACCAGTTGCTGTACATCCGCTTTAGCCAGGTACACAGGAACCTCACGAATAACCAGTGTTTCATCACCCAGACGCTGTAAACCGAAGCCTAAACGTGCAAACAGATCTAACTGCTCTTCCGCCAGATCCGCTTCACGCCGACTGACCGAGAGACTCACCGGCACCAGCAAGGGCTGACTCCTCAAGCGCTCATCAGTCAACGCCTGTTTCATCCGCTCATAAACAATGCGTTCATGTGCCGCATGCATATCAACCAGAATCAGACCGGTTGTACTCTGGGAAAGAATGTACACCCCATGCAACTGTGCGAGTGCGAAACCTAGCGGCGGTGTACCATCTACAGCATCGGCTGGCATGGCTTCATTTATACTGGCAACCACCGCACCACTATCACTTGGATAGAGCTGCCCATACTGGGCGATCTGTCGCTGCACGGCTGAAGCTGATGGCGCTGAGGTGGCCTGAGGTGGCAGGTAAAAACGGTTTTGTGAAAACGTCTGTTCAGGGACATTAGCAGGCACAGCCGAAGTGGCCATATCAACCTGATGCGGCATGGGAGCCGCCTGCTCAAGCACCGACGCCGGTGTCATCTGCGCAATCACACGGTGCAGGGAGCGATAGATAAAATCATGCACCAGGCGACTTTCACGGAATCTGACCTCATGCTTGGTCGGATGCACATTAACATCAACCAACGCTGGATCCAGTTCTAAGTACAACACAAATGCCGGATGACGACCATTATAAAGCACATCCTGGTAGGCCTGACGCACCGCGTGACTGACCACCTTGTCTTTGATAATCCGGCCATTAACAAAAAAGTACTGCTGATCGGCCTGGCTGCGCGAGTGTGTTGGCTGCGTAATCCAGCCATATAAACGCAACCCGGAGGCTTCAGCCTGCATATCCACAACCAGAGCATGTTCAATAAAAGGCTGGCCCAGTAACTGCGACAAGCGGCGCTCACGCTCCAACTCCGAGATAGCCGGACGTAGCTGATATAGAGTCCGGGCATTATGCGTCAGGGTAAAACTGACATCGAAGCGACTTAGCGCCAGCCGCCTGACCACCTCTTCCAGATGATTGAATTCAGTCTTTTCAGTGCGCAGAAACTTGCGCCGTGCTGGAGTATTAAAGAACAGGTCGCGCACTTCCACAGTACTGCCATGAGGGTGCGCGGCAGGCGCCATCTCCGGCTCCATATCACGCCCTTCAGCCGTCACAGACCAGGCCTGTTGCTGATGCCGAGGTCGTGACGTTAGCGTCAAGCGTGACACCGAGCTGATACTGGCCAGCGCCTCACCCCGGAACCCCAGGCTCATAACAGCCTCAAGATCTTCCAACACGGTAATTTTGGACGTGGCATGACGACTTAAAGCCAGGGGCAAATCATCTTTGCTAACTCCTGAGCCATCATCACGTAAACGAATTAAACGTACACCGCCCTGCTCAACCTCAAGCGTAACAGATCGAGCACCCGCATCGAGGCTATTTTCCAGCAGTTCTTTGACCACAGATGCCGGACGCTCAACGACTTCACCCGCGGCAATCTGGTTAGCAAGTTGTGGAGTCAGCAGATGTATTGAAGATGGTTGTGATGGTTCTTTTTGCATCAACCCGCAGGTATCCTTAACACTTGACCTATTCGAATACGATCACCATTGATCTGATTTGCCTCACGCAACGCGGTTACAGACACACCATTACGTACGGCAATAACAGACAGTGTATCACCAGGCTGTACACGATGGGTACGATCAACGCCAGCAAGAGCAGTTCCCCCCTGTCGTTTATGCCAGGCAACCCAGGTCATATCCGGTGGCTTTTGCCAGAAATAATTATTCACACCCTGAAAAATAGCCTGCGCCATACGCTGCTGATAAGCTGAGGTACGCAGTTGAGCTTCTTCCTGCGGATTGGTTATGAAACCGGTCTCGATTAGAATCGAAGGCACATCGGGTGAACGCAGCACAGAAAAATTAGCCATTTCCACAGCTGATTTGTGCATACGGGCAAACTGTCCCAAATTACTATGAATAATACCGGCAACTTCGCGACTGCCCGTACGACTGGCGGTCATGGACATATCCAGCAGCACACTGGCTAGAACCTCATCCTTGTCCTCCAGACTGACGCTGCCGACACCCCCGATCAAATCCGAACTGTTTTCACGACTGGCTAACCAGCGACCCATTTCACTACTGGCACCACGTTCTGATAGAACCCATACGGATGCACCACGGGCACTAGGCGTTTTCCAGCCATCCGCATGGATTGAGATAAACAGATCCGCATTGGCTTGACGCGCCCTGAGGGCACGATTACGCAGGCTAACGAAATAATCCCCATCCCGGATCATGACGGCTTTGTAGCCTTGCTCAGCATCTACCACGCGTTTTAATGCAAGCGCTATAGCTAAAACGATGTCTTTTTCCCGAGTACCATTAGGTCCCACAGCACCAGGGTCTTCGCCACCATGGCCGGCATCTATGGCAATGACTATGTCACGCAACTGCCCCTGACCGTTCGCAGGCGGTGTGGCGCTGACAGCCGGCACGGCGGCAGCGGCAGCCCCCGCTGCGGTAGCAACGCCCAAGCTCTCAAGATCCACTACCAGACGATGCCCATACTGATCATTGGGTGGCAGATCAAAACTTTTGGGGCGCACCTGGTCTTTCATGTCCAGGACAATCCGCAAGGTACCTTCAGAGTTGCTGTGACGAATACCCGCAATCGGGCTATCATCCAAAGACAGTTGATTCAGATCAGTCTGCAGGTGGGTATTGCTGACATCGATAACAATCCGATCCGGGTTTTGCAGGGCAAACAAGCGATGCTCAACCGGTCCGCTGAGATCAAACACCAGGCGTGTGTTATCCGGCGCCAACCAGGAGCGCACACCCTTCACCTCAGCATTGGCAAACACCAATACCGGTAACAGGCTCATCAACAATAACAGCAGCCCTATCAGGGAACTGCGAGCATTTACTTTCACAGTACGCGCTTACCCATTCAATTTCTTTACTATTCTATCGGCAATCATACACCCTTTTTGAGTGTTTTTTGACCACTTTATACGTCTACCGGGTAAATTTTCACTCAAGGTCAGCTCCAGGTCCGCTATAGGCAACCAACCCAGTCCCTTTTCCGGCCACTCGATCAGACAAAGAGCCTGCTCAGCGAAATAATCACGAATACCAAAATACTCCAGCTCTTCTGGGTCTGAAAGCCTATACAGATCAAAATGATAAACTGTCATATCAGGCAATTCATAAGGTTCAACCAGCGTGTAGGTCGGACTTTTAACCGCACCCTGATGTCCCAGCGACTGCATCACCCCCCGGCACAGTGTAGTTTTACCCATGCCAAGATTACCGTGTAAAAAAACCACCGCGCCTTCTGAACCTACGGCCTCAGCAAGCCAGGCGCCAAACCGGATGGTTGCCGCGTCATCGGCCAGATCAACACTTTCTATCAATTACCTGTTCCCCCAAACCATTCAAAACCCGACGCACTTCGAGGATCAGATCAGTTGCCAGCAAACCTCGCTCTCCTGATCCGGCTACACACCGATCAGCTGCCACCGCATGGGCATACACTCCCAAGCGTGCGGCATCAATCGGCTTCAACCCCTGCGCCATTAATGCGCCGATTATGCCTGACAATACATCTCCCATGCCACCACTGGCCATCCCCGGATTACCAGCACTGCAAAGATGGATTACATCACCATCGAAGGTGAGCGAACCAGCCCCCTTAAGCACCACAGTACCGCCAAAGCGTAACTGCAACGCCTTGACTGCAGCAAAGCGATCCTGCTGTACCTCACTCACGGAACACCCCAGCAGACGCGCCGCTTCACCAGGATGTGGAGTAATCACACGCCGATGACTGTAACGATCCGTAGCTGTTACTAGATAATTCAGCGCATCAGCATCCAGCACTTGAGGTTTCGCCGAGTTCAGTACCTGCTGCATCAACTGATCCGCCCAGGCACTATTCCCCAAACCCGGACCTGCAACCACAACACTGGCTTGTTCCAGCATAGGCACAACCTCCTGGCCTGAACCGACAGCCAATGCCATGACTTCCGGCAGGCGAGTCAAAGCCGCCACAACATGCTCATGACGCGTGGCCAGAGACACCAAACCACTCCCGCTGCGCGCTGCACTCTGAGCTGCCATGAGTGCAGCACCACCCAATCCCAGACCGCCACCCACAACCAGCAGATGACCAAAGCAGCCCTTATGAGCTGAGCGCTGACGTGCAGGCAACAGCTCTTGCAGATCATCCTGATCGGTTCGAAATGCACTGACAGGCACGCGCTCATAGAGTTCATCCGGCACGCGCAAGCTATCAAAGCGTAAACTGCCGCAGTAATTCACCCCTTCATGGGTCAGCAGTCCCTGTTTGACGCCAATAAAGGTCAGGGTGATAGCCGCTTTGACCGCCACACCCAACACCTGACCGGTATCGCTGCACAAGCCTGAAGGAATATCCACAGCAACCACCGGGCGACTTTGATGATTTAACTTGATGATGGCGTCACGCACACACCCTCTCACTTCACCTCTGACGCCGGTACCGAGCATCGCATCCACAATCACCTCACCATTCAGCTCCAGCTGTGCCGACCAAGGCTGAGTGGCCACACCCACGGCTGCCGCCCAGCGCCAGGCTTCCAGTGCCTCACCCCGCAGCTGATCTGCATAAGGTAAATCACCAAAGGTCAGCACCTGTACCTCGAGTCCTTGCTGCTGCGCCAGCCCAGCTACAATCAGCCCATCGCCACCGTTATTGCCCGTGCCACAGAGCAGCGTCAGGCGCTTCAGTTCTGGCCACTGCTGTTGTATCACCGCAAACACAGCATGCCCGGCTCGCTGCATCAAGCGAAAGCCAGGAATACCGAAAACTTCGGTTGCCTGCCGATCCAGCGCACGTGACTGCTCAGCTGTGTATAATGTCGAAGGCAGTGTGGTTCGAGTGATCATGCGGCGTTCTCCTTAATCTAGAACTGTTATTCTGGCATGCATAGCGAACAGAGCAAGCAAAATCAGCCCCTACCCGACACCCTGTCACTCGCCGAGCTGGCTAACAAGATCAAACACTGGGCCGGTGAACTGGGGTTTCAGCAATGTGCCATCACCGGCACAGATCTGTCAGCCGAAGCGGACAGCCTGACAGAATGGCTGGATCAGGGCATGCATGGCGAAATGCGCTGGCTGGAACAGCACCAGCCCAAACGCCTGGACGCATCACAACTGGTTCCTGGTACCCAGCGTATTATCAGCCTGCGCATGGATTACTTACCCCCTGAGACTGAAACCCTGCGTATCCTCAACAATCCGGATAAAGCCTATATCGCCCGCTATACCCTGGGCAGGGATTATCACAAACTGATGCGCAAGCGCATACAGCAACTGGGCCAACGCATTGACGCCGCGTTACAGCAAGATACCGCCTTTCGCCCGTTTGTTGACAGTGCCCCGGTACTGGAACGCCCGATTGCACGCAACGCCGGACTGGGCTGGATAGGCAAGCACACACTACTGCTTAACCGTCAGGCTGGTTCGTGGTTTTTTCTGGGCGAACTTTTTATCAACCTGCCTTTACCCATTGATGCTCCGGAAACCAACAGCCACTGCGGTAGTTGTCGCGCCTGCCTGGATATCTGCCCAACCCAGGCCTTTCCCAGCCCATATGTGCTGGATGCACGCCGTTGTATTTCCTACCTGACGATTGAGCTCAAAGGGTCGATACCGGTGGAGCTACGGGCAAAAATGGGCAATCGGATTTTTGGTTGTGACGACTGTCAGTTGATATGCCCCTGGAACCGCTTTGCCAAACACTCACAAGAAAGCGACTTTAAACCCAGGCATCAACTGGATGACATTGGCCTGTTAAGCCTGTTTGAATGGGACGAAGCTACGTTTCTCAAGCGCACCGAAGGTTCTGCTATCCGCCGAACCGGGTTTGAGGGCTGGCAGCGCAACCTGGCGGTTGCGCTGGGTAATAGCCGTGGAGGGAGCAAGGTGGAAGCGGCTCTAAATCGACGTTTGCAATCTGACTGTTCGGCCATGCTCGCCGAACATATCCACTGGGCGCTGTCTCAACTCAAAGGCGAAACAGATGGCGGCGGTAATAACGCATCTCTTCAATAGAATCACGAATATCATCCAACGCCAGGTGAGCGCCTTTCTTTTTAATCCCGTCCATGATCGACGGTTTCCAGCGCTTTGCCAGCTCTTTGATACTGCTAACATCGATATTGCGATAGTGAAAGTGCGCCTCCAGCTCTGGCATGTATTTCACCAGAAAACGCCGATCCTGACCGATGCTGTTACCACACATGGGTGATACGCCCTTATCAGTATACTGACGCACGAATGCCAGCATCTGCTGCTCAGCTTCGGCTTCGGTGACACGACATTCGCGCACCCGCGCTGTCAGGCCCGACTGGCCGTGCTGACGGGTGCACCACTCATCCATTTGCGTCAACAAGCTATCGGGCTGGTGCACCGTAATTACAGGGCTTTCCGCCAGCGAGTTCAAATCGGCATCGGTGACAATTGCAGCCATTTCAATGATCCGGTCTTTTTCCGGATCCAGCCCGGTCATTTCCAGATCTATCCACAGCAAGGCATTCTGTCGCGGCATCCGCTATTCTCCAGTTATAAGACTGTATTAAAGTTTCACTATAGATTACCTTATCTTCTACAAAGAACGTAGTCCAAAACCCGGCCCTCAGGAAAGCATATCTACGCATGAGCAAACGTAAAGTCACCCGTCGCCAATCCTGGCGCATCAGTAAGATCCAGCAGGAACGCACCGACCGTGCCAACCGCAAGGAAACCCAGATTGAAGAACAGCTTAGTGGCGGAGAACTGGGCACTGAACAAAACGGGTTGATCATTTCCCACTTCGGCAAACAGGTCGATGTTGAGGCTCTGGAAGGTGATACTCAGGGGGCTATCGTACGCTGTCATTTACGTACCCATCTCGGACAACTGGTTACCGGGGATCGGGTAATCTGGCGCCGCTCTCCGGATGGCGGCGTAGTGGTTGCTGTGCTGCCACGCCATAATCAGCTACAACGACCGAACAATCATGGTGAGCTGAAACCCGTCGCGGCCAACATAGACCAGATCGTCATCACCCTGGCACCAGAACCCAGAGCCCATGCTAACCTGATTGACCGCTACCTGATTGCCTGCGAGCGCTCGGAAATTGAACCGGTTCTACTGCTGAATAAAACTGATTTAATCTCCGCAGAAAACAAGGTCTGGTTAGATCCCATGCTGGCACTATACCGCCAGATCGGCTATCGCATACTCGAAGCATCCACTACCGAGCAGTCAGGACTGACTGAATTAAAAGCCCTGCTGAATAGCCGCATCAGCGTATTTGTCGGCCAATCAGGTGTCGGCAAATCGTCGCTGATCAATGTCTTGCTACCCGGTATCGATCTGAAAGTCGGCGGCCTCTCGGAGCAAAGTGGCAAGGGTAAGCACACCACCACAACCGCTCGGCTGTTTCATATGCCAGACGGTGGTGATCTGATTGACTCTCCAGGTATTCGTGAGTTTGGCCTATGGCATATGCACGAAGATGAAGTACTGGAGGGTTTTATCGAATTCAGACC
The DNA here is from genome assembly GCF_048264025.1 of Nitrincola sp. Lineage (NCBI taxonomy): Bacteria > Pseudomonadati > Pseudomonadota > Gammaproteobacteria > Oceanospirillales > Oceanospirillaceae > Nitrincola > Nitrincola sp. The sequence continues at coordinate 17,113 of NZ_JBLXDN010000008.1, forward strand.
CTTTATCGGCCACTGCCGTTTTCGCGACTGTAAACACCTGCAAGAACCCGGATGCGCACTTATAGCCGCTGTAGAAACGGGCCAAATCACCGAGCAGCGTTTTAAAAGCTACCGCATGATTCTTAACTCCATGCAAGAAACCCTGTAGACTGAATTTTTAAGGTCAGCCTTACCGGAACTGCCATGTCTCGCAACCCAACTTCACCCGTCGGCCTGGATGAATGGCTCGATTTTTTTCAGGACAAGTCGCTACCTGTCCGAGCCAGCACGGCCGCTCGACTGAACAAGGCTCTCGACCAGGCGTCCAGTAATCTGTTGACACTGGCGCCCATCATCCGCACTGATCCAGTGCTTTGCTTGCATGTTACCCGGGCGGCGCAAGCACTACTCAGCGACAAGGAAGGCAAGATAGCTGGAATAGATCATGCGGTACAGACACTCGGCTTTGACCGAATAACCCAGTTACTCAGCCAAGTGACCAGTTTCCGGCTTAACCCCGCCAGCACAGTCCATACCCTGTTTATGCGGGCTGTAGCCGATAGCCATCATGCCTCTACCCAAGCCGCCGACTGGCAGGATAGAAAAAATGCCAGCAACACCGAAGAGGTCCGACTGGCCGCACTGCTTTACGGCTTTATACACTGGTGTGCCTGGCTCTATACACCGCTACATAAAGAAGCCTACCAACGCAAAGTGATTGATGAGGGTGTCGATGTAGCACTGGCAGAATATGACGTGTTCGGTTGCACACTCCAGGAGCTGGGGTATCGTCTGGCGCAGCAGTGGAAATTGCCGGAGCTGACGGTTGAGGCACTAAGCCACGACACCTCACCTTCATCAAGTCTACTCAACAAACTACACCTTAAAGCTATGGGGGATCCACGCCTGGATGGCAAGGATCTGCGTGAGGTCAATCACTTTTTGCAACAGCCATTTTTCGCCGTCAAGCTGGCCAACTGGCTCGCCTTAACGGCCACGCGTGGCTGGAATACACCCAAAGCGCGACGCCTCTACGAGATAATCGGCGACTATCTAAGACTGGATCAAAACGATACTCTGGCGCGTCTACATAGCACCTGTGCCGAGTCGGCCAGGCAATATCACCTGCCTGGGGTATTATCCCCCGCCAGCGAGCTACTCTTTATTCCGTCTGCTCAGCCGACGCCCGGAATACTGCGTAAAGCAGAGCGTCAACAACTGCAAGAGACCGTACCGGCTGTCAGCAGTCTAGGTCAGACAGACGCCCCCTCGGCTGAACCAATACCGGCATCAGACCTACCGACCACACCAGCACCCGCAAAATTTCTGGACCAAGCACTGTACGACAACCTCACGGCGACACTTCGGCAACCAGACAGCAACTTTCGTAAAGCTGATCAGGTGCTAAAAATGCTGTTACAGGGTCTCCATGAAGGCCTGGGTATGTCACGTGTCAGCATGATGCAGATCAACCAACACCAACTTAAACCACTGATTAGCAAAGGTTTCGATAATCAACACCCACTGACACGCTACACTAACAACCTGGAAATCCCCAGCCTGTTCAAACGGCTGTGCGATAAACCCACTTGCCTCTGGTACAATTATCGAACCTATAACCGTCTCATGCCGATGTTACCGGCTGATTTTGAAAGCTGCTTACCCAGTCATGACTGGCTGATAATGTCACTGTTTGGCCCATCAGGCCCCTTGGCAATTATCTACGCGGATCAGGGAGAACAAGCGCCACCCATGGCCGAGTTTTACTTTGAGCGGTTTCGTTATTTAGGTTCATCCGCCGCACAGGCACTGAAACAACTACCACAGGAATAGCCGTGAAAGATCGTCTTTTTATTCTACTGCAAACTCTGATCCCCCAGCACTTGTTATCACGCGCTGTCGGCAAGCTGGCCGATTGCCGAGTAGTGTGGATAAAAAATCTGTTTATCAGCTGGTTTCATAAGCGTTACCGTGTCGATATGCTCGACGCGCAGGAAACTGATCCACTGGCCTATGCCAACTTCAATGCCTTTTTTACCCGCGCACTGAAAGCGGATGCACGCCCCATCGACAAGGATCAGGATACGCTGGTGTCGCCAGCTGACGGTGCCGTCAGTCAAGCAGGCCCCATTGAGTATGGTCGCCTGTTTCAGGCCAAAGGACGCAGCTACTCCCTGACGACACTCCTTGGCGGTGATGAGTCTCGGGCAGCTGAGTTTATCAATGGCAGCTTTGCCACCATTTATCTGTCTCCACGCGATTATCACCGGGTACATATGCCACTGAGCGGTGTACTGCGTGAAACTATTTATATCCCCGGAGACCTCTGGTCAGTCAATCAAGTCACCGCCGAGCAGGTAGACCAGCTGTTTGCCCGCAATGAACGTCTGGTGGCACTGTTTGACACGGAAGTCGGCCCGATGGCCATGGTGCTTGTCGGAGCAATGATTGTTGCCGGTATCGAAGTCGTCTGGCAGGGTCAGGTAGCTCCCATACAAAAATCACCATTGGTACTGGGTAAGCGCTACGATGACAGCATCAGTCTGAGCAAAGGTGACGAGATGGGCCGCTTCAAACTGGGCTCTACTGTGATCTTACTGTTCGGCCAGGATGCCATTGAATGGCAGAGCACCCTCACGGCTGGTAGCCCAGTCACATTGGGTAGTGCAATCGGCCGTATCAATAACCAAAGCACAGCCGAATAACCCCACCAGGAAGCGGATGAATCCTGCCGCTTCCTTGTCTACAATAGAAGTCCTAACGTTTTTTGTCTCACAGGATGAATCTGTCTATGCACAGCTTATGGCACACACTGACTCTACCCGCTCAGCTTAGCATTGAAGAGAATGCTATTGTCGGACCATTTTCCGATCCGTCCAGTGACTGCCTGTTTACACCCTTGTTACACCAGCAGGTAATTAGGGTCGAGGGCAAAGATGCTTTCAGCTTTTTGCAGGGACAACTCAGTTGCGACCTGCGTGATATTAGTACAGGGATGACTCGACTCGGTTCGCACTGCAATATCAAGGGCCACATGATGAGTCTGTTCCGGGTGATCCAGCCAGAGGAGAGCATTTTCTGGCTCAGAGGCAGTCAGGATCTGAGTGAAAAAGCCCTGGCACAGTTAAAAAAATACATTATTTTTTCCAAGGCCACTGCTGAAATCGATAACGACCTGGTCGGGCTGGGCATACAGGGAAAAGCCGCAGCTAGTCGGCTGAGCCAGGTGCTTGACCTGTCTGAGGACAGCTTACCCACGCAGCCCGGGCAGGCCCTCAGGCTCAAGCAGATCAGCTGTGTTTGTGTAGGTGAGCAGCGCTATGAGCTCTGGGCCGAAGCTACAGCACTGGAACCCTTGCTAGCCAAACTCCAACAGACGGCAGCCATAATGCCACTACAGCAATGGTTACTGAGCGACATTCAGGCAGGCATTCCCGATCTGCGACAGGAAACTTCCGAAGCCTTTATTCCACAGATGACCAACCTGCAGGAGTTTGAAGGGATCAGTTTTCGCAAAGGCTGTTATACCGGGCAGGAGATCATTACACGATTGCAGCATCGCGGCCAATTGAAGCGCCCTATGTATCGCGCCCGAGTGCAGAGTAACAGCCTACCCCTACCGGGTACGCCGCTGCACTGTGAAGATAAAGATGGCATAGGTCAGGTGGTACTGGCGGCTGAAACCGGACGAGCCGGTGAATTTGAGTTACTGGCGGTGATTCTGAAAGCACGCGCCGAGACTGACACTATCATGCTGCCGGATCAAAACCCACTGCAACTACTGGAACTCCCTTACAGCCTGGATGCCAGGCTATTTGAAAGTAAGCGCTGATAGTAACAACAATCAAACCTGAGCGGGCAACTGCCAATTGATCGGCGTGCGCCCCTGCTCAATCAGCCATTGATTGGCCTGACTGAAATGGCGGCAGCCCAAAAACCCGCGATGGGCCGAAAGCGGTGATGGGTGGGGCGCCTTCAGAACCAGATGACGCTGCTGATCTATCCCGGCACCTTTTTTCTGGGCATAACTGCCCCAGAGCATAAACACCACCTGATCACACTGCTGATTGACGACTTCAATCACCTTGTCGGTGAAGGTTTCCCAACCCCGCCCCTGATGTGCATTAGCTTGCCCCTGCTCTACCGTCAGCACAGCATTGAGCAGCAACACACCCTGAGATGCCCAAGTGTCCAAAAAACCATGCCCAGGGGGGTTAATCCCCAGGTCAGCCTGTAATTCTTTGTAAATATTCTGTAGCGATGGCGGAACACGTACGCCAGGCTTAACCGAGAAACACAAGCCATGCGCCTGCCCCGGCTGATGGTAAGGATCCTGCCCCAGAATCACCACCCTCACCCGCTCTGGTGGCGTGGCCTCCAGAGCATGAAACCAGTCGGATGACGGCGGAAAAATCACCTTATGCTGATCTTTCTCCGCCCGCAGAAACTGCTTCAACGCCTGCATATAAGGCTTGTGAAACTCCGCATCCAGATAGGGCTTCCAGCCTGGCGCTTGCTCCAGTGCCATGACCTAACCGCGCGGCCGCATGGCTGGAAACAATACAACATCACGGATAGAGGGTGAATCCGTAAACAGCATCACCAGACGGTCTATGCCGATGCCCTCACCCGCTGTAGGTGGCAGGCCGTATTCCAGCGCATTGATATAGTCAGCATCGTAATGCATGGCTTCATCATCTCCGGCATCCTTTTCTGCCACCTGGCGGCGAAAACGCTCAGCCTGGTCTTCGGCATCGTTAAGCTCCGAGAAACCATTGGCCAGCTCACGGCCACCGACAAAGAACTCGAAACGGTCTGTGACATGCGCATCATGATCACTTAAGCGTGCCAGTGGACTGACCTCAGTCGGGTATTCAGTGATGAAGGTGGGCTGATCCAGATGATGTTCGACAGTTTTATCGAATATTTCCATCTGGATACGACCCAGTCCCCAGTTGTCCATCAGATTGATATGCAAACGCTCAGCAATCTGGCGGGCCGCATGCTCATCAGCCAAGGCCTCAGGCTTGATATCCGGGTTGTAGTGCAAAATGGAATCAAACACACTGATACGACGGAACGGCTGGCTCAAGTCATATTCAAAGGCTTCCAGCACTTCACCGTCCTCATTACGGATGGTGTTGGTCAGGGTGGTGGTACCGAGAATGTCTTTCGCCAAAGTACGCAGCATATCTTCGGTCAGGTCCATCAGATCATGGTAGTCCGCATAGGCCTGATAGAATTCGATCATGGTGAATTCCGGATTATGCCGGGTAGACAGGCCCTCATTACGGAAGTTGCGGTTGATCTCGAAAACTCGCTCAAACCCGCCAACGACCAGGCGCTTCAGGTAGAGCTCCGGAGCAATACGCAGGTACATTTGTAGATCCAGCGCATTGTGGTGAGTGACAAACGGACGTGCTGTGGCGCCGCCGGGAATGCTGTGCAGCATCGGCGTTTCCGCTTCAATGAAACGACGTGCCGACAGGTACTGACGTATGCCGGAAACGATCTTTGAACGCACTTCGAATACCCGACGTGACTGTTCATTGGTGATCAAATCAACATAGCGCTGACGGTAGCGCATTTCGGTATCTTGCAAACCCTTATGCTTTTCCGGCAAGGGGCGCAGGCTTTTGGTCAGTAACTGATTTTCAGCCATATCCACATAGAGATCGCCTTTGCCTGATTTATGCAGCACACCTCGCACACCGATAATATCGCCCAGGTCCAGGGACTTGGCAAAAGGACGTGCGTCTTTATTTACATACAGCTGAATCCGGCCACTCATATCCTGAAGCACCATAAACGCGCCACGATTCAGCATGACACGTCCAGCGACCGCCACCAGATTACCCTCGGCTTCCAGCGTTTCCTTGGTTTTATCACCATGTGCGGCCTGCAGATCAGCGGCATAGCTGTCACGTCTGAAGGTATTTGGAAACGCACTGCCCTGCTCGCGTAATTGGCGCAGTTTTTCACGACGCTCGGCAATCAGGCGGTTTTCATCTTGCGGTTGATTCACTTCGGACATGAAGTTATTACCCTAATCTGTAAGTTTTCGATTAATCAGAGGCCAGCTTTCAGGCTTGCTACGATGAACTGATCCAGGTCACCATCTAGCACACGATCACAGTTGGACGTTTGTACATGGGTGCGCAGATCTTTGATACGCTGATCATCCAGCACATAGGAACGTATTTGGCTTCCCCAGCCAATGTCCGCTTTGGAATCTTCCAATTCCTGAGCAGCGGCATTACGTTTCAGCATTTCCATTTCATACAGCTTTGAACGCAGCTGTTTCATACACACATCACGGTTCTGATGCTGCGAACGGGCCGATTGACTTTGCACCACGATACCGGAGGGCTCATGGGTAATACGCACGGCAGACTCTGTACGGTTAACATGCTGACCACCCGCCCCAGAGGCACGGTAGACATCGACGCGCAGATCCGCCGGGTTGATCTCGATGTCGATATTGTCATCGATTTCCGGAGACACAAACACTGAAGCGAAGGAGGTATGGCGTCGGCCACCTGAATCAAAGGGTGACTTACGTACCAAACGGTGCACGCCAGTTTCGGTACGCAACCAACCGAAGGCATACTCGCCCTCAAAGCGGATGGTGGCGCTTTTGATACCAGCCACATCACCGTCGGACACTTCAATTAACTCTGTTTTGAAGCCTTTGTCTTCACCCCAGCGCAGATACATACGCAGCATGATGTTGGCCCAGTCCTGGGCTTCAGTGCCACCCGATCCGGATTGGATATCCACGAACGCATTGTTTGCATCCGCTTCACCGGAAAACATCCGACGAAATTCCAGATCATCAAGCTTCTTACCCAACGCGCTGACTTCAGCTTCAACTTCGGTCACGGTGTCCTGGTCATCTTCTTCAACGGCCAGGTCAAGCAAATCACGCGCATCGCTGATGCCGGAAACCAGTTCATCCAGGGTTGTCACTGTGGTGCTGAGGTTGTTGCGCTCACGGCCTAACTGTTGAGCATTCTCCGGATTATTCCATATATTCGGATTCTCAAGTTCGCGCTCCACCTCTTCAAGACGCTCACGCTTGCCATCGTAGTCAAGATAGCGTTTCAACGTAGCGGTTCGCTCAGTAAAGTCTTTAAGACTATTAAGAATCGGATTGATTTCCATTTTAGAACCTAGAACTCCGGCATTGGCAAAAAAGAGAGCTATTCTAACTGATATCGGGGATTGATTGAATCTACTGAGCAGAGTTTAAACAAGGGGGAGGGTAAACAACTGGAGCAGCCAAAGCTGCTCCAGAAATCAAGCGAGTTGAACCTCAGTCACGGAAATTGTCGTGACAGCCCTTGCAGGTTTTGCCCATCTCTCCCACCGCTGGACGCAGCGCTTCGAGCGTTCCAACTTCTGCGGCAACAACCAACTCAGCACTAACCTGCTGAAATTTTTCCATACCACCGCTGAACTGATCCCAGTTAGACCAAATATCAGCTTTGGCATCACCACCTTCTGTACCTTCAGCAAAGCCTTCTTTGGCCATATGACTCATGGCATTCACCTGACGAGCATGATGCAGCGCGGCATCCGCATCAAATGCCAATTCGCCTTTCGCCATGCCACCCAAGGTATCCATGTGCCATTTCACCACCTTAAAAACCGATTGGCGATACTCAATGGATTTTTCAGCATCAGCCAGTGTAACTCCCGTGGCAAACAATATTGAAGCGGTCAGACAGGTCAGTGTTAGTTTCTTCATGATTCAATCCTTTTTTCATTAACAGATTATAGGTTGTAAAGTTACAGCATAAGAATGAACTAATATACACAATTCAGTTTAGCCTGCTTGAAAAGCGATGCAAACCTCAGCCAACCATTTTTCCAGCCGCTCGTCCGTCTGCCCTGACTGGCCATCTTCATCCAATGCCAAACCTACAAATTGCAGTCCGTCTTCAGTCAAGGCTTTTGACGCCTCGAAATCATAGCCATCCACTGGCCAATAACCGAGCATCTGAGCGCCGGAATCACGCAACAGGTCGTGAAGTGCTCCCATGGCATCCTGGAACCACTCGCCATAACCTATCTGGTCACCCAGACCAAACAGCGCCACCTGAACCCCGTTGAGATCCATCTGCCCCAGTGCATCCCAGAGCACGGCCCAATCCTCCTGGAGCTCACCAAAATCCCAGGTGGGAATACCCATGATCATCTGCTTGTATGCTGGCATAGCCGCCAGTCCTTCAGATGCAATATCATGCAAATGTGCACGACCAGCAAGCATAATGACTATCTTTTCTGCCACCAGTTCAGTATTACCGGTGGTGCTGGCATAAAAAATTCCAATCGGTGCTTCTGTCGTCTGCATCACAGGGTATCAGTCGCCTTATTAACAGAACTGCGCGCCAGCTTTTCCATGGAACGGCGTGCATCACTCAGCGCTTTCATATTCTGATCATTAGCGGCACGCAGAGTTTGCTCCAGCTCTTTGGCATACGCCTGTTGCAGTTCGATCAAATCAACCGGGGTTTTACACTTCTGCAACTCAGACGTCTGCTGCATAGTGGCCTCAAGACAGGCTTTGGTACATTCCAGCTGATGGCGTGTCAGATCTTCCAGCATTCGGGTCTGAATATTCACCAGATCTTTAAAAGGCTCCATCGACTCAGTCATCTGTTTTGTCATATCCTGAAACATAGTTATTCTCCTTAGCAAAAAAATGCTTTCACTCTGTGTTACAGTTTAACGCTATTCCAACTTTTTTTCATGCTGATCAGGAACCCATAACAAGTTCCATGATCCCAGTTTACATTGAATTATCCGCAGCAGGAGTTAACCATGCGCCTATTACATACCATGTTACGTGTCGGAAATCTGGATAAATCTCTGCAATTTTACACCGATATTCTTGGCATGCAGCTATTGCGTCAGAAAGACTACCCTGAAGGTCGTTTCACCCTGGCATTTGTTGGCTACGGCGATGAAAGCAGCAATACTGCGCTGGAGTTAACACATAATTGGGACACAGATGGGTATAATCTGGGAGAAGGCTATGGCCACATTGCCATAGAAGTGGATGATGTGTATGCCGCCTGTGATCATATCAAAAGCAAAGGTGGTGAAGTTGTCAGGGAAGCTGGTCCAATGAAACACGGCAACAGCATTCTCGCGTTTGTGCGGGATCCTGATGGTTATATGATAGAACTGCTGAGCACAGAACGAAAAGACTGACACTGATCAAGCATCTGGAGTGCTGACTGTCTATTTTTTTGCTAATATTCGCGACAACTAGAAAAACTGTTCCATCCTGCCATTAATCCGGCAGGCATTTGCTGCTTCTGAGAAGGCCTTATCCCGGTGGTTAAGGCTATTTGCTATTTATCCCGGTAAAGACGAAAGGTTTACTTTGAATGAAAAAATCAACTTTCATTGCAGTGGCAGGACTTATGCTGACTCTGCACATGGGGTCCGTCAGTGCGGCCACACTTCAGGATGCCAGAAGCGCCATTGAATCTCAGAACTACGCAGTGGCTCTTGAGCAACTCCAGCTTATAGCCAGAGATGGCGACCTGGATGCCAACAACCTGCTAGGACAGATGTATGAAAATGGCTGGGGTGTTGATGCCGATGAAGAAGAGGCTGCTCGCCTCTACCGTATCGGTGCCAACCAGGGCCACATGGAGAGTGTTACCAGCTTACGCGCATTGCAGAACAAAGCGTTTGCCGTAGAGTACAACCAATTATTACCCTTGGCTGAAGCCGGAAACAGCGAAGCACAAAACCGAATTGGAGAAATGTTTGAGTTTGGCCAGGGTGTTGAACGCGACAAACTGGCCGCCTTCAATTGGTATCAGCTTGCGGCCGACCAGGGTGAGGTTTCCGCCTGGCACAACCTAGGCCGTAGCTACAACTTTGGCACGGGAGTAGAGCAGGACTATGAAGTGGCAGAAGACTGGTATCGTCAAGCGGCTGACCGAGGCTATACCAACTCACTGTTCTTCCTGGGAACGCTTTATGCGACCGACCATGGCAGTGACACCAGCTACAGCAGCGATATCATCGCTTATGCCTGGTTACAAAATGCCGCCGAACTAGGTGACCAAACCGCCCGCCCTATTGCTGAACGCTTGCTGCTCAAACTGGACAGTGATGAAATAGAAACGGCGAAACAACTGGCTGAACGCTACAAAGCTCGTTACATCAATCAATAATCCTCTGACAGCGACCTTGCAGACCAACGGCAAGGTCGCATGTCAAACAGCCCTCAAAGTAATCAGGAAAATACTCCATGAACAGCCCGGTTCAACGTACCTTCCGCACTGACTACCCAGAGACCCGCCCAGCTTCTTTAATTAAACGTCTTATGGCCATGCTATACGACTTCATGCTGATTTTAGCAATCTGGGTGGTTACCGGTTTTGTGGCCGTCGCGCTAAATGATGGCGAAGCTGTGGAAGGGCCGATGCTCAAAACCGTGCTATTTTGCATTACTTTTCTGTTCTTTGGTTTTTTCTGGACCCGCCTTGGACAGACGCTGGGCATGCAGGCCTGGCGTTTAAGAGTGCAGACACTGGATGGCTACCGCCTTAGCTGGAACCGCGCACTAATACGCTTCATGCTGGCAATCATCTCTATTATCCCACTTGGACTGGGATATTTATGGATTTTATTCAGCGATGAAAAACTCGCCTGGCATGACAAACTGTCTGAAACCTGCATAGTACAACTGCCTAAAGTACCCAGGAAGGATGACTGAGACGCAATTAACCGGCTCGTCGAAGCAGATACCAACCACCTAGTCCACATAACAAAGTAGGTAACAGCGTGGCTAATAATGGTGGAAAACCATAGACACTGCTGGCAGGGCCCAGCAGATCCTGGGCAAACTTGAATACCAGCCCCAGAATCACGCCCGACACAATTCGCTGCCCTATAGGCACACTTCTTAACGGCCCGAACACAAAAGAAATCCCTGCCAACACCAGAGCGGCAATCGACAAAGGCTGTAACAGTTTGGCCCAGAACGCCAGAAAATAAACATCAGCATTTACACCCTGCCCCTGCAAATAACGGGCATAGTCCCAAAGCCCGGTAATAGACAGATCGACTGGTTCGACCACCACGATTGACAACAAATCAGGGGTCAAACCGCTTTGCCAACGCTCTTGCGCCAAGGTCGCGGTTTCAGTATGTGCATCATGAAGGCGAGTTTCACTAACATTACTCAGATTCCAGGCGCCCTCTTCATAGGTGCCACGCTGAGCAAAACTGCTACGCTGGAGTTGCAGGTCAGCCGCAAACTCATAGCGCGTAACGCCGTGTATAATTTCCCCGCTTTCTACCGCATTGATGAAAATAAAGGTATTGCCCTCTTTATGCCAGACACCATCATCTGAATAAGAGCCTCCACCTGCCATCGCCACAGCACGAACACTCTGAGCACGTTGCTCTGTGATTGGCGCAATAAACTGTCCCAACAGCAACCCCACCGCGGCCATCAGCATCACAGGCTTGAATACCGTCAGCAGAATACGACCAGTGGAAATGCCAGCCGCCCGCATCACTGTCAGCTCACTTTGAGAAGCCAACATTCCCAAACCAATCATCACCCCAACCAAGGTTCCCAAGGGAATATACTCATACAGACGTCTCGGTGAAGTCCAAGCCACATAGTGAAATGCACCCGCCAGGGTGTAGTGCTCATTCATGTTATCCATCTGATCGAGGAAAGCGATCAGCAGATCTAACCCAAGAACAACTAAAAGCACCGCCAGTACTGACTGTGCAACCAGCTTGAAAATATACTGATCCAGCACCTTCATAGCGCTTTTCTCCCAGGTATCAAGCGTTTTAGCGGCACAAGGTAGCCGAACAGCTGGCGCCAGTAACGCCCTAAATAGAGGAAGTTTGCTGCCACAAACACAAACACCAGATGCACAAGCCAGAGGACGGCGGGCGACCCTCCTGATTCAACCTGCGAACGAGCCGTGGTAAGCAAAGCCATATAGCCCAAATACAGAAGGACCGATGGAATCAGTTTGGCAAAGCGCCCCTGGCGTGGATTAGTGTAACTGAGTGGCACGGCTAACAGGGTTACTACCAGCACTAAAACCGGCAGCGAAAAACGCCAGTGTAAGGCCGCCAGGTCTCGCTGCTCCGAGGATGCCAGTAGCATAGAGGTGGGCTTTGCATCCACTTCCCTGATCTCATCGGCCAACTCGGGCTCATCCAGTTGCACCCCGTATTCACTGTAGCGAATACGGCTCATATCCGCTTCACCAGGTCGACCATCAAAGCGATAACCGTTCAACAGCACCAAAAAGCGCTGACGTGCTTCTGGCAACAAACGTCGTTCAGCCGACTCCGCGATCAGAATATTAGGGCGTCCATCTTCGCCACGCTGGGAGATAAACACCTGCTTCAACTGCTCACCCACCATCGCTTCGGCGTAAGTAACCTGACCCGATGACTGGGACAAAAAACGTCCTGGTGTCACCAAATCAAGTTCACTGCGCGCATCCTGGGCGGCCAGCAACTGATCAGCTTTATTCAATCCAAGTGGCGCTACCCAGGCACTCAAAAGCAGTACCAGTAAGGAAACAACCAATGCAGAGCCAAACACATAGCTCAACAAGCGATTACCACTGAAGCCCGTAGCCTGTAATACCACCATTTCACTATCGAGGCACAAGCGACCCAACGCCAGTAAAATGCCCAGAAACAGCCCCAGAGGCAAGAGCAATTCAAGAAACCCCGGCATGTGATAAAGCAGCACAAGAAAGACGGCCCCCGCCTCTAATTTGCCTGCTGCAGCATCAGACAGGTATTTAATTAAGCGAGCGCTGGTGATGATAAGCATCAGCACGGCAGTCACAGCAAGCGTACTGACTAACACCTCACGGGTGATGTAACGGAATATGATCAACGCAGAATCCTGGTCGCGAACATGGTTTCGAACGATGGAAATAGTTTATAGTGGCATTATCTATCAATCGCTTTTGAATGTCTTCTCTGGAGCCAACATGTTTTTTGAAATTATCAGCGACACCCCAGAAACTCTCTCCACTGACTGTCTGGTAATCGGCATCGAAGCAGAGGGCGTCCTGACGCCGACAGCCACACTGATTGATCAATGTACAGGTGGTGCTATTCAAGCTTTGATTAATAGCGGTGACCTGACGGGTAAAGCAGGTGAACTGTTGATGCTGCACAACCTGACTGGCATCACTGCTGCACGGGTGCTGGTCGCAGGTTTAGGCAAAGCCGATGAGCGCAAAGATCGCCATTACCGCAAACTGGTCAAAGGCATCAACCAGACGCTGGGCAAACTGAAACTGAAATCTGTCGCTATCGCACTCGATGGCCTGGCCAGCGATCACCCTGACACCTATCGTCAGACTCGCCTGTTCACCGAATGGACCTCGGCCGACTTTTATCAATACGACAGCACCAAGAGCAAAAAAGCCGACCCGGTATCGCTGGAGCAGTATGTTATTCATCTCCACGATGAAGACGCCGAATTAGGCGAGAGTGCATTACTGGATGGTGTTGCCATCGCTAACGGTATCAGTAGCGCTCGTGAACTGGGCAACCTGCCCGGCAATATTTGCACGCCTACTTATTTAGCCGAAAAAGCCAAAGCATTGGGCGAAGAATTTGACAGCCTGAAAGTTAAAATTCTTAATGAAGAGAAGATGGAAAAGCTGGGGATGCATAGTCTGCTTTCAGTCGGTCGCGGCAGTGCCCAGCCATCCAAACTGATTGTCATCGAATACCAGGGTGGCAAAGACACTGATGCCCCTCACGTTCTGGTTGGCAAGGGCATTACCTTCGATACCGGTGGTATCAGCCTGAAACCAGGCGCAGGCATGGATGAAATGAAGTTTGATATGTGTGGTGCCGCCAGCGTTCTGGGTACCATCGAAGCGGCGGCAGAAATGCAACTGCCGATTAACCTCGTCGTGATTGTCGCCGCCGCCGAGAATATGCCAGGTAGTCAAGCCACCAAACCCGGTGATGTTGTTACCACCATGTCAGGCCAGACAGTAGAAATTCTGAATACCGATGCCGAAGGCCGACTGGTACTTTGCGATGCACTGACCTATGCAGAACGCTTTAAGCCGGCCAGCGTCATAGACGTAGCCACCCTGACGGGTGCCTGCATTATTGCACTAGGCCACCATGCCACAGGCCTGCTGTCCAACAATGAAGAACTGGCTGGCGCCCTGCAGCAAGCCGGTGACTTTGCCGCTGACCGCGCCTGGCCATTGCCGCTTTGGGATGAGTATCAGGAACTGCTGGATTCCAACTTTGCGGATATAGCTAACATCGGCGGCCGCTCAGCTGGCACCATTACGGCGGCCTGCTTCCTGTCACGCTTCGCCAAAGCCTATCCTTGGGCTCACCTGGATATCGCCGGGGTTGCCTGGAACAGCAACGGTAAAGAAAAAGGCTCCACGGGCCGTTGTGTATCCTTACTCTGCCAGTATTTGATTGATCAGGCCGAAGCTGTTGAGGTTAACGAGGAAGCACATCACTGATGTCCCGACGTGCTGATTTCTATATTTTGCCTCAAGCCGATGAAGACAGCCGTGCTGTCTTCATCTGTCGGGTTTGCCAGAAAGCCCTGCAACAAGGGCTGATGGTCTATATACACACCGACCATCAGGCAAAAGCTGAAAGCCTTGATCGACTGCTCTGGTCCTTTCGGGATGACAGTTTCCTGCCTCATCACCTGATCGGCAACACACCAACAGCCCCCATCAGCCTAGGTCATGGCGATCAACTACCGGAACACCGACAGCTGTTTCTCAATGCCGCCGGCTTGCTGCCTGAATTGGCCTTTGAGTTTGAACGCATTGCCGACGTGGTGGTTCAGGCTCCAGAACTGCTAACAAGTTCACGCCAGAACTACAGCCGCTGCCGTGAGCTAGGGTACGAGATGCACCGAACGGATATGCGCAAGTAGTATTACACCCGAAACCGGTTCATCTCCTCTCGAAGCTGCTCCGCCAGCATCGACAGGGAGTTTGTCGCCTCGGTCGACTCTCCCACATGAGTAGCAGACTGATCGGCAACATCCTTAATCAGATGGATGTTTTGATTAATCTCTTTAGCCACCGCAGACTGCTCTTCCGTCGCTGTGGCTATATGCTGAATCATGTCGTGAGCAGAACTGACCACATTCAAAATATCATTCAAAGCGGTATTGGCATGGTCAGCAAGCTCCAGAGTAGCATGGGTTTTTTCCACACTCTGAGAGATCGCCTTAACGGCGCTTTCTGAACGACCTTGCAACTGATCAATCACCTGCTGTATCTCATTGGTGGATTCTTCTGTACGGCGAGCAAGATTTCTCACTTCATCAGCCACGACAGCAAACCCACGCCCACTATCACCGGCCCGCGCCGCTTCGATAGAGGCATTTAGTGCCAGCAGGTTGGTCTGATTGGCCACATCTCGAATAACCTGCAACACCTGACCGATCAGGTCGCTGTCATTTTTCAGCTCACGAATCACTTCAGCGGCATCAGATATATCTTTAGATAAGGCCTGCATTGATGAAGCCGCTGATGCCACGACCTGGCTTCCGGCCTCAGCCCGATTACTGGCTTCAATCGTATGATCAGCTGCCATTTGCGCATTGCGAGCGACTTCTTCAACCGTAGCCGACATTTCATTTATTGCCGTGGCGGCATTCTCAAGCTGAGTTGACTGCTGACGAACACCTGAGTCTGTTTGCTGACTAATCTGACTCAGCTCGGTTGCTGCCGAGGCCAGAGTTTCCGAGTTCACTTTAATCCGCTCAATCGTGCCACGCAATTTCACCCGCATCTGTTCAATGGAACCCAGCAGACTGGCGCCAGCCCCTTTTGACACTTCCACTTCACGGGTTAAATCGCCATCAGCCACATCGCCGACTACAGCCGCCGCATAGGCTGGGTCGCCTCCGAGAGTACGGGTGACACTCCGAACAATTGCCATTCCCGTCAGCAGCGCCAGAATCAGAATCGCCGCCAATATCAACAACAGAGTCCAAATGGTTCTATACACGGGCGCCATAGCATTTTTCTCAGTCTGCTCCAGCACCAATCCCCAACCCAGCAAGGGTATGGGTATATAACTACCCACCACAGGCACCCCAGCCGCATTATCATAACGCCCTGAACCCGACTCCATCGCCGCGATAGCCTTCGCAGCGTCCGAGGTAATCGCCTGTTCTGGGTTACTCACTGAACGGGTTGGCGTCAGCGCCATGCCGTCACTGCTGATGAGGAAAATATCGGTATTGGGATCATCATTCAACGCACGAATTCGCTCTATCAAAGTACTCAGTGTCACGGCTCCGCGCATAACACCAACGATACGATCACCCTGATATACGGGAGAAGCCACTGTACTCACCTGATTACCAGTTGCTCGGGAGATCACCGGCTGCGAAAACACATCTTTTCCACTGATCGCTTGTTGAAACCAGGAGCGATCCGGAACATTGAACGCCTGCGCTTCACTAAACGGCATAGCCCTGGCTCGGCCACTTTCAAAAGCAACCCCAGCGAGCCCCCTGCCTTCGGGACTAACAAGAAACAGCGTGTCATATACGCCCTGGGCATCGGCAATTTGCGTCAGCAGGTGATTCACGGCGGCTTCATCGGCATTGGCCAAGGGATCCAGGCTTGCTAGATAGAGCATTTCTTGCTGACGTGCTTCCAACCAGTCGGTAAATGATTGCGCGTAACGTTGGCCCTGACCATCCAGTTGATTAATAATCATTTGTGTATGGGAACGGTAATACTGACTGAAAATCACACCCGCAACGATGAGTACCGCCATTAAGACAATACCCAAAATCATCAGCGTGAGTTTTTTACCGAAAGACAGCCCCAGACTTTTAGCAGGTGGCGAGATCATATCGACTCTCCGGATAGTAGAAATTAGTTATTTTTATTCAGATCTTATAACAGGTTAGCAGAGAGCTTTACATCTGTGCTAGATAGGCAGCATTATTTTTTCATTCCTGGCAACTCCCAACTATCTAAGCGACAAGCCTACAACCTGTCTGCTACAGCCGTTATAATGACGCATTTTTGCGGAAGTACTGCGTTATAACCTTACGCCTTCCTCCCAGCCCCGAATGTTAACTACTGAGATGAGCATGGATAAAACCTATCAGCCACATGAAATTGAGAACACCTGGTACGACAAGTGGGAACAGAGTGGTTATTTTAAACCCTCAGGTCAGGGTGATGCCTACAGCATCATGATCCCGCCACCTAATGTCACCGGCAGTTTACACATGGGGCATGCTTTCCAGGACACCATCATGGACAGCCTGATCCGCCATCAGCGCATGCTGGGTAAAAACACCCTCTGGCAAGCAGGTACAGACCACGCGGGTATTGCCACTCAGATGTTGGTTGAGCGCAAAGTTGCGGCCGAAGAAGGTAAAACCCGCCACGATCTGGGTCGCGAGGCGTTTATCGACAAGATCTGGGAATGGAAAGAAGAATCCGGCGGTACGATTACTCGCCAGCTGCGTCGTATGGGTGCGTCTTTGGATTGGAGCCGTGAGCGCTTCACCATGGATGAGGGTTTTTACAAAGCGGTGCAGGAAGTCTTTGTACGCCTATATGATGACAAGCTGATTTATCGTGGTAAGCGCCTGGTCAACTGGGACTGCAAACTGCACACCGCCATCTCTGATCTGGAAGTGGAAAACAAGGATCAAAGTGGTCACCTGTGGCATTTCCGCTACCCGCTTGCCGACGGTGCTAAAACCAGCGATGGTAAAGACTACCTTATTGTAGCCACCACACGACCCGAAACCATGCTCGGTGATACGGCGGTTGCGGTGAACCCGAACGACAAACGCTACACCTCCCTGATTGGTCAGTATGTCGAATTACCCTTAGTCGGTCGCCGCATACCAATCATTGCCGATGATTATGTCGATGCCGAGTTTGGCAGTGGTTGTGTGAAGATCACTCCGGCACATGACTTTAACGACTACGAAGTCGGCAAACGCCATCAGCTATCCATGATCAACATCTTCGATCACAACGGTGCGGTATTGCAGCGGGCCGAGGTCTTCAACACTGACAGCAGTGAAAATACCGAACTGGATGATCGTCTGCCGGAACAGTATCAGGGACTGGACCGCTTTGATGCGCGCAAACTGATTATCAGCGAATTTGAATCTGCCGATCTGCTGGAAAAAATTGATGCGCATGCCCTGAAAGTGCCCTATGGCGATCGCTCAGGTGTCGTCATTGAGCCCCTGCTCACCGACCAGTGGTTTGTGGCCGTTGAAGAGCTGGCAAAACCGGCCATTGCCGCGGTGGAAAATGGCGACATTGAATTCGTCCCCAAACAGTATGAAAACATGTATTTTGCCTGGATGCGTGACCTGCAGGACTGGTGCATTTCTCGCCAACTCTGGTGGGGTCACCGCATTCCGGCCTGGTATGACGACTGCGGCAATGTCTATGTCGCACGTAACGAAGCCGAAGCACGGGACAAATACCAACTCAGCCATGACCTGCCACTGAAACAGGACGATGATGTGCTGGATACCTGGTTCTCCTCAGGACTCTGGACCTTTGGTACTCTGGGCTGGCCGGAGAACACCCCGGAACTGAACACCTTCCATCCCAGCAGTGCCCTGGTAACCGGTTTTGATATCATCTTCTTCTGGGTTGCCAGAATGATCATGTTCACCCTCAAGTTCACCGGCGAAGTCCCCTTCAAACAGGTCTATGTGCATGGCCTGGTGCGTGATCAGGATGGACAAAAAATGTCCAAGTCCAAAGGTAACGTACTCGACCCGCTGGATTTGATCGATGGCATCGACCTGGAAACCCTGGTGGCCAAACGCACCGGTAACATGATGCAGCCACAGCTGGCTAAAAAAATCGAAGACCAGACCCGCAAACACTTTCCGGAAGGTATTGCGGCTTATGGTACGGATGCACTGCGCTTCACCTTTTTGTCACTGGCCTCAACCGGCCGCGATATCAAGTTTGATATGCAGCGCATGGAAGGTTATCGCAACTTCTGTAACAAACTCTGGAACGCGGCTCGTTATGTGCTGATGAATACCGAAGAACAGGACTGCGGCATCCAGGGAGAAACAGTGGAACTCACCCTGCCGGATCGCTGGATCATTTCTCGCCTGCAGGAAACCGAAGCGCAAATTGCCAAACACTTTGCCGAATACCGCTTCGACCTGGTCGCCAGCACCCTGTATGAATTTGTCTGGAATGAATACTGCGACTGGTATCTGGAACTGTCCAAGCCAGTGCTTTGGGATGAAGCCGCCCCTGCTGAACGCTTACGCGGTACGCGCCGCACCCTGGTCAGAGTACTGGAAGCTATTTTGCGTTTAGCTCACCCGCTGATGCCCTATATTACCGAAGAGATCTGGCAACGCGTTGCACCGCTTGCCGGAAAACAGGGCGACACGATTATGCTGCAAGCCTACCCGCTTGCCGAAGACCACAAAATTGACGCCCAGGCCAGTGCCGACATCGAATGGCTGAAAGCAGTGATGCTGGCTATTCGTAACATTCGCGGTGAAATGAACCTGTCTCCCGGCAAAGCGATTCCAGTATGGCTGGGTAATGCCTCAACTGAAGATCAACGTCGCCTCGAAGCAACGCGGCCGCTACTGACCAAACTGGCTAAATTGGAGCAGATTGAACTACTGGATAGCCAGCAGGAAGCACCTATGTCAGCCACAGCCCTGGTCGGCCAGATGGAAATACTGGTGCCCATGGCCGGCATCATTGACAAAGAGGCCGAGCTGAGCCGTCTGAGTAAAGAGCTGGAAAAACTCAACAAGGAAATCAGCCGACTGGATGGCAAGCTGTCCAACCAGGGTTTTGTCAGCAAGGCACCGGCTGACGTAGTCGAGAAAGAGCGCGCCAAGCTGGCAGAAATGCAATCAGCCTACGCCCGTCTGGAAGAACAGCACAGCACCATTGCTGCAATCTAATCCGGACCAATGCATATCGCGCCAGGGACGGCGAGTATACAGAAAAGACAGGAACAGCTTGCCCGTATAAACCCTTAGAGTCCGCGGCATATAGCGCCAAGGATGGCGCGTATGCAGAAAATGCAGGAGCAATTTTCTGCCCGTACATCCTGTACATAAAAAAACCTGCTGGCTTTAAGTCAGCAGGTTTTTTACCGGGCACTGGTTCTGATAAACAAGCAACTCACTCGACAGCTGTTTACTCGACTCTTGTCGGCAGCTTTACTTCTTTTGGTCTTCGTTCATCAGGGCGCGCATTTTTATGCCGGCCCAAACCATTACAGCCGTAATACCTATGATACCGATCATACTAGGGATCAGCACTTCCATACTGTGGATATCTATTCCGAACATGTCATCACCTCTTAACGGTTAACTGCGACTAGATTACCCGCTTATTTATTATGGAATATTGACCCAGCTCAACTTTTCTTCCGGTCGCAAGGGCATCTATCTCAGCGAGGTAGTATTTGCGTTTCTGTGCTGGTAATCCTGACCACCTTCCCACTAAACTCTAAGTAGATCGCCGTTAAATTAAAAAGGAGATTCACATGGCTAATCGCTTTAACCGCTGGACTGCTGACGAAGTTATCAAAATGAATGAGGAAGCCTTCATGGTTGAAGTGTTGGATATGATCAAATTCTCACCAGAACTTGATGATTCCGATGCAGGCGTTGTCGCAACCCAGAAAAAACTCGATGCTATCGAACAGGCACTTAAAATGCGCCTGAACGCTAAACAAGCCGATTGATAAATAGACTCGCCAGGGCATTTCCCAACAAATAGCCCTGGCTTACCCTACCCGACTTTATTGCCCAACCTTCCCTTTCTTACCGCTCGAACTATCCCCTTTGTGGCTCAATCAGCACCGCCCCAACTCACTGCCCCCTCACGCCAACCAATTACTCCTTATGGATTTCCGAAAAATCAATTAAATATTTTTAAATAATCAAAATATATTTTTGATTACTCTAAAACGAATTTATATAGCCAAAAAGACTAAAAAACCACTCCAGATTAGCGCAAATTAATACTTATATTTCAATTACTTAAGCGAAACGAAACCTCATTAATAAAAAAACCCATAAAAACAATTTTTATTGTTGTTTTTCAATTACTTACATCTGTAATTTATTCTAAAATAATTTGCGATATATCATTAATGGATATATACTATTCATTAACAGCTTAACGATAGATCTTAAAGAGGATATGATCATGCAAGAGAAGGAAATAAGATTGCTTTTCAAAGCTGGAGTATTTGAATCCTGCCAGGCGATACCGATTTCCATGTCTCGCGGCTGGACGCTAAAGTTCGTGACTCGTGATCAGGAAATCATCACGCTGAACCTGCAACGATCAAATACAGAACGCGAGTTCAAAAGCCTGGACGGCGCAGCGGCCGTAGCAAAGCGCATAGGGTTCGATTGGCTAAATGTGCAGATAGGGGAGTTGCAATGGCGGGAAAAGGTTTCCTGAGCTGCTAGATAGAACTCTAGATAGAACTACAGGAAACCTTGGTTACAGCATAAAGAGAAAAATCAGGGCTGCAGGCGCTCTATTACCCAGCTGCCATCATCTTGAAGCCGATAACTGAAACGGTCATGCAGGCGACTGGGGCGTCCTTGCCAGAACTCAAAACGTTGCGGCTTGAGTAGATAACCACCCCAGGTTGGCGGGCAGGCAACATTGCCATCAGGATGCTGCTGTTTAAGCTCCTCAATAGCCGCCTCCAATAGCTCACGAGATGCTATCGGCTGACTTTGACAAGATACGGCGGCACTGAGCCGGCTGCCGGCTGGTCGTTGACTGAAATAGGCCTGACCCTCGATAGCCGACAATTTCTGAACTTGTCCACGCACTCTGATCTGGCGAGACTGCGCGGGCCAGTAAAACAAAAGCTCAGCCTGAGGATTAATCGCTAACTGCTGACCTTTTTCGCTACGGTAATCCGTAAACCAGGTAAAACCTTTGCTATCATACTGTTTTAATAAAACAATACGGGCAGATGGCATACCCTCTGCATCAGCCGTAGCCAAGGTCATCGCGGTGGCTTCATCAGCATACTCTGCCAACGCCTGCTCAAACCAAATGGCAAATTGCTGCACTGGATCGGTATTCAAGTCATCCCGATTCAGGTCCCCGACCTCATATTCACGCCTCAGTGACCTGAGGTCTGATGTATCTTGACTCATTGGGTTTCTCCGGTTGTTATACTGGGGATACTATAGCTAAAAACGACACTGGGGATATATGATCGACCTCAGGGTTTGTTTAGATGATTAGATTTTCACCAGTGAAAGGAACAAGGTTTGCGAATACTGCACGTTGTGATTCTGATGTTGATACTGACACTTTTGGCAAGCTGTGCTGGCCACCAGCCAAATGATCGGCCATTTCAACTGAAAAATCTGGTCAAATCTGATATTGATCTAGTCGCTGATGCACATGTAGAAGAAATAACCAGCTTGTTGCGCGAATTGACGGTAAAACTCTACCAACGCAACCCTCGCGAACTTCTTAAGGGGCCTGCAGGCACCTCACTGGCAATGCGCGAAAAACAGCTTTTTGATTCACCACGGATATATAGCCATCCTGAACTTTACAATCGCTACGGTATTGATGCTATACCGCTGGTATTTGATCCCGACTTCGAAGGGGATCGAGTCTTTGCGCTGATGGTCGGACTGACAGGCATGTTCCACGGCGCTTACAATTTTAAAGACGAGTTTTTCCTGCTTGATGACCTCGATCAACAACGTCTCTATGACAGCGCACGTAACGTGGAAATTATTGTCTGGCGACTGAGCAATCGCCTGAATGCCAGGGGCGAGCCATTTATCCTCACCAATGGGCTAAGTGAGGATGGAATATACAACCTCAGTTTTGAGCGCTTATTTGGCAAACTGATCGCCCATCAGGATATGATGGCCCGCGTTATTTCGGACAAGACTAACCGCGGCATTAACAAGGCCGTGTTCAGTATTGCCACATCAGCACTTTTTCCGATTTAATCAACATTGGTGCGATTAATCACAATCTGTTCAATTTTATGATTTTGATTGAGTTTCAACACCAGATCAGCCACTAACGGCATCTGTTCCAGCATGGCACGCGTCAGACGTTCGTAATGCTGGATAAAGCGCACTATCTGCCGCTCATTCATAATGCGCAGATGATCTGTCGGCTGCTGCTGATCGTGAACGTATTGCACCCGCTCCGCCAGTTTTTTCTCCTGTAACGAACGCCACTCAAACACGGCTTGCATACTGGGTACCTGCAACATAATCAACAGATCAAGCCGCGAAAAAAGCTCAGCATAGCGGGACTTAAGCTGCTCATTAGCATAGCGTCGCCAGACTCCCTGAGCATCTTCGTCACGCTCTAACTGATTAACTGGTTCAGACAAGGCCTCATCCGGTTGTGGTTTAGCCCCTACACACCACCCCTCAAGCACAATGATATCGGCACGGCCAATCCATTCCTGCCAGACATAGTCAGGACAGCGATCATCAATGGATTTATCAAATACGGGGATACGTGTCACAGTGGTATCATTCGCGTGTAGCAGCGACTCGAGAATTTCGATGCCTAGCTCAACATCATGCGTACCCGGCACGCCGCGAGTTTGTAACAGTGGGTGTACCTGCTCAGCCAGTTCCGAGCGCTTAGCACGGGTTTTATACAAATCATCGATGGAAAATCCCACCACCCGCAAGCCAAAGCCCTCGCTCAGAGTGACCTCCAGCAGATTAAACAGGGTTGATTTACCCGCGCCCTGTGCGCCGTTGATACCAACCACCAGTGGTTTATTCTTGTCACTCTGCTGCTGGGCAACCCAGGCTCCCATAGGCACGTACAACTGTTCGACCATATCGCGAAAGCCAATATCCACTCGAAGGTTTTCAAGCGCCGATGCAAATGCCGACTCAACGGCACTACTTGCCGCTTGTCTTTCCAGCTCTGTCAGACATAAATGACTCGATGGCCAGTCAATCAATACACTCATGATCCATTCGCCTTAAAAGTAATTAGGCTTCATTATCCAGCAAGCTGGATGTAAAAACCAAATCAACTGCATTTTTTTATAGCACTTGCCCACATGACCACAGCCTGTCACCATATCAGCTATCACTTATACAAAGGATTTACACGGCCATGGCTTCGTCTTCTCAGCCACCTCGTGCAACACATCGTTTTATCTGGATATTGCCACTATCTATTATTGCTCTCGCTATGGTCGGTTTTTATGGGCTTAAGATGAATAGAGCAGAAACCCCGTTTATCACACCAGAGATACAGCGCTGGAATGTTCAGGCACAACAGGTGGAATGGATTACAGCTCAGGCTGAAACAGAAATATTTGGACAAATAACCAGTCACGGGCTTGCGACACTAACCAGTGCAGTGACTGCAGAGCTGGTCGAATTAACTGTTAATGAAGGTCAGCGTGTCAGTGAAAATACCTTACTCGCCAGCCTCGACAAGACGGATCTGTTATTACAACTTCGTCAGCGTCAAGCTGATTACGAGGCCGCTCAAGCCCGCATTGACGCCGAACATGTCCGTAATGATGCCGATCGTCAGGCTCTCGAACTGGATGAGGAGCTGCTGCAGATCCAACAACGCAAACTGCGTAGGTTAGAAGACCTGAGTCAACGCAATCTGAGCAGTCAAGAACAGTTAGACACAGCTCGAACGGCTCTTCAGCAACAAGCACTCGCAGTCAACTCCCGACGCATGGCACTGGCTGACCACCCGAATCGTTTACGCCAGACTGAAGCCGAGCTAGCGCGCAGTGAAGCACTGAAGGACCAGGCTGAGCAGGACCTGAGCCGCACGGAGATCCGCGCCCCCTTCACTGGGCGTGTGGCAGAGAGACTGGCCAGTGTAGGTGAACGCCTGCGGCCCGGGGAGCCGATACTGAGCCTGTATGACCTGAGCAACCTGGAAGTAAAAGCCTTGCTGCCATCCTCTAGCCTGACCCGTTTTCGGCAGCAACTGGAAACCCAAGAGCAAACTATCCTGGCACGCACTCAGGTAGACGGCCAGGAATTCACCCTGTATCTCGATCGCTTAGCAGCCGACAGCCACAACAGCCGCATCGGCATTGAAGCCTATTTTCGTTTTCAAGACGCCCCGTGGCTGCCGGAGCCTGGCCGTCAGGTGACGCTCACACTGCAACTCCCTTCGGTGAGCCAGGTGGTGGCCCTGCCACCTCAGGCACTGTATGGCAATGATCGTGTCTACCGCCTGGTTAATGACCAGCTTGAAGCTGTCCATATAGTCCGATTGGGATCACGTCCGGGTACCCAGCAAGACAGCGAAATACTGATACACAGCGAAGCACTACAACCAGGCGACTGGGTACTGACCACCCAGCTACCCAATGCCATCAGCGGCCTGCCTGTCAGGCAGGTTACAAACGCTGGAAGCAACACTCCATGAGTATTCACGAAGGTCCATTAAAGCAACTGATCCGCGTGTTTGCCGGTCACAGAGTAGCAGCCAACCTGCTGATGGCACTGATGATCCTGTCAGGTATTTATGGACTCAATAAACTCAACACCCAGTTTTTTCCCAGTTTTTCTCTCGATACTATCACCCTGCAAGTCATCTGGAGCGGTGCCAGCGCTGAGGATATTGCCACCTCTGTTCTGGTTCCCATAGAAGATGAGTTGCGCAGTGTTGATAATATTCACCAGATTTTTGCCACAGCGCGGTTAGGATCGGCCTCTATCCGTATCGAACTGGATGATGGCAGTGATGTGGACTATGCCCTCAGTGAGGTGAAACAGCGGCTGGACAGTGTTCGCAGCCGACTGCCAACTGATATAGAAGAGCCACTGGTGCAAAAAACACTACGTTATGAAGAGATTGCCGATGTTATCCTGACCAGTTCACAAGCCAGCCTAGATGAGCTGCGCACCCTGACTCGCCAGCTTGAACAGGAACTGCTTGATCTGGGCATTCGCAAGATCGATTTCACCGGGCTGGCAGAAGAAGAAATTGCCATACTGGTGCAACCCGCTGAGCTGCATAAACTGGGTATGACTTTGACTGAGCTGGCGGCTGATATACGTCTGAGCAGCATCGATTTGCCCGCTGGCACAGCGGCACGCGATGAGGGTGCCAGACAGCTGCGCAGTCTGAGTCAACAACGAGATGTAGAAGGCTTTCGTCAGCTACCGCTTAACAACACCCCGCCAGGACAGCTGATTCGTATTGATGATATTGCCCAGGTTAAGCGACGCATCCGCGATGGCCAGGTACTGCTCAGCTATGAAGGCCAACCGGCGATTCGATTCAGCCTGAAGCGCACCGAGTCTGAAGATAGTCTGCAGGCGGCGCGCATATTAAACAACTGGCTGGAAACCACACGAGGGCGTCTGCCGGACGGCGTTGAGTTGGTGGTCTTTAATGAACGCTGGCAGTTGATCAGTGATCGCATAGGTTTATTGATTAAAAATGGTTTGACCGGCTTACTGCTGCTGGTAATGATCTTGTTTCTGTTTCTGAATGCCCGGGTCGCGTTTTGGGTGATGGTTGGTATTCCTGTGTCTTTCCTGGCCACCCTGGGTATCCTCTACGGAATTGGTGGTTCCATCAACATGATGTCACTATTTGCATTGATCATGGCCTTGGGCATTATTGTAGATGACGCCATCGTTGTAGGTGAGGATACCTTGACACATTTGCAACAAGGCGAGCCGGGGCTTCAGGCGGCTATTGGCGGAGCACACCGCATGCAGGCACCGGTCATTGCGTCTTCCTTGACCACTATCGCCGCCTTTTTACCCCTGCTCATGGTCGGTGGCATAATCGGTAATATCCTCATCGATATTCCGCTGGTGGTCATCTGCGTCATTATTGCGTCTTTGATTGAGTGTTTTCTCATTCTGCCAGGACACCTGCATCACAGCCTGCACCGTGCTGCAGACCTCAAGCCCTCCGCCTTGCGTATCCGACTCGACAAAGCCTTTGATCAGTTCAAAAACCAGGTATTTCGTCAGCGTGTCAGGTTTGCCGTACGCTACCCTTGGGTCGTACTGGCCAGCGCCGCTGGCTTGTTAATTCTCAGTGCCGGTTTACTGGCAGGCGGACAATTAAAGTTTAATTTCTTTCCCAGTGTTGAACAGGACATTCTCACCGCCAATGTACAGTTCGCTGCAGGGACAGACACCGCACGTATTAATACTTTTTTACAACAGTTGGACACAACACTGCGACAAACCGATAGCGATCTGGATGAGAAAGTGCTGAAACTCAGCTTGCAACAACAGGGTATAGCCTATTTCCCACGCACGGGTCGCGGGAATTTTCTCGGGGATGAATATGCCTCGCTGCATGTTGAGTTAACCACAGCAGATGACCGCAACATCAGTAATCAAGCGTTTATTCAGCAATGGCGTCAAGCGATACAGCTACCAGCGGGTATTGAAAAATTCAGCATCAACATCAGTCAAGGGGGACCACCTGGCAAGCCCATCGAGATCAAACTCACTGGAACAAATACCGATCGACTCAAACAGGCCTCACTGGCGGTTCAAGATGCCTTGCGAGCCTATCCGGGCTTATCCAACATTGATGATGATCTGCCCTTTGGTACCTCACAGTTGATCTACTCGCTCAATGCTCAGGGACATGCAGCAGGGCTGCAGCTGGAAACGCTCGGACGCCAGCTAAGGGTGGCTTTTGATGGCCTCAGGATCCAGTCTTTCTACGAAGGGCAGGATGAAATCGAAGTCCGGGTATCACTAGCCGATGCAAGTCGAAATCAGTTGGCAGCCATCGAGCAATTGCCAATCATTCTGCCAGATGGATCAACCAGCCTGCTAGGTAATCTGGTGGATCTGACAGCGCGTCAGGGTCTGGATTCGGTGCAGCGGATCAATGGTCAACTCGCCTTGAATGTATCTGCTGACCTGGACGAGCAACGTGCCAATGCCAACGACATACTCGCCGACCTGAATACACGCATTTTACCGGATCTGCTGATGCAGCATGGTGTCGAAGCCAGTTTTGAAGGTAAAAGCCGTGACCAGCAGGAAACACTGGCTGATATGCGTACAGGGCTCATGTTGGGTTTGGCTTTAATCTATATTATTCTGGCTTGGGTCTTTGCCTCTTATAGCTGGCCGGTGATCGTCATGTTAACCATCCCGCTGGGCTTGACCGGCGCGATACTTGGGCATTTCATCACCGCTCAAAGCCTGACAGTGCTGTCGCTTTTTGGCCTGTTTGGCTTGTCAGGCATCGTTATCAATGACACCATCGTACTCGTCAGCTTTTACAAAAAACTGCGTGAACAGGGTATTGCCGTTTACCAGGCTATTGAAGAAGCGGCTTGCCAACGCCTTCGTGCGGTATTGCTGACCACCCTGACAACCATTGCCGGATTGGCGCCAATATTATTCGAAACCTCAGTGCAAGCGCAGTTTTTGATTCCCATGGCAACCTCGATCGTATTTGGCCTGGCCTATGGCAGCGTACTGATTTTACTGGTGGTTCCGGCTATGCTTAGTATACTTGAGAGCAAAGGTGATCCGGCAAATCAAAATCATCCGGACACAACACAGAGACACTCTTCACAGGAACGCCAAGCATGAAAGCCTACCGAACTGAAAAAGACAGTATGGGTGAAGTTCAAGTCCCCGAAGATGCACTTTACGGCGCTCAAACACAAAGAGCGGTTGAAAATTTTACCTTTAGCCCACTGAGAATGCCTGTGGCATTTATCTCGGCACTGGCACAAATCAAAGCCGCAGCTGCACAAACCAATGCTGAACTGGGTGTATTGTCTAAAGAAGAGGCACTCGCCATCATCAAGGCCTGTGAAAAAATACAGAAAGGGCATTACCGCAAACACTTTCCGGTAGATGTGTTTCAGACAGGCTCCGGTACCAGCACCAACATGAATATGAATGAGGTATTGGCCTCACTGGTGCAACAGGATGCGGGTCTGACACTGCACCCCAATGACCACATCAACCTGAGTCAGAGCTCCAATGATGTGATTCCCTCAGCAATTCATTTAAGTGCACTGATACAGTTGGATAAGACCCTGCTGCCAGCTCTGGAACACCTGCGCACCCGTTGCAGTCGCAAAGCGGTGGAAGTCTCCGAGATTATCAAAACCGGCCGCACCCATCTGATGGATGCCGTCCCCATGCGCATGGAAGATGAAGTCCGTGCCTGGGGCAGCCAGATACGTCAGGCTGAACAGCGTTTAGAATCGATGCGTTCTGATCTGATGAAATTACCCCAGGGGGGCACCGCTATCGGCAGTGGACTGAATGCACCACGGGGATTTTCCAGACGCTTTTGTACCCACCTGAGTAATCGAACAACCTACCGCTTGACTCCACCAGACAGTCATTTTGCCGCGCAGGCCTGCCAGGACACAGCGCAGGCTCTCTCTGGTCAAATCAAGGCGTGTGCAACCGCTTTACTAAAAATTGCCGAAGATCTGCGTTGGATGAATTCAGGGCCCTTTTCCGGACTGGGCGAAATTGCTTTACCGGCACTGCAGCCAGGTTCATCGATCATGCCTGGCAAGGTGAACCCGGTTATTCCGGAAGCCGTTATCATGGCGGTGGCCCAGATCAACGGCAATGACGCCAGTATCACCTTCTGTGCTCAGCGCGGTAACTTCCAGCTCAATACCATGCTGCCGCTGATTGCCTATAACCTGTTACAAAGCCAGGAACTGCTGGCCAACGCCGCTTTGGCACTGGCGGACAAAGCCATTGCCGGTTTCAGTGTCAACGAGCGCCATATAGAGGAAGCGCTGGTACGTAATCCAATACTGGTCACCGCATTGAATCCGGTAATCGGTTATGAACTGGCGGCTGAAATTGCTAAAGCGGCTTACGCAAGCAATCGCAAGGTCATTGATGTAGCAGTAGAAATGACTGATATCAGCCGTGCAGAACTCGAAAAACTACTGGATCCGGCTGTGCTTGCTGAACATGATTGAGTCCAGGCTATTTGGATGAACTAGCCGCATTCGGTATACTGCTGCGCCTATCCGGCAGACCCAAACCCTGATGATAGCAGGGGTTAACACAGGACACCCACATGAACAGCAATCTTAATAAGCTGCACCCCTACCCATTTGAAAAGCTCGCTGAGTTAACTCGCGACATTCAACCTGAACCCAGCCTTGAAGCTATTTCACTGGGAATTGGTGAGCCCAAGCATCCGGCACCCGCGCTGGTGATGGATGCCGTGCGTAATAATCTTGCCGGCTTATCCAACTATCCGACGACCAAAGGGCTACTCAGTCTGCGCCAGGCCATTGCCGACTGGGCCACACAACGCTTCGGTCTGAAGGCGCAAAGCCTCGATCCTGAGCAGCACATTCTGCCGGTTAATGGCACGCGCGAAGCCATTTTCGCTTTCACCCAGGCGCTGATAAACCCCAGCGCGGAGGCTCTGGTCGTCTCCCCTAACCCCTTTTATCAGATTTATGAAGGGGCCGCGTATCTTGCCGGTGCCAAACCCTGGTACCTCAATTGCACCCGTGAAAATGGTTTTATTCCTGATTACGATGCGGTACCGGCCGCCGTCTGGGAAAACTGCCAGTTATTGTTTATCTGCTCACCGGGCAATCCAACCGGGGCTGTACACGACGCGGCCACACTGAAAAAGCTGATTGCCCTGGCCGACCAGTATGATTTCGTACTGGCCAGTGATGAATGCTATTCCGAGATCTATCTGGATGAGGCGCATCCACCCATCGGTCTACTTGAAGTCTGCGCCGAAATAGGCCGTGATGATTACCGCAACTGTGTGGTATTCCATAGCCTGTCTAAACGTTCCAATCTGCCGGGTATGCGTTCAGGCTTTATAGCCGGTGACGCTGCACTGATCGGACCCTTCCTGAAATATCGCACCTACCATGGTTGCTCCATGCCGATTCAGCATCAGATCGCGTCAACAGCCGCCTGGCAGGATGAAGCCCATGTGATCGACAACCGTAATCTCTACCGTGAAAAATTCACCGCCGTCATCGACATTCTGGCACCGGTAATGGATGTAACACAGCCACCAGCCAGCTTTTATCTCTGGGCTCCCACCCCCATTGATGATGAAAGCTTCACCCGTGGCTTACTGCAATCTCAGAACCTGACAGTATTGCCTGGGCGCTACTTATCCAGAGAAGTAGATGGTGTATTGCCGGGAGCTAACTATGTACGCATGGCATTAGTGGCCACGGTAGATGAGTGTGTTGAAGCGGCTACACGTATTCGCCGTTATGTAGAATCACTCTAAATAGGGAGCGACTTATGTTGACACTGTATGGCATCAGTAACTGTGACACCGTGCGTAAAGCCCGCAAGTGGCTTGATGCACACCCGGTCGATTACCGCTTTCACGATTTCAGAAAAGAGGGGCTGACCGCGGAACAGATCAGCCGCTGGACTGACTGTATCGGCATGGACAAACTGCTGAACAAGCGAGGCACCACCTGGCGCCAGCTCCCCGAAGAGCGCAAGGCGGGTTTAGATATCCCGGGATTAAAGGCTCTACTACTCGAGTACCCGGCACTGATCAAACGCCCCTTACTGGAAGGCGACAATATTTGCCATGTCGGCTTTAATGAAACTGAATATAGCGCATTAATTAACGGAGTATCCCATGAGTAATTTTGCATTTGGTTTAGGTGTCGGCACCAAGTCGGCCGCTGGACAATGGTTGGAAGTCTACTACTACGCACCGCTGGTAAATGCGGCTGATACTCTGGTTCAAGCCATAGCCGACAAGGTTGGCTACCAGGGTGGCAACCAGACGATAGAGATCAATGAAGAGCAGCTCAAAGCACTGGAAGTGGCGTTTCTGTCTGTAGACGCTGAAGATCAAGCGGAATTGACAGAGATATTAGAAGGCACGCACCAGCCACTGGTGCTGTGTATCCTCGAAACTGACAGCAAACCGGAAACGACCGCCGAAGTCTATCTGAAGCTCAGCCTGCTATCGCAGCGCCTGGCCAAACCCCACAGTCTGGATCTGACCGGCATGTTCGGTCTGCTACCCAATGTCGCCTGGACATCAGAAGGTGCTATTGCCCAGAATGAACTGGCAAAACGCCAACTGTCCGCCCGCGCTCAGGGTCGTATTCTGGAAGTCTACAGTGTCGATAAATTCCCGAAAATGGCCAACTATACCGTACCGGATGGTATACGTATCGGTGATGCCGCCCGTATCCGCCTGGGTGCCTACGTCGGTGAAGGCACCACGGTGATGCATGAAGGCTTCATCAATTTTAATGCGGGCACCCTGGGTGTCAGTATGGTTGAAGGTCGGATTTCAGCCGGTGTAGTAGTCGGTAACGGCTCCGACCTGGGTGGCGGCTGCTCAACCATGGGAACCCTATCCGGGGGTAACAATCTGGTGATTTCCGTAGGTGAAAACTGCCTGATCGGTGCCAATGCTGGCCTGGGACTACCGCTGGGTGATCGTTGCACGGTCGAAGCGGGCCTGTATGTTACCGGCAGCTCCAAAGTGACCCTGCTGGATGATACGAACCAAACGGTTGCTGTAGTCAAAGCCGCTGAACTGGCAGGTAAGCCTGATCTGCTATTCCGCCGCAACTCACAAACCGGGCAGATTGAAGTAAAAACCAACCAGTCAGCCATTGAACTCAACGCTGAATTACACCAGCATAACTGATAACAGGCCAACCTTATGTCACACGGATCTGCCACGTTAACCCTGGCCAAAGAGCTGATCAGCCGCCCTTCAGTCACACCTGATGATGCTGGCTGCCAGGCTTATTTGATCAGTCGCCTTGAGGCCTTAGGGTTCAGTATCGAATCCATGCCCTTTGCAGAGGTTACCAACCTCTGGGCGCGCCGTGGCACCGATGGACCGCTGTTTTGTTTTGCCGGTCATACCGATGTAGTTCCTTCAGGGCCTGCAGAAAAATGGCGCTTCCCGCCTTTTGAACCCACTGAGTCAGAGGGCTATCTCTGGGGCCGGGGTGCGGCGGATATGAAAGGTGGTATTGCCGCCTTCATTACCGCGCTGGAACGCTTTATAGACAGCCACCCTGACCATCAGGGATCCATCGCCCTGCTGATCACCAGTGATGAGGAAGGCCCCTTCGTCAATGGCACCACCCGGGTAATCGACACCCTTGAAGCCCGTCAGGAAAAAATCACCTGGTGCGTGGTCGGTGAGCCCTCCAGCTCACAACAGGTAGGAGACGTCATCAAGAACGGACGCCGGGGCTCCATCAGTGGCACCCTGACGATCAAAGGGGTTCAAGGCCACGTTGCCTACCCGCACCTGGTTCGCAATCCAGTACACCTGGCCGCTCCTGCACTGGCCGAGCTGTCGCAACTGGTCTGGGACGACGGCAATGAGTTTTTCCCACCCACCAGCTTTCAGATCTCCAATATTCATGCGGGTACCGGTGCTACCAACGTGGTGCCAGGTGAGTTGGAGGTTGCTTTTAACCTGCGCTTTTCCACTGAAATAACGGCCGATGCCATTAAAGCGCGTATTGCAGCGCTATTGGATCGACACCAGCTGGATTGGCAGATCGACTGGACGCTTTCGGGCCACCCCTTCCTGACAGCGGCAGGCAGTCTGGTGGATGCCAGCCGCGATGCCATACGTCAGATCACTGGGTTGGAGAGCGAACTCTCCACCGCGGGTGGTACGTCAGATGGCCGATTCATTGCACCCACAGGTGCTCAAGTGCTGGAGCTAGGTCCAGTGAATGCCACCATTCATCAAATCGATGAGCGCGTCAGCATCGACGATCTGAACACCCTGTCAGCCATCTATGAACAAATTATGATCCGGCTATTAACCGCATGATCTCAGTATTACGCTGCCCGGTCTGCAGTGATCCGCTGCAACCGGGCGCTGATAACCCTAGTCCTGTCCGCCAACTCCGTTGCGTTAACGGGCACAGTTTTGACCGGGCACGGCAGGGTTACTGGAATCTGCTGTTACCGCAGCGCAAGCGCTCCAAAGCACCCGGTGACAATGAAGCCATGGTGCTAGCCCGCCAACGCTTTCTGGATCAACACAGCTATCAGCCCATTGCCGATGCGGTGTCCGCGCTGGTACTGCGTGCAACTCATCCAGCAGATAACGCGGTTATACTGGATTTAGGCTGTGGCGAAGGGTATTACACCGATAGACTGTGTCATAGCTTTGCACAGGCTGACCGACACGCCAGTTTGATCGGCCTGGATATTTCCAAAGCGGCCATTCGCCAGGCGTGTAAACGAGACAAACGCATCACCTGGCTGGTCGCCACAGGGGCTGATATCCCGTTGCAACCTGAATCAGTGGATCTGGCCACATTGATCTTTGCTCGGCTGTTGCCCGAACCCACCGCCCAGGTATTGCGTAAAAATGGCTTGTTTCTGGTGGTCTGGCCAGGTCCGGATCATCTACGTGAATTACGCGAGCTGATCTACACGGATGTACGTGACTCGGACCTGAACCCTGATGCCCAGCTAGGTACGCTATTTGAGCCGCTGGATAGGGAGACCTTGCGTTTTCGTTTTCATATCAGCGATACTGCACACTTATCTGATCTGCTGATGATGACGCCTCATGGACAACGCCTGAGCCATGAACGCCGTGAAGCCCTGCTGAAAATCGAGCAACTGGACCTTCAGGCGGATATACGCCTGAGCCTGTATAAAAAACGATGATCCCGTTCAAGCTATGAAGCCATCAATACACTCACTGCGCCAGTATCTGCGCAAGCGCGCTGATCAGCCACGTGAAAACTTCATGCTGCTATTAAGCGGATTTGGTATATTCATGTTAGGGCTGCTAACCATAGGTACAGCCCAGTTTCTGTTGCCCGGCTCATTAATAGCTGAGTTAGTGGCATTGTTTGGTTTAGTGTTACTCGGCGGTGGCATTATCCTTGCCGCCATTGGCTATCTAAGCCTGAGTGTTTTACGAATATTGCGTTTTCTGGACTCTGATGATGACGAACCATCCTGATATTGAAATTTACATAAAAAACTGCAAATTGGATGAGGTAATCCAGTGGCTATCCGAACGCCTGGATAAGGTTAAGGCAACCGGTAGCAAGGGTATGCTGCATCAATTCAGCGCCAGCCATCAGGGCCACAAGTTTGCTATTTCCGTACATGAAAAAGCACTGGGCAAAGCCTGGATCAGCGTCTGGTTCCAATCCAGCACCACACCCTGGAAGGTGGATCTGGAGTGTGCCCGTGAAGCCTCGGCCGTACTTAACGCGCAGGTACGCTGTATCGCTTCAGGTTGGCAGGAAGGCGATGATCCGGATGAGTGGTGGCAAGTTGAGGAAGGTAAGGAAGTTAAAATGCAATGGGTTACAGACTGAGTCTTGTGACTCAGGCTACCGCCTGAAAACCTTCTCTGGCAGCACTGATCTGCTCCAGCATGTGCCCACCTAAGGAAGCCAGAGATATTTGCGCAAAGCGATCATTTCTAATCGGGCTATTTAACGGCATCAAGGTTTTAACATTCAGATGGCTGACCAGATAAGCAAACTCTCCGGGTTCCTGTGCTGTCACTGAATGATTCAAGCGCCCAACAAGGTCCCGGTTAAACAGGCTATCTGGCTCTGGATAGACGGGTTTGCTTGGCAACTGAAAACCACCGTCAGCTCCCGCAGTTGCGCTGGCATCTGAAGAATAACGTTCATGACTGGATGCAATCAGACTCAACAGCATGCCAAACTGTGCACTATTAGGTGAGCGCACAGCCTGGGGAAGGTTCGCTGTATAACCTTCTACCCGGTTAAGAAAAACCTCACTCGTTATCCGATCATTTTGCATGCGTGTCTCCATGGCATTGCATCCGTTATCGGCCTGAAAGCAAAATACTTTAACACCGATTTGAACAACAGCCTGACTAACCGGAGTCTGTTTTATAACCCACTATCTGCTAGAATAATCTGTTGTTCATTTCTTGTTCACACTGAAATGGGCCTAATTAACAACGACAACACTGGCACACCAAATGAACACGATGCGGAGCAATTTTCTCATGCAACTCAGAAAGTACTCCATTTTTTTGCTACTGGTTATCTGGTGCTCCAGCCTGCTTGCTGATGAAGCCACAGTAACACTGGTAACCCCCTCCGGAGAATTGCAAATCAGCGCAAACGAACTGCGTGCGATGGCTGGCAATGAACTGGAAATTTACGACCCATTTCAGCGCGTAAGCATCCCCGTCCGCGGCGTCGACCTGATCGATTTCATCGAGCATTTTGCCACGGATCACAGTCAGGCCAGCCGACTTAAATTTATTGCCAGTGATGACTACGAAACACACATTTCGCAATGGAACTCTGGCAACTGGCTGCTCGTCACCCATGAGAATGGACATGAACTGCGACTGCGAGACCACGGCCCGATTAAGCTGGTTGAAAAGAGCCTCGGTAATCGCAACCCAGAGAATCTGCGTAATTTTAATGACTGGGTCTGGATGATTACAACTATTGAGGTTCTGGAGTGATAGGGAAACTACTGCGCCTGCGGACTCGCTGGCTCTGGCTCAGCCTGTTAAGTTTCAGTGTAATTTTGGCCTGGATCACCTATGAAACCCGCTGGTTTTATCCAGAAATGCAGCGATATTTTGGTGACTCAGGCACCCTGATGGGACAACAACTCGCTAGCCGCAGCCGCCACCACTTACAGGCGGCCCTGTCAGACCTGAGCGTCATCACTGAGAAAGATGACTCACTCACCAACGCGTTGTCTAATCTGGATATAGCCTGGGGTTTTATCAATATTGCCGTATATAAAGAGCACTATGCCTGCACCGAACCCAGTCTTGAAAGGCTTGACCGGTTTATTGAACGCATTGAAGCAGCACAGCCCCCGACAGCACAAGAATCACTTACCGAACTGCTACCTGTGCTTCAATGTGCGACAGAAATAGAACAAGGCCAGTGGGATACCCGATCTGCTGTTGCCATGGAAGTAGCCCAGCGCATCAATTTTCACCAGCGCATGCTGCTCGGTGGAGCCGCTGTGTTGTATTTAATGGGTATCGGCTTTTGGTGGCTGCACGAGCAACAACGTACGGCTTTTAATCAAAACTTACGCGATAAACTGCGCTGGAAAAAGCAGGCGTTACACGATCCATTAACCGGGGCACTGAATCGGCGTGCACTGGATGCCGACCTGAGTTTGCATTTCGAACGTATGGCTTCTGAAGATTACAGCTTTGTCATGCTGATGTGTGATATCGATTATTTCAAGCCCTATAATGACACCCTTGGCCATGCTGAAGGCGATAAAGCACTGCAACGCGTAGTCACTGCGATCAAAGACGTACTTCGACAGGAAGACCGTATTTACCGATACGGCGGAGAGGAGCTAGCCGTGCTGCTGACAGGCGCTTCAAGTGACGAAGGGGTGGAGATAGCCTTTCGCGCACTTGAAGCCGTGGAGCAGCTGTACATCGCCAACCCGGGCAGTCCATCAACCTACCTGACTATCAGTATCGGTGTAAGTTGCGCCAATGCCGGCACCCACAATGCTGATGCACTGATCCGTGATGCTGACAAAAAACTTTATCGGGCCAAGCATAATGGCCGCAATTGCCTGGCCACCTGATGCCCTCCACTGACCGGATAGATTAGATGAGAAGTAAACTTATCACCCGCACTGGCTACCTGAAACTAAAACAGGAACTGGATCAGTTATGGCGTGAAGAACGCCCGGAAGTTACCCGTAAAGTAACTTGGGCGGCGAGCCTGGGTGATCGCTCAGAAAATGCCGACTATCAGTACAACAAGAAACGCCTGCGTGAAATTGACCGCCGCGTGCGCTACTTACTGAAAACACTAGAAGACATCCGCATTGTCGACTATGCACCGGAACAGGAGGGTAAGGTTTTTTTTGGTGCCTGGGTCAGCATTGAGAATGATGCGGGTGAAATCCGCCAATTTCGCATTGTCGGCTATGATGAAATTTTCGAGCGCAAGGACTATATCTCCATAGACTCACCCATGGCCCGAGCCCTGCTGAAAAAGTCGGTAGACGATGAAGCCCTAGTGGAAACGCCAGCCGGTAGCTGTTGCTGGTATATCAATGAGATCCGCTACGAACCGGATACTGAAACAAATAAATAGGTTCTGGCTGCGGCAATACAGCAATCAGCTCAAGTAAATGGGAATTGTAAAAAATCAGGAGATAAAAAATGGTGGGTCGTACAGGATTCGAACCTGTGACCAATTGGTTAAAAGCCAACTGCTCTACCAACTGAGCTAACGACCCAACTGCGGCAGGTATGAGTGGTGGGTCGTACAGGATTCGAACCTGTGACCAATTGGTTAAAAGCCAACTGCTCTACCAACTGAGCTAACGACCCGCTCATGTGCCTGGGTTATATGGCTCCCCGAGCTGGACTCGAACCAGCGACCAATAGATTAACAGTCTACTGCTCTACCAACTGAGCTATCAGGGAACAACCCTTGCATTTTCATTCATCCTTTGGCGGAGGGACAGGGATTCGAACCCTGGGAGCCTCGCGACTCGTCGGTTTTCAAGACCGGTGCTTTCGACCACTCAGCCATCCCTCCAAAGGATGGGCGCAGATTCTACCGTCTCAGCAAATTATGTCAACACTTAATTTCCTCTACCGGTAGAGGGCGGGCGAAAAAGTACCCCTGTGCTATGTCGCAACCTTGCGATTTGAGGAATTCAAGCTGTTCCTGAGTCTCCACGCCTTCGGCGATCAGACCGATACCGAGACTCTGGGCCATATTGATAATGGCACAAATAATAGCCTGATCATCCTGATCAGTTTCAATATCAGCAACAAAGGTCCGATCGATCTTTAAAAAGTCGATCGGCAAGCGTTTCAGATAACTCAATGATGAATAGCCGGTACCGAAATCATCTATCGCCACTCTGATACCCAGCTTGCGCAGCTCAGAAAGCTGCACCACGGCCTGTTCCATATCCCTGATCAATGCCCCCTCGGTGATCTCAACGCACAGCTGAGAGGGCCTCAGGCCCTCCTGATCGATACACTGACGTATCAGCGTCAACCAGCGGTCTCCTCCAAACTGCCTTGGCGAGATATTTACACCAATTTGAACCTTTTCATCCAAGCGCGGCAGCAGATCCCGACAGGCTTGCAGCATCATCCAACTGGTCAGATCAGCAATAATATCTGACTCTTCGGCTACCGGAATAAACTCAGCAGGGGGTACCACGCCTAATTCTTCACTGTTCCAGCGCATCAGCACTTCATAACCAAAAACATCTTGTGTATCCAGATGTATTTCCGGCTGATATACCAGACTCATTTCATTACGGCTCAGCGCATGTCGCAACCCATGTTTGATTTGCATCAGCCGGTGATTGCGCTGATCCAGGTCGACATCAAAGAACGCATAGCAGCCCCGTCCCAGCGCCTTGGCATGGTACATAGCGGCATCAGCATGCCGCATCAGCTGATCTAAGTTCTCACCGTCACGGGGATAACTGACCACTCCTACGCTACAGCCAATACTGACTTCAACATCCTCCAACTGAAAAGGCTTACTCAGGGTTTCGATCAGATTTTCGGCGATGCTTGCCAGAGCAATATCATTGTCCACCGGCGAGATCAGCAAAGTGAATTCGTCACCTCCCAGGCGGCTGACAATATCACTGTCTCGAACTTGCCCCAGAATGCGATCTGCCACCTGCTTCAGCAACGCATCACCCGCATCATGTCCGAAAGAGTCATTCACTTCCTTGAATAAATCAAGATCCACAAACAGCAGCGCAAAACTCTCGTTATAACGGCGCGCTCTGGCCAAGTACTCATGCACTTTTTCTTTAAAGGCCAGCCGATTAAACAACCCCGTGAGTGAATCCCGGTAAGCCAACTTACGCAGTTTGGTGCGCGCCTGGTACTCTTCAGACACATCCTGAAAGATACCAAAATAACCCGTTGCCACATCTCGGCGGTCACGAATACTGCTGATGGAAAGCCGCACCGGATACGCCGTGCCATCTGGACGCTTATTCCACAACTCCCCTTTCCAGCTCCCCTCACTCTTTACCTGATGCCACATCGCCTGGTAAAAATAGCTGTCATGTAGATCAGATTTCAGAAAGGCTGGATCCTGGCCCAGCACAGACTCTCTGGAGTAACCGGAGATACGCTCAAATGAAGCATTCACATCGATCACTCGATTGGCATCATCGGTAATCATGATACCTTCCGCCGCATGCTCAAATATCCGTCTAGACACACCCAGCATATATTCATTCTGCTCTTGCTCGGTGACGTTAGTGGCCACAGAACAGATGGCTTCGGGCTGCCCTAGATCATCGAACAGGGGGAATTTCACCATGAACCAACTGTGCATTACCCCATCAACCGGAAAACTGCTCTCAAACTGCAACGGCTTTCGACTACGAATCACTTCATCGTCATAGCCTTTAATTTCAGATGCATAGGGTTCTTCCAGCAGATCAAACACCTGCTTTCCATGAGTGTCTTCACCAAAGAAGCTGTAGAAGCGCTTATTCCCAAGCGTATAAACACCCTGAAGATTTTTGATATACACCATAGAGGGAATATGGCGCAGAATACTGTCCATCTGCGCATGGGTGCGCATTAACTCATCACGACTGTTACGTAATGACTCCAGCATGTGATTGAGCGCAGCGGCAATCACCCCTAACTCATCACGCCCTTTCAGCGCTACCTGGGTATCCAGTTCTCCCTCACGAATTTTATCCACAGCATCGGTAATCAGCGCCAGACGCCGACCGATAAACCGCTCTGACCAGATCCAAAGCAGCACGGCCAGCACACCAATTGCCAGAGAGACCCAGAGGAACACACCTTCTAGACGGTACCAACCCTGTTGTGCTGATTGATCCAGATCCAGCTCTAATAAGATGATGCCATTTTCAACCCCTGGTGCTTGGATATCATCGAGGGACAGCAGTTTCAACGCAGTCAGTCCATACAGACTATGTACATCGCGAGTAATCAGTTGCACTTCAGGATGCTGTGTTTCCATCACGCTGAAAGGCAAGCGACGATCAAAATGTAACGGCACCTGATCAAGGTGCAACCCGATATAGTTCAGATTTGTCGATGCCAGGATATGCAGCGAAGCATCCATAACCAGCAGGTGTTTCACTTCAGCATGAGCACCTGTAGAAGCAACTTCACGCTGGACACTTTCAAGATCATCACGTGCCAACAGGTACCCAAAACTGCTCTGAAGCCGGTTCAATGTATACATCAAATTAGATTCAGCGGTTTGATAAAATAACTTGGTCACGAAAGGCTTGAGTACCAGATGAGAACCCAGCATCAACAGGATAGCAAACCCCAAAATTAACAGCGGGATAGAACGGCGTAATGAGAAAATCGGAATACGTCTGATCATGGCAGAAACCTGTCGATTATATGCGCCAGCCCCGCCCTATGATCACCTGACAGAGCTTCACTTTCAAAACAGCCGCTCAAGAGCAACAACAGCAGTAATACACAGACCCGCTTGATCAATCTCACCCCCATGCCCTGGAACGCTTGTAAAATAGCCGACTATCTTATCCTGCTGAATTTCTAAAAACGATGCTTAACTATAGCGTTCAGTATAGTACTCACTGCGCCGGTATTCTCCCGGCGTCATGCCAGTCCATTTTTTGAAAGAGCGAAAAAACGCGGATGGCTCATCAAATCCCATTAACCCGGCAACATCGTTGATGGACAACTGTGGCGCACTCATGTAGTTGATAGCGGCGGCCCGACGCTCTTCATCCTTGATTTTCTGATAGGACGTACCCTCTTCCAACAACCGCCGGCGCAGTGTAGACACTGACATATGCAAGGCGCGCGCGACTTCCTCAGCTGAGGGTAACTCTCGACTAAAATCCTTACCCAGCATCGAAATCACTCGGGCTTTCAGGCTCTTGTCATCATCCACCATGACGATCAACTGATAAGGGGCCGTTTTCAGAAAGCCACGCAGAGTCTCTTCATTCTGCGCCAAAGGAAGGTCCAGATACTTGGCAGGAAAAACGATAGCGTCTTCATGCTGACTGAACTTCACTTCTGACTGAAACAGCTTGATGTACTGGTCTGCATCACCCGGATCATCAAAGGTAAAATAGGCGGCCTTTAATTCTAAACGACGTCCGATCAGCCAGCTCATAAAGTGGTGCCACATAGACAGCGACGTGCGTATCTGCAAGGGCGATTCTTTACCCATTAACGAACGAAAGTCGGCTTCACTCAAGCTCTCGATGGCTGCAAATGACACCTTGGCATACCGACCCCGACGCACCAGCACCGGTTTAATCATTGAACCACGGCAAATTTCATAGAAGTCACTGCAACGCCGTAGCGCTCGCTCCAGGGTTGAACAATGAATAATGGCATGGCACATCATCCGAAAAGTTCCGTTAGGGACTCTTCCTCCACTGAGCATGCCAAAAGATTCATCCTGCGCTATCCACATAATCTGCTGGTATAACAAGCCAAATTTAAAAGCAGGCAACTCATTAAGCTGCTCTATCTCGTCCCGACTAATATCCACATGCGTCAACAGATCATTGGTATTAAAGCCTTGTAACTCGGCCATCGCCAGCAGATGGCGCACATAACCGGTCGGTACTGTAATCGTTTTCTCCACTCTTGCCTCCAAGTCACTTAGAAAAACGCCACATATGTGATCCAGCGCACAAAAATGTCAGCCTGATTGAGCTCTAATGTCATTGTTAACAACACAGCTATGGATAAGACTGATAAGTATTGCAAATTCGGCCATTGCTCTGGCACAAGTTGGATTAAATCCTCTTTACTGCCGCATAGCCTAACAATAAACCTCAGTAACACAATAATAACAAGGTGGAATGAACGAAATGGCAACTAAAATACTGCGCCGCAAAGGCCAGCAGGCACTACAACGCCCCTGCTTCCGTCCCGCTCTGCTCGCTGGCTTGCTTGCCTCCGGCTTTACCGCACAAACACAAGCAGTTGAATTTCAGCTAGGCGAAATTCAAGGACGCTTCGATTCCAATATCTCCATCGGCACCAGTATTCGCATGGACGACCCGAGCCCCGGTCTGATTTCCCAGCCAAACGACGGCACCAGCATGGGTTCAGGCAGTTACGATGACGGTACGCAAAACTTCAAAAAAGGAAGTCCCTTTTCTACGGTACTCAAAGGCGTTCACGACCTGGAGTTACGCTACGAAAATGTAGGTTTCTTTGGACGGGCCAAATATTGGTATGACTACGAACTGGAGAAGGGCAACCGTTCTCATGGCCACATTCCAAATGGCTATGCGCCCAACACACGACTCGATGACAGCGGCTTCAATGATTTTGCCAAATTCTCCGGCATAGAAATTCTTGACGCCTATTTCTACGGTGGCTTTGACCTGGGCAACATGCCACTGGATGTCCGCATTGGTCGTCAGGCCATCAACTGGGGTGAAAGCACCTTTATCCAGGGCGGCATCAACTCATTCAACCCTGTGGATGTGACCGCATTTCGCCGCCCTGGTGCCGAACTAAAAGAGGGGTTACTGCCCTTCGGTAGTGTATTTGCTTCATTGGGTTTGACAGATAACCTGAGTGTTGAAGGTTTCTATCAGTATGAATGGGAGCCCACTGTTGTGGATGGCTGTGGCACCTATTTTTCCAACAATGACTTTACTGCGCAGGGATGTGATGGGATTCGAGTCTTCTCTCAGCTAGGTCAGCCGCTGATTGACCTGACGGTTGGAGATCAGGATTACTTCAACTTAGCCTCTGGTGGTCAATGGGCTCTGAACGGTATTGACCCCGTTGTAAGGCGTAACGCCGATGGGCGCAGAGAAGGCAGTGATGATGATCAGTTTGGGCTAGGTTTTCGCTACTTTGCTGAAAACCTGAACAACACTGAGTTCGGACTATATTTTGCCCAGTACAATAGCCGTTTGCCAATGATCAGCGGAATTAACTCTGCACGTACCTCAGACTCCGTTAATGTATTCATTCCAGGCGTCGGTGCCATTGATGCCGCCACAGCTGCAGGACTTGTAACCGGAGGCCTGCTTCCCCCTGAAACCATGGCACTGTTCCCTTTGATTGCAGCTTTTGATTCTGAATATTTTATCGAATACCCAGACTCCATAAAAATGGTCGGTCTGAGTTTTAGCACCAACTTGGGCGACATAGCCTGGTCTGGTGAAATCAGCCATAAACAAGACCTGCCTATTCAGGTGAATGGACCATTATTAGTGGGTGCCATCCTGCGCCAAAATATAGGTGGCGTTGGCAATGCGGGTGCTGATCAACTGATTCAGCAAGCTGGTGCTGGCGGCACAATCCGCGGTTACGGTACGTTTGATGTAACCCAGGCCCAAACCACGTTCATCAAGTTTTTTGATAACGTATTGGGTGCTAGCCGCCTGACAACTATTGGAGAGCTGGGCTGGACCCATGTACATGGCCTGGATGAAGATGCCAATGCATTGAAATATGGTCGTTCAGGTATTTATGGCTACGAAGCGGGTGACACTGATGGTTTTGTGACTCGCAACTCCTACGGCTATGTCCTGCGCGGCGCATTGGAATACCCCAACGCTTTTGCTGGTGTCACACTAA
This sequence comes from Nitrincola sp., assembly GCF_048264025.1. NCBI lineage: Bacteria > Pseudomonadati > Pseudomonadota > Gammaproteobacteria > Oceanospirillales > Oceanospirillaceae > Nitrincola > Nitrincola sp. The sequence goes on from NZ_JBLXDN010000008.1 coordinate 61,704, forward strand.
CTCCTGAGTTCAACTTCCGCCATGGTATCAAGGGTAACGGACCGGAACCTGGGGCGGCGTTCCGTGAAAATGAGAAAGCAATCAGTCTGGGGATTACTGCGGACTATATGAACCGCTACCGCATTGGTGCGTCTTACACCAGTTTCTTTGGCGGCTCCTTTAACGCTGAAAAAGACCGGGACTATCTATCACTCAACGCCTCTATCGCCTTTTAAACAGCTGCAGGAGAATAATAATGACACAGCTAAACCTTCCAAAGAAATTGCTTTGCAGTGCTCTGCTTCTGTCCCTGAGCAGCGCCATTTATGCCAGTCCTGAGCGACTGGAACAGGACTTGACCCCAATGGGGGCTGAACGGGCTGGCAATGCAGCTGGCACTATTCCAGCCTGGGACGGTGGCATAGCCCCTAGTGATGACCGCTATGCAAACCCGTTTGCTGATGAGCAACCCCTGTTTGTGATTACTGCTGACAACTATACAGACTACCAGGACCAGCTTTCTGAAGGCCAGATAGCTCTGTTTCAACGCTATCCTGATAGCTTCAAGATACCCGTCTATCCAACCCACCGCACAGCGGCATTACCGGATAGCATCTATGCAGCAGCTAAACGCAATCTGGACAATGCCAGACTGACTGCCGATGGTAACGGTTTAGAAGGTTTCACTGAGGCGCTGGCCTTTCCGATTCCCGAGAATGGTCTACAGGTCATCTGGAACCACATGACCCGCTACCGGGGTGGCGCGCTGGAACGTACCTTTGTACAGGTTCCGGTACAAACCAATGGCAGTTTCACTCCGGTACGCATCAACGAAAAACTCTCTTGGCCCAGCTATCTGAAAGACCAGGGCGAAGGCGAGCGCCATGACAATATTCTGTTCTTTTTTGTCCAGGAGGTCACGGCACCTGCTCGACTGACCGGCAACATTCTTCTGGTACATGAAACCATGAACCAGATTACCCAACCGCGTCAGGCCTGGACCTACAATTCAGGGCAACGTCGGGTACGCCTGGCTCCCAACATTGCCTATGATGCGCCAGGCACAGCAACCGATGGCCAGCGCACCACAGATAACCTGGATATGTTCAATGGAGCACCAGACCGTTACGACTGGAATCTAGTCGGAAAACAGGAGTTGTATATTCCATATAACAGCTGGAAGTTGGCAGATCGCAACCTGCCCTACAGCGACCTGCTCCATGCCGGCCACCTGAACCCGGATCATACCCGTTATGAACTACATCGAGTCTGGAAGCTTGAAGCCACGTTGAAAGATGGACAGCGCCATGTGTATGGCAAACGTACTTTTTATATTGATGAAGACACCTGGCAGATCGCCACCGTGGATCATTATGACGGGCGTGGAGAGCTCTGGCGTGTCGGTGAAATGCACCAGTTTCAGTACCGTGACGTTCAGGTACCCTGGGCAGTCGCTGAAACCTTCTACGATCTGCAATCTGGACGTTATCTGGTAGGCGGTCTGACTAATGAAGAAGGTATAGGCTATGACTTCAGTCAACGCTTTGATTACCGTGACTTCACCCCCCAGGCAATTCGCCGTATGGGACGCTAATCGATAATCCTCAACGTTTAACTTAGCCCACCACTTAGGTGGGCTTTTTTATAAGCTGGCTATCTGCAACGCATCAACTGGACGACGCGCCGTCCAGAAGTTACGTTTCCAGTAAGGATTATCCAGCTTGGAAATCATTACACCGCGACTGGTAGAAGCATGTAAAAATTCACCCTGACCCAGGTAGATGCCTACATGCTGAGTGCGCCCAGTATGGAAAAAAACCAGATCCAAAGGCTGCAGAGCTTGGCGAGCAACGACATCACCAGTCGCGACTTGTTCGCTAGTGGTACGAGGCAACTGCACATCAAAAGCTTCGGTAAAGATACTCTGCACCAAGGCCGAGCAATCTACCCCCCGCTTGTCGGCCCCTCCCAGTCGGTAAGGGGTACCGACCCAGGCTTGATACTGTTGCTCCAGCACCAGACGAACATCACCCTGTAGCCCCGCCATTGTGGGCGCAGGCACCAATGGCTGGCTGACTTGTCGACCCGCAGAAAAACAACCTGTCAGCAATAATAGTAAAGTCAGAAGTAATATATTACGCATAAATATAAGATTACTATGAGAATAATGCGCTAAAATAACTGAAAACCCCGAGACCAACAAGTGAATTTTATTATTCAACTCAGCCTGGTCACCACAACATTTTCATGACAACTCACGCTTTTATCCGACAAACCAGCCTATTTCTGCTAGCATTAGCGCAATTACAAGCAGGAGAAAGACCCTAAGTGTTTACTGATATCCAACTCAATGAGCGCCTCCAGAAAGCCCTGGATGCTCAAGGCATTACTACCCCAACAGCCGTCCAGCAAGCCACCATTGCTCCCGCTCTCAGTGGCAAGGATCTAATGATCAGTGCGGTGACAGGCAGCGGTAAAACCTTTGCCTTTCTTTTGCCAATGCTACAACGTTTTATCGACACACCATCGCCCAAAACAGCCACACGCGCACTGATTCTGGTACCCACACGAGAATTGGCCGAGCAGGTGGCTAAATCCTGTGGGCAGCTAGCCGCTTTCACTCAGATCAAATCACTGAGCATTTATGGGGGTGAAGGGTTCAAAGAGCAGGCAGCGAAACTGCGTAAAAATCCAGAAATTCTAGTGGCCACACCCGGTCGTTTAATTGAGCATCTGGAACACCAGACTATCGACCTCAGCGACCTGGAAATCCTGGTACTGGATGAAGCTGACCGAATGCTGGATATGGGTTTCAGTGAAGACGTACTGAAAATAGCCACCCAGTGCCGCCCAGAGCGTCAGACCTTACTGTTTTCAGCTACACTGAACACCGGCGACATTCACAACCTGACCCAACAAGTGATGAATAACCCTGAATCACTGTTACTCAGTGATGCCAGAACTCAGGTTGCAGCCATTACTCAACAAGCGATCCTGGCCGATGATGGCAAACACAAAGAACGACTCCTAAATCGCTTACTCAGCCAAGAAGTCTACAGTCGTGCATTGATATTCACCAACACCCGCGTTGCGGCCGATCAACTGGGTAATGTATTGCGCTACCAAAAACATCGCGCCGCGGTGTTACATGGTGATATGGATCAACCCAAACGACGCCAGGTACTAAATTTGTTCCGCGAAAACCGCATTCAGATATTAGTTGCCACAGACGTAGCGGCACGCGGACTGGATGTAGAAGGGATAGATCTGGTAGTGAACTTCGCTATGGCACGCAGCGGTGATGATTATGTGCACCGAATCGGGCGAACCGGACGTGCTGGTGAAAGCGGTACAGCCATCTCGTTGATCGAGCCTTCAGAATGGAACCTGATGTGCAGTATTGAGCGTTATCTGAGAGTCAGTCTTGAACGTCGTACACTGTTAGGACTTGAGGGCAGTTTTAAGGGACCGGTTAAAACCAAGTCATCTGGTAAAGCCATCGGCAAGAAAAAACGCCCTGATGCTAAAAAGAAAGACGATGACAAACCTAAAGTTAAAAAACGTCTGCGGGATCAAAAAGCCATCGGCAAGCGTCGCAAGCCTCAAAGCACAGAGCCCCAAAACGCTGAACCCCAAATCCTTGACCAAGGCTTCGCACCCCTGAAAAAAAGAAAAGCACCTGACGCTGGGTGAAACATCAGGTGCTAAAGGTACAGTTCTATGCTGTGACGGAGAGTTTAACGTCACAGCAGACTGTATAAACTGACCTGCATCAACAAATTAGTTATCTCTGATTAATTTACACAAATACAACTTTCGCCTAACGCTCAATCGTGCGGTTTTCCTCTAAAATAGACCTAGAGATGAGGAGAAAGATAATTTATGACAACTGCATACATCACGCACGAAGACTGCCTGCTCCATAACATGGGGCCGGACCATCCGGAAAGTCCGGTGCGCTTGCAGGCAATCCGCAAGGTGCTGGAGCGTACCGGTCTCATGGACCACATGGACCAACTCACGGCTGTGCCTGCAACTGCCGAGCAAATCCAGCTGGCACACGCTAAGCTGCACCAGAAAAAACTGGAGATGAAGCTGCCGCGTGAAGGGGTTGTCTATACCGATGAAGACACGGCACTCTGCCCTCACTCCCTTGATGCCGCCCACCTGGCGGTAGGCGGTGTCATACTGGCCACCAATCGGGTACTGTCTGGGAAAGCACAGAATGCATTTTGCGCTGTCAGACCACCGGGACACCATGCCGAATACAATCTCCCCATGGGCTTTTGTTTCTACAACAACGTGGCCATCGGCGCCTGTCACGCGCTACTGCAGGAGGGCATTGAACGCGTTGCGGTACTGGACTTTGACGTACACCATTGCAATGGCACTGTAGATATCTTCAAAGACCGTCCAGAAGTACTGGTATGCTCAACCTTCCAGTATCCCTATTACCCGGAACGCTACTGTGAAATCGAGCGCCCCAATATCGTCAATTGCCCGATAGCCGCTCATTCCGACAACTTAGTGTTCCGCAAAGCCATTGAAGAATGCTGGCTGCCCGCATTGGAAGCGCATAAACCAGATATTATTTTTATCTCTGCCGGATTTGATGCGCACAAGGAAGATCCTATGGCCGACTTAAACCTGGATGAAGAAGACTATCGCTGGGTAACACAACAGATTATGCAGATGGCGGAAAAGCACAGCCAAAAGCGTATCGTCTCAGTTCTGGAGGGGGGCTACAATCCGGTTGCACTGGCTTTCAGTGTACAGGCACATCTTGAAGTTCTGGCTGGTTTTTAAACCAGCCTCTTTCACCCATATAGATCGGAGAGAGCTTCCTGCCCTCTCCTTTCGTATCAGCGCCCGTAAATCATATCCGGCAACCAGGTAATCAGGCCGGGGAAAATAATCAACAGCGCTATAGCCACGACCTGAAGCACCACAAAAGGCATGGCTCCCAGGTATATATGCCGCGTGGTAATAGCATCAGGGGCGACACCACGTAAATAGAACAATGAAAATCCAAACGGCGGTGTCAGGAAGCTGGTCTGAAGATTAACCGCCACCATAACCCCTAGCCAAACGGGATCAATATCCATCATCAGCAAAATCGGCGCTGTAATCGGGATGACTAAGAAGATAATTTCAAAGGTATCCAGAATAAAGCCCAACAGGAACATCAGCAGCATCACAAATATAATCGCGCCCAGCTTTCCTCCCGGCAGACTGTTGAGGAAATCACTAACCAGTTCTTCACCACCCATCATCCGGAACACCAACGAAAACACGGAGGCACCGATCAGAATAATAAAGATCATTGTCGTGGTGTTGGCGGTAGCAAACATTACCTGACGAATATTTGTAAAGGTCAGTCTGCGTCGAAGTGCAGCCAACAGAATGGCCCCTACAGCACCGACAGAGGCTGATTCAGTTGGTGTTGCCACGCCCCCCAGAATCGAGCCCAATACTGCAATAATTAATACCAGGGGTGGTAATAGGGTAAAAATAACATCATGAAATAGTCGCTTGCGCTCCTCAGCTGTCACTTCAAGCGCAGGACAGGTTTCAGGGTGACGAATCGCCTTGTAGATCATATAGAGCATATAAATGCCCACCAACATCAGCCCGGGGATGAATGCACCGGCAAACAAGTCCCCCACTGAAACGGGCGTCGGGGCAAAATTCCCCTTAGACATCTGCACTTGCTGATTAACACCCGCCAGCATGTCACCCATAAAGATCAACACTGTAGACGGTGGAATAATCTGCCCCAAAGTACCTGAAGCACAAATTACGCCGGTGGCTAATTTAGGATCATAGCCAGCCCGCATCATCGCTGGCAGAGACAACAACCCCATAGTGACCACAGTGGCCCCGACAATACCCGTCGACGCCGCAAGCAACGCACCCACCACAATGACTGATAAGCCCAAACCACCACGTAGTTTACCGAACAAGCGCCCCATGGTAATCAGCAACTGCTCAGCGATACCGGATCGCTCCAGCATCATCCCCATGAAGATAAATAAGGGTACAGCAACTAATACCTCATTCAACATGACCCCTATGTAACGGGGAGCCAAACTTGAGAGGTTAGACAAATCAAACACGCCGAGTGCATGACCGATAGCGGCAAAAATGACCGATGTACCCGCCAATGAAAAAGCCACCGGGAAACCCATCATCAAGACACCAATGATGGAGAAAAACATTAATAATGAGAGGATTTCACCCAATAGAACCGGATCCATATTTAGCCCCCTTCCTTGTAGCGATAGCTTTCAGGGACCAGCGCTTCATTATTACTCAGGATTAAAATACTGCGCATTACCATAGCCAAAGCCTGTAAGGCTACTACAGCAACGAACACTAGGATAAATGACTTCACCACATAAAGACCCGGCATGCCGCCGAAATTAGCAGACCCCTCCATGAAACGCCAAGAGCGCTGTACGTAGGGCAAGCTGTAAATAGTAATGATGTACAAGAAAGGCGCAATGAACACAATCGCACCGATCATATCGATCAGCGCTTTACGGCGTATGCCTGCGGGGCGGTAAAAGATATCCACACGTACATGGCCATTTTGCGACAACGTAAAGCCGGCTATACCCATGAACATCATGCCATTGAGCCAGACATACAAATCTTGCATCCAGACAAAGCCACTGGAGAAAAAATAACGCATTACGACTACCGTGAAACAGACCAGCACAATTCCTAGAGAAAACCAGGAAAACACATGACCCAGTATCAGGTTGATCCGGCAAATCAACCGAATCAGTAAGGAGAGCATTTTCATACTACCTCTCAGGGTTTCTATTGTTTTTGTTTAAGCATAGAGTAAGCACCATCAGGATCATACACAAGCCTGGCTGGCTGCGGTTAAACTGTCATGATTTTTTGCCAAAGTGTCGCGTTTATACCGGTATAAATGGCATCGGTCAAATATTAACTTCAGCAAACCGGTCCCACGCGCTTGAAAGCAAGATGAATACAGGTTCAAATAGAGCTACAAAAAAATTAAGATTAACGCATGCAACTAAAATCTGAACACTTAGCCTATCTACTGCTTGCCACTACAACCCTGTTTTGGGGCGGCAACTTTATTGTTGGCCGCGCCGTTTCTGCCGAGATACCTCCGATTGCCCTCGCTTGGTGGCGGTGGTTATTTGCACTGTTGGTCATCCTGCCGTTTACGGCTAAATCTCTCTGGCAACTTCGTCACCTGATTCGCCAACACTGGCTGTACCTTGTCGGTGTATCAATTCTTGGGGTTACTAACTTTAATACCTTTGTCTATTTAGGCCTGCAAACATCCACAGCAACGGATGCGGTATTATTACTTTCAGCAACACCCATCATTATTCTACTGTTTTCCCGCCTGTTGTTTAACGAACCCATCAGCAGTCGACAGCTACTTGGTATAATCCTGTCACTAAGTGGTGTTCTGGTCATTATTACCGGCGGGGTGCCCACTAATATTGCCGCTGTTTTTCAAGGTGCCATGAGCAGCTTGTGGATACTGGCCGCCGTCATTAGCTGGTCACTATACTCTGTACTGTTGCGTAAACGCTCTGCTGACATAGGTGGACAGGTATTTTTCGCCATTACTGTGATCATTGGCTGGACGATAATCACGCCCTTTTACCTGTACGAACATCACATCATAGAAAAAACCCTGCCATTCACAGCGAGTGCATTCTACAGCATCGTTTATGTGGGTTTATTCGCTTCGGTATTTGCGTTTTTGTTCTGGAATCGCGGGGTAGAAATCCTCGGAGCCAACCGCGCAGGTAACTTTATTCATTTAATTCCGGTTTGGGCCCTGCTTCTGGCAAGTCTGATTCTGGGAGAAAATATGTACTGGTTTCACTGGCTAGGTATTTTGCTGATCTTTTCCGGGATCGGACTGGCTAGTCTGAAAAGGTCAACGCAGACAACTGTAGCGACCCGTTAGTTAATTTTGATGGCTGGAATAGTCGATATTTGTGCGCTTCTAGTCTAAATTAACCCTGCAAAACAATAACTCTAATGGAGATTTCCCATGAAACGTCGTAGTTTTATTAAAGGTGCCGCCATAGGCGCTGGCGTAGCTGCAACCTCGGTCGCTGCACCGGCTATAGCACAACGCCGTATTACCTGGCGCATGGTCACTACCTGGCCACGTAATTTCCCAGGTCTGGGTACTGGCGCACAACGCCTTGCCGATCGTATTACCGCCATGTCCGAAGGTCGGCTGACAGTTCAGGTTTTTTCAGCCGGTGAACTGGTTCCTGCTTTAGGCACATTCGATGCCGTTATCGAAGGCTCAGCTGAAATGAGCCATGGTGCATCCTACTACTGGCAAAACAAAAGCCAGGCAACCGCCTTCTTTACCGGTGTACCCTATGGCATGACCTCGCGAGAGCTGGCTGCCTGGATGCGTTATATGGGTGGCCAGGAAGTCTGGGATGAAGTGTATGACCAATTTGGTGTAAAAGGCTTCCTTTCTGGTGACACAGGCACCCAGGCAGGTGGCTGGTTTCGTAAAGAACTGACCGGCCTCAGTGACATCCAGGGGATGAAATTCCGTACCCCAGGACTCGGTGGTCAGGTATGGCAGCGCATGGGTGCTACCGTAGTCAACATGGCTGGCGGTGAAATCTACGCCGCACTGCAATCTGGTGCATTGGACGCCGCTGAGTTTGTTGGTCCTTACAATGACCTGGCACTGGGCTTCCACCAGATCTGCAAAGACTACTACTTCCCCAGCTTTATTGAACCAGGCCTGGCAACTGAACTTGTCGTTAATAAAGAGAAGTTCGCCGCACTACCCGCTGATCTGCAGGCTATCGTTGAGTCCGCCTGTCAAGCTGAGTACGACCAGGTGGCTTCAGAGTTCTACGCCAACGACCCCATTGCTCTGAAAACACTGGTTGAACAGCACGGTGTGCGCGTGCACCAGTTCCCGGACGAGATCCTTGAAGCCGGTGCTAAAGCAGCCATGGATATCCTGTCAGAGATTCGTGAAGGTGGTGATGCACTGACCAAGAAAACCGCCGAAAGCTTTGTCAGCGCCCTGAACATTCTGCGTACGCGTACTGACAATACAGACCAGGCATTTCTGGCGGCCAGAGCGAAGTACTTCAAACTGGACTAATCTGGATCATTCATACAAAAAGGGCTGCAATTGCAGCCCTTTTTTTTAAAAAAACTTACATCAAGAATCAACTCACAAACTTAATCATCACCCCTGCCGCAACGGCTGAGCCGATCACACCCGCCACATTAGGCCCCATCGCATGCATCAACAGAAAGTTCTGAGGATTGGCTTCAAGACCCAACTTATTGGAAACGCGCGCCGCCATCGGCACAGCAGAGACCCCAGCCGAACCTATTAACGGGTTGATAGCATTCCCACCCATCATTAGATTCATGATCTTAGCCATGATAACACCAGCCGCCGTACCTATAGCGAAGGCGACGATACCCAGCAGCATAATTCCTAAGGTTTGCAGGTCGAGAAATTTATCCGCAATCAATACCGAGCCTACCGATAGACCCAAAAAGATGGTGACTATGTTGATCAGCGCATTCTGAGCTGTATCACTCAAGCGATCGACAACGCCACATTCTCGCATCAGATTACCAAAACAAAACATCCCCAGCAGTGGTGCAGCATCTGGCAACAACAACGCCACCAGCAACAGAAGTACAATCGGGAAAAATATTTTTTCGCGTTTGGACACATGACGCAACTGACTCATGACGATTTTGCGCTCTCGTTCTGTAGTCAACAAGCGCATGATCGGGGGCTGAATCATCGGCACTAACGCCATGTAGGCATAGGCTGATACAGCAATGGCACCTAAGAGTTGCGGAGCCAACATCGTCGCCACGTAAATAGCTGTTGGGCCATCAGCACCACCGATAATACCAATGGCGGCGGCTTCACGAATAGAGAAGTCCATTACGCCCATTGATGTCAATCCCACTGCACCGAGGACTGTGGCAAAGATACCAAATTGCGCCGCTGCACCAAGAAACAAGGTTCTTGGATTAGCCAACAACGGACCAAAATCAGTCATTGCACCTACGCCCATAAAGATAAGCAAAGGTGCCGCACCTGATTTCACCGCAATACTGTAAAAGTTATACAGCATGCCATTGGTGTAGCCCGCATCCTGCGCCATCAAGGCTGCGGCAGCTTTCACTGATGCAGGAGCATTGGCATACAAAGCCTTCAACTCATGAGTTTCAGTTGAGACTGCATCCAACAGTATAGACAGCTCATTAAGTACGCCAGGAGATGCAAAATAAATGGCATTTTCAACAGCCGAATATGCCATACCGGCTTGAGGAATATTTGCCAGTATTCCCCCGAAGCCTATGGGTACCAAAAGCAAAGGCTCAAACTTTTTATTGATTGCCAAATAAAGCAACAACACGCCCACCAGCATCATTACAACCTGCCCTGGGGTCAGGTTGTAAGCACCGGAGGCATACCAGAGACTGAGTAACTTATCCATTGATCAGCACCTGTTACGCAATCGTCATCAGTGAATCGCCCACCTGGACAGAATCACCTTCTTTAATGTCAACGGAGACAATGCTCCCGGCTCGAGCAGCACGCACTTCGGTTTCCATTTTCATGGCTTCCAGAATAATCAGCACATCGCCCTCTTTTACCTGCTGTCCAGCGGATACCATCACCTTCCAAATATTACCTGCAAGCGGAGCAGGCACAGGCTCACCACCCGTTGCAGGCGCTGTTGCAGCGATCGGAGCAGCCTGCCCTGAAGACGGAGTCACCGAGGAGATATCACCGCCTTCAGCGACCTGAACAACATAGCTCTGGCCATTGACAGTGATAGTGTATACACCTGAATCACCGGCTGTTTTAGCCACTTGCTTAGCGGCAGCGGAGGTCGGCAATTGATCTTCAGCTGTTGGCACAGGCTCGAAGGCATCTGGATTATTGCGATTCTCCAGAAACTTAAGACCTATCTGTGGAAAGAGTGCATAGGTCAGCACATCATCAATTTCTTTATCTCCAGTTTCCAGCGTCATCCCTTTTTCACTGGCAATCTGCCTCAGCTCAGAGGTCAACTTCTCGACCTCAGGTTCCAGCATATCGGCTGGTCGGCAGGTGATCGCCTCAGCACCGTCCAAAACGCGCGCCTGCAGCTCAGCATTGTAAGGAGCGGGGGCAGCACCATATTCACCCTTAAGGATCGCCTGAACCTCTTTAGAGATGCTCTTGTAGCGTTCACCCACCAGTACGTTAATAACGGCCTGAGTACCAACGATCTGTGACGTAGGTGTTACCAACGGAATAAGACCCAGATCTTCTCTGACCTTAGGTATTTCAGCCAACACTTCATCAAACTTATCCGCAGCACCCTGCTCTCTCAGCTGGCTTTCCATATTGGTCAACATACCGCCGGGTACCTGAGCCAAGAGAATACGAGAATCTGTACCGCGTAGCGAGCCTTCAAACTTCGCGTACTTTTTACGCACTTCACGGAAATAGGCGGCTATTTCTTCCAGCAATTCAAGATTAAGACCGGTTTCACGCTCCTGCCCCTGCAGGGCAGCTACCACTGTTTCTGTTGCTGTATGACCATAAGTCATGGACATGGACGAAATGGACGCATCCACTCGATCAATACCAGCCTCAATGGCTTTCAGCAGCGTCATATCGGCAAGACCAGAAGTCGCGTGCGACTGCAACTGAACCTCTAGATCTGTCTGAGCCTTCAGGCGAGAAACCAGATCAAACGCATCATAAGGCGTGAGAATGCCTGACATATCTTTGATGGCTATGGAGTCAGCACCCATGTCCTCAAGCGTTTTGGCATAATCAACCCACATATCCAGTGTATGCACACGGCTGGTGGTGTAAGACATGGTACCCTGAGCATGTTTACCACAGGCTTTAACCGCTTTGATCGCCGACTCTAGATTACGTGGATCGTTCATCGCATCAAACACACGGAATACGTCCACACCATTGCTAGCCGCTCGCTCAACAAAACGCGCCACAACATCATCAGCGTAATGGCGGTAACCGAGCAAATTCTGGCCACGCAGCAACATCTGCTGCGGGGTATTCGGCATAGCCGCTTTCAGCTCACGAATGCGCACCCAGGGATCTTCACCCAAGTAGCGGATACAGGAATCGAACGTTGCTCCACCCCAGCTCTCTGCAGACCAGTAACCCACCTGATCCATTTTAGCGGCAATAGGGAGCATATCATCGAGGCGCATGCGAGTTGCCAGCAGGGACTGATGACCATCACGTAAAACTAGTTCAGTGATGCCAAGCGATTTCTTAACGTCTGACATGAGGCTAACCTTTTTTTAATGTCGTTAAAAATGATTCATTGACCGTTACGATCAGCACGAAATTTTTGCAGGGCGGCCGTCATTACGGCGACAAGAACCTGGTCATCCGGTTGACCGGAAGCTGAAGTGGAGGATGCCCTCCCTCTGGCAGGAACCACAGGTGCAGCCGCTGGCTCAAAACGCATTACCAACCGGGACATAATATTGGTGGCAATGACCAACAAGGTCAAAAAGACCACAACAAACCCCATGCCGAACAGCATGAGCGAAAGGCCTTCCGCTAACAACTCATCCATTTAACTCTCCTGTAACGATAAAGACAGGTTGATCTGCCGGCAGCTTTTGACCGCACACCTAAGGATAAGGCAGGGTTCGACAGATAGCTTTAAGTATAGTGCACCACTCAAGACTGACGGCTCACTGACTATTTTTTAATGACCCCATTAAAACTAAATTTATTGCTATCAGCAACACTCAGACCAAGATGTAATTTTTTTACAAGAATCGGGAAAACTACAGACACACGAAAGCATTGCATTGAAGAACAAGGCATGGAGTTATCATCAGCAGAAATTGTACAGAAGTGAAAACAGAGGATGTAGAAATGTAAATGGTGCGCCCGAGAGGATTCGAACCTCTGACCGCCTGGTTCGTAGCCAGGTACTCTATCCAGCTGAGCTACGGGCGCACACTTATTTTACACTACCGTTGTTTTTTGATGGTGCGCCCGAGAGGATTCGAACCTCTGACCGCCTGGTTCGTAGCCAGGTACTCTATCCAGCTGAGCTACGGGCGCATATATCAAAATGGCGGTGAGTGAGGGATTCGAACCCTCGATAGAGTTTCCCCTATACGCCCTTAGCAGGGGCGCGCCTTCAGCCACTCGGCCAACTCACCTAACAACGGCGCATATACTACTAAGAAAAATTCCCTGTGAAAAGAGAAATTTAAATTATTTACTCATTTCCGGAATCATCTCCTTTTTCGCGCTGAATTCGCTGATAAATCTCTTCGCGATGAACAGACACATCCTTCGGTGCATTAACACCAATGCGAACCTGATTACCCTTAACACCTAGAACAGTGACAGTAACATCATCACCGACCATCAGGGTTTCACCTACACGTCTTGTTAAAATAAGCATTTGAATCTCCTGGTCCTTGTTAGCTAGCACAGCCAGATAGGTTAATTATCATGGCCTAACTCCTCAGCCGTTAGTAATTACTCAGACACAGTATCAGTCGCATCGAGATTGAACGAAGAATGCAATGCACGCACTGCAAGCTCCAGATACTTCTCAGCTATCACTACTGATACTTTGATCTCGGATGTTGAGATCATCTGAATGTTGATATTTTCTTTAGCCAAGGCATCAAACATACTGCTCGCCACTCCGGCGTGTGAGCGCATCCCGACCCCCACAATTGATACTTTGGCTATTTTATTATTCCCTGTGCACTCACGCGCACCTAACTCTACTACCACTTTTTCTAGAATCGTCCTGGCTTTTTCATAGTCATTACGATGCACAGTAAAAGTGAAGTCTGTGGTCTTATCTCCTGCCACATTCTGTACGATCATGTCGACCTCAATATTGGCGCGACTGACCGGCCCCAGAATTCTGGATGCAACACCCGGGATATCGGGCACACCTACCACGGTAAGCTTGGCTTCATCACGATTGAAAGCAATACCTGAGATTACCGGCTTTTCCACAATACTGTCTTCCTCTGTTGTAATCAATGTACCCGGTCCGTCAACCATGCTTGAAAGTACACGCAAGGGGACTTTGTATTTACCGGCAAATTCAACACTTCTTATCTGTAAAACTTTAGACCCCAGGCTAGCCATTTCCAACATTTCTTCAAAAGTGATTTTCTCCAGCCGTCTGGCTGTGCCAACCACGCGAGGATCTGTTGTATATACGCCATCTACATCCGTGTAGATTTGACACTCATCGGCTTTGAGTGCAGCGGCTAGCGCCACACCGGTTGTATCAGAACCCCCTCGCCCCAGAGTGGTGATATTGCCCTCATCATCCACACCCTGAAAACCAGCAACCACAACTACCCGGCCAGCGGCCAGATCATCACGCATTTTGCCTGTGTCTATATCCTGAATACGCGCCTTACTGAATGCACTGTCTGTCAGGATTCTGACCTGGCTACCCGTGTACGAGCGCGCAGGCACTCCCCGCTTGGCTAATGCCATACACAGTAATGCAATGGTCACCTGCTCTCCGGTAGATACCAGCACATCCATCTCACGTGGATCAGGATCTGGAGTAATCGCTTTGGCAAGCCCAATCAAACGATTGGTCTCACCACTCATGGCAGAGAGCACGACGACGACATCATCACCGCGATCACGAAAACCCTTTACCTTATCAGCTACCGCTTCAATCCGTTCGATTGAACCGACTGATGTACCGCCGTACTTTTGTACGTACAATGCCATTTTCATATCTCCGATCAGACTTTAAAGCCTGGTCAAACAGTCAATTACAAAACCATCAGATAGAGTTCAATAGGTCGGACACACGTTGAAGTGCTGCAGGGATAGCGGCTACGTCAGTACCACCACCCTGTGCCATATCGGGGCGACCACCGCCTTTACCACCGAGAATCATGGCCAACTCGCGAACCAGATCGCCAGCTTTGACGCGCGAAGTCAGGTCCTTCGTCACACCCGCAACGACACTGACCTTGCCATCAGCATGCGCCAGCAATACCACAACTCCACTGCCCAGCTTATTCTTTAACTGGTCCATAAGGTCCCGTAGGGTTTTAGGGTCAGCTCCTTCGAGGTGAGTTGCCAGCACGGCAATGCCGTTAACCTGCTGAACCTGTGAAAGCAGATCGCCACTTTGTGCGGATGCCAATTGTGCATTAACCCGGCTCAACTCTTTTTCCAATTGACGAGTACGCTCAGACAGCTGCTTGACCTTCTCCAGCACATTGCCACGAGACCCTTTAAGCAAGCTGGCTATTTCAGCCACCAGCGATTCTGTCTCATCCACATAACTGAGCGCATTAGCACCCGTGACCGCCTCTATACGACGCACACCAGCAGCAATACCCGCCTCACTGATAATTCGAAACAAACCAATGTCACCTGTACGGCTGGCATGAGTCCCACCACATAACTCTAACGAAAAGTCCCCCATACTCAGCACGCGCACATCGGCTTCGTACTTTTCACCAAACAGTGCCATCGCGCCCTTCTCTTTGGCCGCATCCAGTGACATGAGTTCAGTTTCAACAGCCACATTGGCGCGTATCTGCTCATTGACCTGTTTTTCTATCCGCTCCAGTTGCTCTGCCGTCAGCGCTTCAAAATGAGAAAAATCAAAACGCAGGCGCTCAGCATCGACTAACGAGCCTTTCTGCTGAACATGCTCACCCAAAACATCTCTCAATGCAGCGTGCAGCAAATGCGTAGCAGAGTGATTCAACGCGGTAGCCTGACGCCTGGCTGCATCCACTTCGGTTACAACGGCATCATCTAATTGCAGCACACCTTCGGCCACTTCACCATGATGCAGATGATGTTTACCCTCTTTAGTGCAATCAGAAACAGAGAACAGACCCTTGTCCCAGCGCAATACACCAGAATCGCCAACCTGGCCACCAGACTCAGCATAAAAAGCGGTGTTTTCAAGTACAACAACACCTTTCTCACCTGCGATCAGCTGCTTAACGGCCTCACCATCACGCAGCAGCATCAGCACACGACCACGGTCTTCCAGTGCCTGATAACCGTTAAAGCAAGTCTCACCATCCAGCTGCAACTGCTCGTTATAATCCACACTAAACTGCCCAGCCGCGCGGGCACGCTGACGCTGGGCCTGCATGGCGGCTTCAAAGCCCTCCATATCCAAAGTCAGATCATGTTCGCGCGCCACATCAGCGGTCAAATCCACGGGGAAGCCATAGGTATCATACAAGCGAAACACGGTTTCACCCGGCAATTCCTTGCCAGTCAGCGAAGCAATAGCCTGCTCAAGAATGCCCATGCCGTTATCCAGCGTGCGCGCAAACTGCTGCTCTTCTTTCAATAATATTTTTTCAATTTGCGCCTGCTGTAAGCGCAACTCCGGGTAGGCCTCCCCCATGATGTCAGCCATAGCCTTAACCAGCTTGTAGAAAAACGTACCCTGGGCGCCCAATTTGTTACCATGGCGAATGGCACGGCGCACAATGCGCCTTAACACATAACCGCGGCCTTCATTCGAGGGCACCACACCATCTGTGATCAGGAAACAACTGGAACGAATATGGTCAGCAATAACACGTAAAGATTTCTGCTGCTGATCAACACAACCTACCGCCTCAGCTGCCGCCGCCAGTAAATCGCGAAACAGGTCAATCTCATAATTGCTATGCACCTGTTGCAATACAGCCGCAACACGCTCCAGCCCCATACCCGTATCTACCGACGGTTTCGGCAAAGGAGCCATAGCACCATCAGCAGAACGATTGTACTGCATAAACACGATATTCCAGATTTCTATATAGCGATCACCGTCTTCATCAGGACTGCCCGGCGGGCCACCGGCGACCTCGGGACCATGGTCAAAGAATATTTCGGTACAGGGTCCGCAAGGGCCAGTATCACCCATCGACCAGAAATTATCCTCATCCAGCTTGGAGAAGCGCTCAGGATCAACACCGATTTCGTCTTTCCAGATTTTCTCGGCTTCATCATCACTATGGTGCACAGTCACCCACAGACGTTCAGCAGGCAACTGCAATACTTGTGTCAGGAAAGTCCAGGCAAAGCCGATGGCTTCCCGCTTAAAATAATCACCAAAACTAAAATTACCCAACATCTCAAAGAACGTGTGGTGGCGTGCGGTATAACCCACATTTTCAAGGTCGTTATGCTTACCACCCGCGCGTACACAGCGCTGAGATGTCGTCGCGCGGCTATAGTCACGTTTATCGGTGCCCAGAAATACATCCTTGAATTGCACCATCCCGGCATTAGTAAACAACAGGGTAGGATCATTCCCGGGTATCAGCGAACTGGACCCAACAATGGTATGTCCCTGCTCTCTGAAATATTCAAGAAAAGCCTGACGTATCTCTGCACTGGTCATGAATTGCATAATTAACCTTCTGCTACCTGGTACGGGTCCGAAAATGACCGGAGATTATATAGAATAACAATAAAATGTACGATGTTTTTCCTTGCATTGTCATGGCAAATCCGTTTTAAGCGCACGCTGAGCCTGATCATAGCTAAAGCCATGATTCACAAGGTAGCGAAGCCGTTTAGCCTGTTCCTTCAAATCAACAGCCAGCGTTTCACCGAAACGTTTTTCGACTAAAGTTCGTGCAAGCAAATCCCAGTCAGGTGATTGCTCCTGTAATAACTCAGAGGTCAGCGACTTACAGATCCCTTTTTGCCGAAGCTCATAACGGATCCGCTCGCCACCCCAGCACTGCCCTAGGCGATTGCGGATAAACATCTCGGCAAAACGCCGGTCACTCTGGTAGCCAGAAGCCTCCAGTTCGTCGAGAACATTTTCCAGTACATCAGGGGATTCAGACTTGGATTTGAGACGCAAGACAAGCTCTGCCCGCGAATACTCACGCCGGGCCAAAAAAGCGATAACTTTATTTTTAAGAGCTTGTCGGTCTAGTAGCGGCTTCATAGAAAATCAACATCCTGTTGCAGGATGATTGCATCAAGCGGCCTTTCAGCGCAAGGATGTTCAGCACAACGCGGCTGAAAAGGCCTGATGCAGTAACTGCATTCTTCCTAGAAGGCAGTGTAGCGAAACTTCAAGATAAGTCCAGTTGCGGCTCCTCGGAGGCCTCAGCCTTTTCAGACTTCACGGACGTTGCCAGTAGACGGTGGCGAATCTCTAATTCAATTTCATCCGCGACCTCTGGGTGCTCTTCCAGGTATTTAGCGGCATTAGCCTTGCCCTGTCCGATCTTGTCACCCTTGTAGGCATACCAGGCACCAGACTTGTCCACCAGCCCTTCTTTCACACCCAGGTCAATAACCTCGCCCATATGGTAAATACCACTACCATACATGATCTGAAATTCAGCCTGTTTAAAGGGAGGTGCAACCTTGTTTTTAACCACTTTAACCCGGGTCTCATTGCCCACGATCTCGTCACCCTGCTTTACCGAACCGATACGGCGAATATCCAACCGCACAGAGGCATAAAACTTCAACGCATTGCCCCCGGTTGTCGTTTCCGGTGATCCGAACATAACCCCGATTTTCATGCGAATCTGGTTGATAAAAATCAGCAGCGTATTGGCATTTTTTACATTAGAGGTCATCTTGCGCAATGCCTGCGACATCAAGCGCGCCTGCAGCCCCATATGAGAATCACCCATTTCACCTTCGATTTCAGCCTTGGGGGTCAGTGCCGCTACTGAGTCAACGACGATGACATCCACCGCATTTGAGCGTACCAGCATATCGGTGATTTCCAGCGCTTGCTCACCGGTATCCGGCTGGGAAACCAGCAGCGAATCAACATCAACGCCCAGTTTTTCTGCATAGATGGGATCCAGCGCATGTTCCGCATCCACAAATGCACAGGTTTTACCCTGCTTCTGTGCTTGTGCAATAACCTGCAGTGTCAGCGTTGTTTTACCTGAAGACTCAGGTCCATAAATTTCCACAACGCGACCATAAGGCAAACCACCCAATCCCAAGGCTATATCAAGACCAAGCGAGCCGGTGGAAACACTTGGAATCGCTTCCCGTGGATGATCCCCCATACGCATTACCGCGCCTTTACCGAACTGACGTTCTATTTGAGACAGTGCCGCATCAAGCGCTTTCTTTCTGTTCTCGTCCATTGAATTATAACCTCTGGGTTTAGCATTAGGGCTTTACAGATAATACTGTATACATGAACAGTATTATTTCATATTTTTTCAGGAATGCAAGTCTGTGCTGGCAGATAAGCTAACACACCGTTCAGCGCCTGCTCTACCGCCTGCGCACGAATGGCCTGTCGGTCGCCAGAGAAAAATGACAAACAGGTTACGGTGGGATAGCCACGGATGGCCCAGGCAAACCAGACAGTCCCCACCGGCTTACGCTCACTGCCACCATCCGGCCCGGCAACGCCACTGATAGCCACAGCGATATCAACATCGGCATCCTGCCTTGCCCCCTCAGCCATTTGTACAACCACAGGCTCAGACACGGCGCCTTTCACCAGCAGGGTTTCAGCACTCACTCCCAGCATCCGCTGTTTTGCCTGATTGGAATAGGTGACATAACCTGAATCAAACCAGGCCGACGAACCCGGTATCTGCGTTAGAAGCTCGGCAACCCATCCTCCGGTACAAGACTCGGCTGTAACCATTCTGGCGTTTTGATTCAGCAGCGCCAGCCCAACTTCCCGAGCGAGATCTCTCATTTTTATAGCTTCCTGTGTTTACCCATCATCTACATAACTTAGAGTGTATCACTTCGTTCCACATTCGCCCGAAATCCCGTATCGTATCACCCCTGTCGAAACCAACAAGCCTAGGCAACCACTAAAGCTTGTTATGGGCGGTTTACAAGAGATCGATTAGAGATAAGGTGATCATGTCTAAGGAAGATTTATCTCAGCACACGCCAATGATGCAACAGTATCTCCGGCTTAAGGCTGAACATCCACAGCAGATGCTGTTTTATCGCATGGGCGACTTTTACGAGCTTTTCTATGATGACGCCAAGCGTGCCGCTCAATTACTGGATATATCGCTGACAGCACGCGGCAAGTCAGGTGGGAAACCCATTCCTATGGCCGGCGTACCCTATCATGCAGCCGAGGGCTATATTGCCCGACTGGTACGCCAGGGCGTATCGGTGGTTGTCTGTGAGCAAGTGGGGGATCCTGCCACCAGCAAAGGGCCAGTAGACCGGCAGGTTGCACGCATTGTCACACCCGGCACGTTGACTGACGAAGCCTTTCTTGAAGCCACCAGTGATAACCTGCTGGTTGCCGTACTGCGTCAGAACAACCTATCAGGACTGGCACAACTTGACCTCAGTTCCGGGCGCTTCAGCCTGTTGCAGATAGAATCAGAAACCGATCTGATCGCGGAAATTGAACGACTTCAACCCGCTGAGATTCTATACGATGAATCCACCTCACTGCCACCAGAGCTGCTGCAGCGTAAAGGTGTTCATCATCAGCCACCCTGGTACTTCGAACAAGGCACGGCTGAACGCCTGTTATGCCAACAATTTAACGTCAGCAATCTGGATGGATTTGGTTGTACGCACCTGCCACTGGCGATTTGTGCCGCCGGGTGCCTGCTACAATATGCCCGTGATACCCAGCGCAGCAGCTTGCCACATATCCGCCGCTTGCAAGTTGAAGACCGCAGTGAAACACTGCAACTAGATGCCGCCACACGCCGAAACCTTGAATTGGACACCAATCTCGGTGGTGGGCGCGAAAACACCTTGGCATCAGTTTTGGATCGTACCCGTACGGCCATGGGGAGCCGGCTGCTGAAGCGTTGGCTACACCGCCCCCTACGAGACCTTAGCCGCCTGCAACAGCGTCAGGATGCCATCCGCTGGCTATTGGAAGACTATCGTTTTGAACGCCTGGCTGAAACACTTCAGCCCATCGGTGACTGCGAGCGTATTCTGTCACGTGTTGCCCTACGCTCCGCTCGTCCAAGGGATCTGGAGCGTCTGCGGGATGCTCTCCAGGCACTACCCACTATACAGGCCGCCATGCAGCCAGTTGATGCGGTCAGAATTGCGGAACTCTCTACTGAAATTGCCGAATTCCCAACTTTGGCCGCACTGCTTCAACGTGCCATCATTGATGGCCCACCGGTGGTTATCCGTGATGGCGGTGTGATTGCCAACGGTTATGATGCTGAGCTTGATGAACTTCGTGGCCTTAGCGAGCATGCGGGTGACTACCTGCTGCAACTGGAGAAGCGCGAACGTGAGCGCACCGGTATTGCATCACTGAAGGTCGGTTACAACCGCGTGCATGGTTACTATATTGAACTCAGTCGCAGCCAGTCAGATACCGTACCGGCTGACTATATCCGTCGTCAGACACTGAAAAATGCCGAGCGCTTCATTACACCAGAGCTGAAAGAGTTTGAAGACAAGGCACTCAGCGCCAAGGGGCGCGCATTAGCACGGGAAAAACAACTCTATGAGGCGCTGCTGGAAACACTGGCCGAACAGATAGGTCCACTGCAACTCTCGGCAGCGGCACTGGCAGAGCTTGATCTGCTCTGCTGTTTAGCAGAACGCGCTCAATCCTTGAATTATTGCCGCCCGCAGTTAACCCAGGATCCCGTTATTGAAATTACCGCGGGTCGTCATCCGGTAGTAGAACAGGTGAATGACACGCCCTTTGTTGCTAATGATCTGTATCTGCACCAGGAGCAGCCCATGCTGATCATTACCGGTCCGAACATGGGTGGTAAGTCCACCTATATGCGCCAGGTCGCTCTGATTACCCTGCTGGCACAGATTGGTAGCTACGTGCCCGCCGAAGCCGCCCGCATTGGCTTAACTGACCGGATATTCACCCGCATGGGGTCATCGGATGACTTGGCCGGTGGCCGCTCCACCTTTATGGTCGAGATGCATGAAACTGCCAATATCCTGCATAACGCTTCACCCTACAGCCTGGTGTTGATGGATGAAGTCGGACGTGGAACCAGCACCTTTGACGGACTTTCCCTGGCCTGGTCCTGCGCTGAACATCTGGCCACAGAAGTCAAAGCCATGGTTTTGTTTGCAACCCATTACTTTGAGCTGACAACCCTGCCTGAACGTATCAGCGGTATCCGCAATGTCCACCTCACAGCTGTGGAGCATCAGGACTCGATCGTTTTCATGCATGAAGTCAGAGAGGGTGCTGCCAATCAGAGTTATGGCTTACAGGTTGCCCAACTGGCTGGGGTACCTCAGTCAGTAATACACAGAGCAAGAGAAAAATTGATTCAGTTGGAGCAGGATACTCGACCCGTTCCAGGTCAACATGAAAAACCGCTGACACCCGGTCCGATGCAACCGGATATGTTTGCAGCACAACCAGGACCCGCTGAGCAAAAGCTCAAAAAACTGTGCCCGGATAGTTTAACACCACGCCAGGCACTGGATCTGGTTTATGAATTGAAAGCCTTGGTTGGTGAAGCCTGATTGCTATTGCAACAGGTCTTCACCATTCAAACCATTTTTTTCTACGATTTCGCGTAGCTTTCTCAGGCCTTCAACTTGTATCTGCCTGACACGCTCTCGTGTCAGGCCAATTTCATTGCCGACCTCCTCAAGCGTGCTCATTTCGTAACCACGTAAACCGAAGCGTCTCGCAATCACTTCAGCGTGTTTGTCCGGTAACATATCCAGCCAGCGATTCAGATTACCGCTGATATTGGTAGTTTGTAGCAGCGACTCCGGATCACTACCCTCGGTATCGGCAAGCGTATCCAACAAGGGTTTGTCACTGCCACCGGCCCCCGGGACATCAATAGAAGCTACCCGCTCATTCAAACCGAGCATGCGCTCCACACTTTCGACAGGCCGTTCGACCAGCGCGGCTATCTCTTCAGCCGTAGGTTCATGATCAAGTTTTTGTGCCAATTGCCGTGAAGCACGCAGATAAAGGTTCAGCTCTTTTACCACATGAATCGGCAAACGGATGGTACGTGTCTGATTCATAATGGCGCGCTCAATGGTCTGACGTATCCACCAGGTGGCATAGGTCGAGAAGCGAAAGCCGCGTTCAGGGTCAAATTTCTCTACGGCGCGAATCAGGCCCAGATTGCCTTCTTCAATCAAGTCAAGCAGGGTCAGACCACGGTTGATATAGCGTCGAGCAATCTTAACTACCAAGCGAAGATTACTTTCAATCATGCGTTTGCGGGCTGCATCATCTCCTTTGAGTGCAAGTCGGGAAAAATAGACCTCCTCCTCAGCCGATAGGAGTGGAGAGAATCCAATCTCATTCAAATAGATCTGTGTTGCATCAAGACTTTTGGCATTCATCAGATCCTGATGTGTTGCACTGCCCCGTCCGCGGCTACTATTCATGAACTCATCGACCTCATTGTCACTGTCTTCCTCATCCTGTTGATCGAGCTCATCGACCAGATCATCCGAGTCCATTGCGAACTCATCGTCAATTTTATCGCTATCGTTCATTGACACCATCTGCTAACCCTTCAGTAAAGACTCTGGATTATCCAGTATTTTTGTTATCGTTTTGGAAGATACGCTAATGGATCTACGGGCTTTCCATCGCGCCGGATTTCAAAATGCAACTGCACACGATCAGCACCTGTCTGCCCCATCTCGGCGATTTTCGTACCTGATTCAACCATATCATTTTCACTCACCAAAATGCGACTGTTGTGCGCGTATGCACTTAAAAACTGCCGATTATGATTGATAATTACCAGATTTCCGTAGCCAAGCAGCCCACTGCCAGCATAGACAACCCGCCCATCAGCCGCAGCGACTACAGAATCACCTGCTTTACCGGCAATATCAATGCCTTTACTCCCCCCTTCTATAGCGGAGAAGCGGCGAATAATCTGACCCTCCGCAGGCCAACGCCAGACAGGCTGTCCGGCAACTGCCGCCGTGGGCGTAGTTGAAGATGTACTCGGGGTAGTTGCCTGACGTGTCGGTGTTGTTGACTGACTTGATGAAGTTGGCTGAGTAGGTGATGCCGGTGTGGACTGCACAGTAGTTGTTGGCGAAGTTGTAGTGGTAACCGGTGTACCACCGGAGCGGGATAGACTCAACAGCTGGCCTGGGTATATCTGGAAACGCTCGTTGACATTATTCCAGCGTGCCACCTCACGATAATCCAGGCCATAGCGCCAGGATATTGAGTAAAGTGTGTCACCACGCTGCACCCTGTAGCTGCCTGGATTGGGCAAGGGCGCCGCTCGGTTGCTGGCACGTTGAGATGAGGTCACAGGCACACCGACCTGGCGAGCCCCCATGGAGCGCTCGGTAACAGGTGCATACCCAGTGCTGCAGCTCTGTATCAGCCCCAGCGACAGTATCATAACAATAAAACTGATCCTGCCCCTGCTCACGTTATCTCCCGTTCAGCGCCTGTCCAGTATCAGAACTAAAACCATACCCACGAACATCAAACCTATGGCGGCTAACGTCAAGGGATCCTGACCGGTCAGGGCGTAAAAAGTATCCGGTAAAATATTTTTCTGTTGCAGTGGTACCTCGTTTCCCTGCCCATTGATACTGTACGACAGGGTATACTTCCAAGGCCAGACCATATTCAGCGAACCCAGCATAAAACCGCCCAGCAACGACAAAGTCAGCACACGGTAATGCGCAAAGGCCCAGCTCAAAATGCGTGAGAAGCTTAGCAATCCGGTAATACAACCCAACACAAACACCACGATAAAATCCAGCTGCAACCCTTTAAGGGCCATCAACACCGGGGCGTACATTCCTAATAACAACAGAATAAAACTACCGGAAATACCGGGTAAAATCATCGCACAAATAGCAACCATGCCAGACATAAAGATCATCAGATAACTGGGATCAGTCACAGTCGGTGTCATGGAGGTAATTTGCAGAGCCACTAGAGTGCCTAATATAAAGACCGCCAGCACATTCAGACTCAAACGCCCAGTGTGACGCATGATACTCCAGGTAGAGGCCAGAATCAGACCAAAAAAGAATGACCAAAGCAACACAGGATGCTGATCCAGCAGATAGAGCACCACCCGTGCCAGGGTCAGCAGACTGAATACAATGCCGCTGAGCAAAATCAACAGAAAAGTCCCATTTATGTGCGCCCACAAGGCTTTGAAACCCTGAGTAAACAAGATTTTTAAAGCATCTGGACCACATTGGCGAATACTGTGAATAAGCTCTTCGTAAATACCGGTTATGAAGGCTACCGTGCCACCTGATACACCCGGAACGGCATCAGCGGCTCCCATCAGCACGCCTTTACCGGCTAAAACCACATAATCTTTTTTGCTTCGCTGCATTAAAATATTAATCCTTTCAGCGTATCAGCCCACTGAGCAGAGGCACAAACTTGGCCCCCTCGAGCACTTCTGTCGTATAGTTGTCGTCATCATGACGTATAACCAGCTTCAATTGCTGCAGATCCCCTCCGACCGGTATAACCAGACGACCACCCGGGGCTAACTGCTCAAGTAATTCCGGTGGTACCTCGGCCGGCGCAGCAGTTACCAGAATACCATCGAAAGGGCCTTTTTCTGGCCAACCCATGCCGCCATCACTATGACGCAACATGACATTGTAGAGTTTTAACCGCTGCAGACGACTGCGGGCTTTTTCCTGCAGCGGACGAATGCGCTCGACACTATATAGCTGTTCCACCAACTGCGCCAGAACCGCCGTCTGGTAGCCCGACCCGGTTCCCACTTCAAGCACTGTCTGCAACGGCCCGCCGGCCAGTAAGGCTTCGGTCATTCTGGCTACTGTGTAAGGCTGTGAAATGGTTTGATTAAAACCGATAGGAAGAGATGTATCCTCGTAGGCACGATGTGCCAGGGCTTCGTCCAGAAACAGGTGCCGCGGTGTCGCCAGAATGGTATCCAGAACACGCATATTGGCGATGCCTTTTTCACGCAAACGGGTGATCAGGCGCTCACGCGTGCGTCGCGAGGTCATGCCGATCCCCTGAAGATCCAGATCCATCACAGCGCCTCTAGCCAGCTAGCCAGATTATCCATGCCCGAATAGTGGGTCATGTCGATTTGCAGAGGTGTCACAGAAACACATTTCTGTTCAAGTGCATAAAAGTCTGTACCAGGTTCGCGATCGGCCACCTCTCCGGCACCTGCAATCCAGTAACGAACTTTACCGCGTGGATCCTCGGTTGCCACCGGCAGGTTGGCCGCCAAACGATGTCCTAAGCGAGTGACATGAATTCCCTGAATCTGATCCATCGGCAAATCTGGTATATTGATATTGAGTACCGTACGCGGAGCAATCACCAAAGACTCCAGCTTAGCCACAATACTGCGAACAATTTCAGCTGCTGTAGCAAAATGCTTCGGGTGAAAACTGTCCATCGACACAGCGATCGGAGGTAAACGGCAGGTGCGCCCTTCCATGGCTGCCGCTACAGTGCCTGAATAAAGCACATCATCACCCAGGTTGGCACCGACATTAATACCGGAAACCACGATATCTGGCACAAAACCATCCACAAACAAACCGGAACGGCCTAAATGCACGCAGTCAGTCGGGGTTCCGTTAATACTGAAATAACCACTGGTGTGATGGTAGGTTTCCAAAGGGCGATCCAGTGTCAGGGAATTACTGGCACCACTACGATTACGATCCGGTGCAACCACACAGAGTGCCTCGGCATCCTGACGCAGCGCTTCTGCAAGAATAGCCAGCCCCGGTGCATATACCCCATCATCATTGGAGACTAAAATTTTCATCTCTTCTCTCTGAATACTGTCTGGCAGTATTTTTTAATTAGCACTTTGATGCTGCTCATCCACTTCAGCAGAGCAGCCTGATACCGCTTTTTCATTTTCTGGTTGGCAGAGCTCACGCAGCAGACTGGTTGCGAAGGCTCCCGCTGGCAAGCCAAAACTGATCCGCCAGACCGAATCCGATTCTTGTTCCAACAGCGGTGCTTGTAACAGCACCCTGGCGGCACGACGCTCTTGTCTCAGCCCCAGAGCTTCCAATCCGGCACACCAGTCTTGCCAGGGAGACACCACCGCTTGTTCGAATTCAGCCATGGCGTCTTGTGTCATCAATCCACCCTGACCCCAGAGGGGTGCAGTCAAATGCAGATCGCCTTGCTGCAAGCGTGATTGACAATCTAACTCGGCCTCATCAGTGCAGACAAAACAGCTCTGACTGGCATTAAGCATCAATACATCGCCGGGGGCAACCTTGTTCCAGACACCCTGCTGAATCCGAGCAGACACCACTTGATTAAATAACGCTGAACGCAGAGCTGAAATATACAGACCGCGCTTCTGACGATTCTTATCACGTAACTGTCCGGCAATCAGCAATTCGCCTTTGCTGATATTGCCATAATTATGGCCGAAGCGCTGCTCGCCGAAATAGTTAGGTACACCGGATGTTTTCAACTGATCAAAGCGCTGCTGCAGCTCATCCGGATGACTGACATCACGCAAGCGCAGACTGAAACGATTACCTTGCAGCACGCCAGTTTTCAGTTTACGGCTATGGCGAGCTTGCCTGAGCACCTGAATGGAGTCAGTTTCAAAAGCGGACCAATCAAGTTGCACACCCAAGGGAAGGCGCACACTAAACCACTGATCAGTGACAGCATGACGGTCTTTTTTGCCAGCATAGCCGATATCGCGGGGATGGGTTTTGGTAAAACGAGCCAGTTGCTGAGCAACCCAATCAGTGTTCTCACCCGTCTTGCGAATGAACAGAAATTGATGTTCGCCCGCACCGTCCGGTTCAAAGCCGAGATTTTCTTCAACACAAAAGTCTTCGGCACAGCGCCTAATAACGGCAGTACCTGTTGGCTCGCCCAATAAGTAGGCATCCGGGTGACGGAGCAACAGATCTACAAGATTCAAGGTTGAGGCCTCCGGCGGGTATCCGGCTCAATCAGACGGTAAAAAGTTTCACCTTCCTGAATCAACCCCATTTCACTACGCGCCCGCTCTTCAATGGCTTTCACCCCTTCTTTAAGATCAGCCACTTCCGCTTCAAGACGCTGATTACGTTCAGCCAAAAGCTGATTTTCTCGACGCTGTTCCAAAATCGCCTGCTCCAGTTGCCAAACCTGACGCAGGTTGGGATCTCCGAGCCAAAGCCGGTACTGTAGCCCAGCCAACATCAGCAACAAGATTATAATTAACAGACGAAACACGAGGTTACCCGCCTAAACAGGGGGGTACTCCCCCCTTCAGACAGCCTGACAACAACTATCAGGCCTGACCTTTGATTTCAGACAAGCCGTTGTAGACTGCTTTATCACCCAACTCCGCTTCAATACGCAACAAACGGTTATACTTGGCTACACGATCAGAGCGGCAAAGTGAACCGGTTTTTATCTGACCGGCAGCCGTTCCGACAGCCAGATCCGCAATCGTGGTATCTTCCGTTTCGCCAGAGCGGTGAGAAATAACCGCTGTGTAACCGGCGTCTTTGGCCATACGGATCGCGTCCAGGGTTTCAGTCAGCGAGCCTATCTGGTTAAACTTGATCAGGATTGAGTTGGCGATACCTTTTTCAATACCTTCTTGCAAGATTTCTGTGTTGGTAACAAACAAATCATCACCCACCAGTTGAACCTTGTCACCGATTTTACGTGTCAGATCAGCCCAGCCAGCCCAGTCAGACTCATCCATACCATCTTCGATAGACACAATCGGATATTTTTCTGACAGCATTTTCAGGTAATCAGCAAAACCGGCCGCATCAAACACCTGACCTTCACCCGCCAGATCATACTGACCGGCTTTGTAAAACTCAGAGGCGGCACAATCCAGTGCCAGGGTAACGTCTTTACCCAATTCGTAGCCAGCTTGCTGCACCGCTTCACGAATCACCACCAGGGCTTCTTCGTTGGAACCCAGGTTAGGCGCAAAACCACCTTCATCGCCAACAGCCGTGTTCAAACCGCGCGCTTTCAATACCGCTTTGAGTGCATGAAAAATTTCGACACCACAACGCAGACCTTCACTGAAGCTAGTAAAGTTAACCGGCTGCACCATGAATTCCTGAATATCCACGTTGTTATCAGCATGCTCACCGCCATTGAGGATATTCATCATCGGCAAGGGCATAGAGTACTGACCCGGCGTGCCATTGATCTCGGCAATATGGGCGTAGAGCGGCATGCCTTTGGCTGTAGCCGCCGCTTTAGCGGCGGCCAAGGACACAGCCAGTATCGCGTTAGCACCCAGTACAGACTTATTGGCCGTACCATCAAGCGCCAGCATCTTGCCATCCAGCGCACGTTGATCAGTAACATCCATACCCAGCAGAGCCTGACGGATGGTAGTATTTACAGCGGCGACTGCTTTCAAAACGCCTTTGCCCAGATAACGTGATTTATCGCCATCACGCAACTCCAGTGCTTCACGGGAACCGGTAGAGGCACCGGAAGGCGCACAAGCGCTGCCGACAACACCGGATTCCAGGATCACGTCGGCTTCAACCGTGGGGTTGCCACGCGAATCCAGAACCTCACGCGCTTTGATATCAGCAATCTTTGCCATAACTTTTACTCTCCGATTAAGTAGGTAACAAAACTTTCAGTTCTGCACTGAGTAATCCAGTGCCGCTTGAATAAACCCAGTGAACAGACCATGGCCGTAACGAGGGGTAGAAGTAAACTCAGGATGAAACTGGCAGGCTACAAACCACGGATGATCGGGCACCTCAACCACTTCGACCAACTCACCATCGGCTGAACGCCCTGCAATCAACAGACCGGCTTGCTCCAGCAGAGGAACATAGTGATTATTCACTTCGTAACGATGCCGATGCCGTTCTCTGATCTCCGTTGCGCCATAGACCTGCGCCGAACGTGAACCTTCGGTGAGATGACAAACCTGAGCACCCAAGCGCATGGTGCCACCCAAGTCAGTGTCATCACTGCGTTGCTCTACATTGCCATCCAGATCAACCCATTCGGTAATCAAGCCGATCACCGGGTGTGCGGACTTTTTATCAAACTCGGTGGAGTTGGCCTCTGCCAACCCGGCAACGTTACGCGCATACTCAATTACGGCAACCTGCATACCCAGACAGATACCCAGGTAAGGCACCTTGTTCTCACGCGCATAACGGGCCGCTATAATTTTGCCTTCAACGCCACGCTCACCGAATCCACCGGGTACAAGTATGGCGGAAACATTTTCTAGGATACCGGTGCCTT
Organism: Nitrincola sp.; assembly: GCF_048264025.1. Taxonomy (NCBI): domain Bacteria; kingdom Pseudomonadati; phylum Pseudomonadota; class Gammaproteobacteria; order Oceanospirillales; family Oceanospirillaceae; genus Nitrincola; species Nitrincola sp. Next base: position 91,895 of record NZ_JBLXDN010000008.1, read on the forward strand.
CACGCTCAACTTTTTCTGAATCTATATAGTCGATACGTACTTTTTTACGCAGCGCGATACCGGCATGTGTAATCGCCTCTATCAGCGATTTATATGCATCCAGCAGCTCCATATACTTACCGACCATGGCAATACGCACTTCGCCATCCGGATTCAGGAAGCAATCAGAGACTCTATCCCATTCCTGCAGATCGGCCGGTGGGCAGTCAATACGAAAACGATCGGTAACGATTTCGTCTAGCGCCTGCTCAAACAACATACGCGGGATTGAATAGATGGACTGAGCATCGGGCAAGGAGATCACCGCACGCTCTTCCACATTAGTGAACATCGCCAGCTTGCGCCGCGCAGAGGACGGTAAAGGCTGTTCGGAACGGCACACCAGAATATCCGGTTGGATACCGATGGAACGCAATTCTTTTACCGAGTGCTGAGAGGGTTTGGTTTTGGTTTCACCCGCTGTAGCAATGTAAGGCACCAGGGTCAGATGCATAAACAGCGCATTATTGGCACCTACTTCGATGCGCAACTGACGAACGGCTTCAAGGAACGGCAGGGATTCAATATCACCCACAGTGCCACCAATTTCGACCAAGGCCACTTCGGCACCACTGGCACCTTCAATGACACGTCGTTTGATCTCATCGGTAATGTGAGGAATCACCTGCACTGTGCCACCAAGGTAGTCACCACGACGCTCTTTGCGCAGCACGTGCTGATAAACACGACCGGTGGTAAAGTTATTCCGCCGATTCATAGTCGTGCGGATGTATCGCTCATAGTGCCCCAGATCAAGATCTGTTTCGGCACCATCATCGGTAACAAAAACCTCTCCATGCTGAAAAGGACTCATGGTACCCGGATCCACATTGATGTATGGATCGAGCTTAAGCATAGTGACCTTAAGGCCGCGGGCCTCAAGAATGGCTGCCAGTGAAGCTGAGGCAATACCTTTGCCCAGTGAGGACACTACACCGCCTGTGACGAATATATAGCGCGTCATGCGAAACCTGTAAAAGTCGTGATTTTAGGAGGGGTCAAGATGGTATTGCATACTAACAAAAAAATGGCTCCCCAGACAATCCAAAAGGTTGCCAGAGGCAAGATAGATTTGATTTGCCCTGCCAGCGCTGATCTTCGCAGATGCCTGGCACCACCAGTATGCCACTATCATCACACAGCAGCGGCCAGCTATCTCTTAGCCAGGGAGGCACACCAACCTCTTGAAAAAGCTGAGATAAGCTAATACCCACACCCCGATTAGCAGGGCGAAGACGTTCACCACCCTGACGGTATTTCAGTTGCAGAGTACAGCTATCAGCAGATGTGCTGCCTTCAACCTGCAGAACACCACCTGCGAGCGAAATTCTATCACCTGGTTGCAAGGTCAGCGGTCCTGCTATTAAGGAAGCAGACAGCAAGGAAGGACGCCACAGGAACAGCCGCTCCCGGTAGGTGCGTAACTGCAGATCCGGTTGTAGCTGCAACAAGCGCTCAGGATTAGCCTTACCCTGAAGGAACTGACAGCGCAGTTGACGCAAGGACTCCCCCCCCAGCACCCACTGGTGACTGTGCAGCCAATAACGCAACAGATTATTCTGGCGCGCGTCTGACAACTGAGACAATACAGGTAACTGAAGTACTTCCGGCGCTTCCAGGCAAGAGGCCGCGTCCTGTTCTGCCAGAACATCAAGCAGTTCGCGGGCTTCAGCCATAAAGCCTGCGGTTTCTACAAACCGGCTAACAGCCCCAGGCCAGCGCTGTGTAATCGCAGGCATTACCGTATGGCGCAGATAGTTACGTGCATACTGCTGCACAGTATTGGATGGGTCTTCAACCCAGCGAAGTTCACGCTGTTTAGCCCAGCCTTCCAACTCATTACGTGTCAGTGACAGCAAAGGACGTACCAGCCGACCCTGACCCAACGAGCGCTCCACCGGCATGGCCGACAAGCCAGCCACTCCGGCTCCACGGATCAATCGATAAAGAAGAGTTTCGGCCTGATCATTGGCATGATGCGCCATCAACAACACATCACCTGGCTGCATCAGGGTAGAAAAAGCCTGGTAACGTGCATCCCGTGCAGCTGCTTCAGAGCTGCTCTGCGGAGCCACTCGACACAACTGAAAATCGATGTTTAGTTCGTTCGAATGACGCTGGCAACTGGCTGCCCAGTCATCCCCGGCGGCTTGCAAACCATGATGAACATGAACAGCTAATAGCTGAGATTGAGGCAAGGCGTCAGCCGCCGCAGCAAGCAAGACCTGAGAGTCCAGCCCACCACTGTAAGCAATCAACCAGCGTTTGGCATCAGGGAAGCGACCGGGTAAGCGAGCCAATAAAGCGACAGGATCCTTCATACCCGGTGCAAAGTGCGACTCAGACCGAGCCGATTCCGTAAGACATCAAGCGCTTATAACGACGCTCTACCAAAGTATCCGTATCCATCTGCGTGAGTCGCTCCAGTGATTCCTGCAACTGAACTTTCAGGCTAGCCGCCATATCCGTTGGATTACGATGAGCACCACCCAGAGGCTCCGGAATCACCCGGTCCACCAGCCCCAGCTCATGCAGACGCTGAGAGTTGATCCCCATGGCTTTGGCCGCGTCAGGAGCCCGTTCGGCGCTTTTCCACAAAATGGAGGCACAGCCTTCCGGCGAAATCACCGAATAAGTACCATATTGCAGCATCAGCAACTCATCACAAACACCGATAGCCAGCGCACCACCCGATCCGCCCTCACCGATGACGGTAGAGATAATCGGAGTTTTCAACTGAGACATTTTGGCCAGGTTAAACGCGATAGCTTCCGACTGGCCACGCTCTTCCGCATCAATACCAGGGTAAGCGCCGGGGGTGTCGATAAAAGTCAGCACTGGTAAACTGAAACGTTCAGCCATCTCCATGATCCGCAAGGCCTTGCGGTAACCTTCAGGTCGTGGCATACCAAAGTTACGCCGTACTTTTTCTTTAACTTCCCGACCTTTCTGATGACCGATAACCACCACGGGAACGCCATCCAAGCGCGCTACTCCGCCGACGATGGCCGGATCATCCGCAAAATGACGATCACCATGTATCTCATCAAAATCATCAAACGCTAAAGCCAGGTAATCCAGCGTATAAGGACGCTGCGGATGACGGGAGATTTGTGATATTTGCCATGCACTCAAATCGCTGAAGATTGAACGTGTCTGACGGTTACTTTTTTCCTGCAGATTATTGATCTCATCAGACAGATTCAGATCTGCATTACCAGCACCGACATGGCGTAGCTCATTGATTTTGGCTTCCAGCTCTGCAATTGGCTGTTCAAAATCGAGATAGTTGGGATTCATGTGCTTCCAGTTCTGCGTTATTCAAAAATTAAAATTTATTTATAGTGGGATTCTACCTGCTGAACGAGCCGTTCACCAGTCTGGATAGCATCAGTAGCACCAAAACCAAAATGCCCCCCCACATGAAACACCGCCATACCGAAGGCTATAACTAAGAGGCGTGCTGCAGTGACGAAGCGCCCCGTCAAGGGCGCCCATATCTATGATCAGCATCCGCTCAATTTGGCTTGCTTCAGAATCAGGATTGAAAATGTTATTGAATTGGCAGGTAATAAAGCATGGTGATTACGTAAGCCACTAGTCCAAGACAAATAAGAAAAAGCACCCCATTAATCTTAAGTCTTCGCAGTAAAGCCAACCCAACAAATTCTTTTACTAGAACAATAAATGCGATCAAAGCAAAACTCCATAACCCTACCCCCCCTAAAAGTTGCTCCAGGAGCAGCGATCCCATTAGAGTACCTTCCTCATACCCCATTTCAGCACTGAGTTGACTGTAAACAGATCGTGATGACCCCAATACCATCAGTCCTCCCAACTGAAGAAGCACTGAAAGCCACAGTAAGAAATTAGAAAAAGCCAAGGAGGTATAACGCCAACCATGTCGATAAATGTATGTAAAAAACATCGACAATCACCCCCTAATTAGAAGGCAATGCAGTTATGCACTGAGCACGTGGCATTATTTTATCCATTAAATATTTAATACATATCCCTTCATTGAAGCTATCAATGCAACTTCAACATGTCAACCCTGAATTCAGGAACTATCTAATACAATCTAAACCGCTCAGTTGTCAGGCCAAACCAGACGTACTGCCGGATTACCAAAGATCTCTTTCAGGGCAATAATCTGATCATCGGAGGGTTCCGAGTGCCAGGCTTCGCCCAGTAGAAGATCCCCTTCTGCATCGGCACGGCGAAAACGTAAAGCCAGGGGGAGCTTCTCTGTCGCCTGGCGGGTGCTGGTCAGACAGTCACTGAGTTGTCGCAGCCGGGCAGCAGTCAACGAAGACTGATCACAACTAATTTCCAGCCGACTCGCATGGCGAGCCCGAGCCTGGGTCACATTCATAACACTCTGACCGCGCACACGCACGCCGCCATTATAATCATCCGGGGCCACCTCACCCTCGATCACCAATACCACATCTTTATTGATCAGATGCCGCGAGGCCTCATAGGTATCACCAAACAGGGTGATTTCCATGCGTGCGCTGCGATCATCCAGCGTCAGGATGCACAGGTTATCGCCCTTCTTGGTTTTCTTGATACGCAGATCCACGACTAATCCAGCCATTTTCTGGGAGCGTCCACGCTGTGGCTGAATATCTACCAGCTTGCGACTCACCAGGCGGGATAATTCAGGCTCATACTCGTCGATCGGATGTCCTGTTACATACAGGCCGAGGGTTTCTTTTTCGCCCAGTAGCCGCTCTTTATCAGTCCAGTCGCGCACCTGAATAAAGTCAGCGTAAGGATCGGTCGTTGTCTCTTCTACCACTTCACCAAACAGATCGAGCATGCCGGCATCGGCATTCCGGGCCGCCTGATCAGCGGTCTGCAACGCCGCACCAATCGCCTGCCAGAGCACCGCGCGTCTGGCGCCGAGTTTATCCAGCGCACCGCTGCGTACCAAGGCTTCCATCACCCGCTTGTTAAGGCGCTTAACCCCCACCCGGGCACAAAAATCGAACAGGTCAACAAAGTCGCCGCCCTGCTGGCGTGCACTGACAATCGCTTCGACCGGCCCTTCACCTACACCTTTAACGGCGCCCAGACCGTAAACTATTTCACCGGCATCATTCACGGTAAACATGAACTCACTGGCATTGACATCAGGCAGATTCACAACCAGTTTCATCTGCCGGCACTCTTCAATGAAGATCACCACTTTATCGGTGTTCTGCATATCCGAAGAAAGTACCGCTGCCATAAAGGGCGCAGGATAGAAAGCCTTCAGCCAAGCGGTCTGATAAGACACCAGGGCATAAGCCGCCGAGTGCGATTTGTTAAAACCATAACCGGCAAACTTCTCTACCAGATCAAAGATACTCCCGGCAAGCCCGACATCAATGCCCTGATTAACGGAACCATCCAGGAAGAACTGCCGCTGTTTTTCCATCTCTTCGGCTTTCTTTTTACCCATTGCTCGACGCAACAAGTCGGCTTCACCCAGTGAATAACCCGCCATAACCTGGGCAATCTGCATGACCTGTTCCTGATACAGGATGATGCCATAGGTTGGTTCCAGTACCGGCTGCAGGCTATCGAGCTGGTAATCCGGATGTGGCCAGGCCAGGGGCGCCCGACCATGCTTACGGTTGATAAAGTCATCCACCATGCCTGACTGCAAAGGTCCGGGACGAAACAGTGCCACCAGGGCGATAATATCTTCAAAACGGCTGGGTTGCAGGCGGCGGATCAGATCTTTCATGCCGGAGGATTCCAGCTGAAACACCGCGGTAGTTTCCGCCCGCTGCAACATCTGAAACACCTGCGGATCTTCAAGGTCGATACTTTCAATGGTGAGATCTTCCTCACCTTTGCGCCGACGCAAGTGATTAATGGTGCGTAAGGCCCAATCAATAATCGTCAGGGTACGCAAGCCCAAAAAGTCAAACTTAACCAGACCGGCTTCTTCCACATCGTTCTTATCATATTGAGTGACCAGGCCCTGCCCCTGCTCATCACAATAGGTCGCCGAAAAATCTGTCAGGCGGGTGGGCGCAATCACGACCCCGCCCGCATGCTTACCTACGTTGCGGGTAATGCCTTCCAGCTTGAGCGCCATCTCCCAGATCTCGGCCGCCTCTTCACTGCCATCGATAAACTCCTTGAGCAACGTCTCCTGCTCAATCGCTTTACCCAGCGTCATGCCCACTTCAAAGGGAATCATTTTTGACAAGCGATCCGCCAGACCAAACGGTTTGCCCTGCACTCGGGCAACGTCACGCACTACCGCCTTCGCCGCCATGGTACCGTAGGTAATAATCTGCGATACCGCATCACGACCATAACGGTCGGCAACATAATCGATTACCCGATCACGGTTATCCATGCAGAAGTCGATATCGAAATCGGGCATGGAAACACGTTCAGGATTTAGAAATCGCTCGAACAGCAGGTCATATTCGAGCGGATCCAGATCGGTTATTTTCAGCGCATAGGCTACCAGTGAGCCCGCACCCGATCCCCTGCCAGGACCTACCGGAATATCGTTATCCTTGGCCCACTGGATGAAGTCCATGACGATCAGGAAGTAACCGGGAAAGCCCATCTGAATAATAATATCCAGCTCAAACGTCAGGCGTTCATCATAAATTTGGCGCTGGGCGGCATAGTCTGGAGCCGCCGGATCCAAAATAGTTTCTAAGCGAAACGCCAGGCCATCAGAGGACACTTTGCGGAAGAACTCATCCATCGTCATCCCCTCAGGGATGGGATATTCCGGCAGATAGTAGGTCCCCAGCTCTATTTCAATGTTACAACGTCGAGCAATGGCGACACTGTTACTGATTGCCGATGGCAGATCAGCAAACAACTCCGCCATTTCCTGACTACTGCGAAAATATTGTTGTTCCGAGTAATCACGTGGACGCGAAGGGTCAGCCAGGGTACGACTCTGGTTGATGCACACCCGTGCCTCATGCGCATCAAAGTCTTCGGCATACAGGAACATGACTTCGTTGGTGGCCACCAGCGGGCAGCCAGTTTGACTGGCCAACTCGGCACTGGCATGAACCAGTTCTTCATCACTGGCACGCCCGGTACGTTGTATTTCCAGATAGAAGGCCTCGGGAAATACTGCCATCCACTCCTGCAGTAACTCCATGGCCTGTTCCGCATGCCCTTCCAGCAGGGCCCGACCCACTTCACCACGTGACGCCCCAGACAAGGCAATCAAACCCTCGGCCTTCTCCTTGACCCACTCACGCCGCACTAAAGCTCGGTCATCCTGCAATGACTGGCCTTCCGCATAGGCACGCGATACCAGTTCCATCAGGTTTTTATAGCCTCGGCCATTACGAACCAAGAGTGTCAGACGCGAGGGCTCGGCGCTATCATCCTCAGGATGAGCCAACCAGAGGTCCACACCACAAATGGGCTTTACCCCTTCAGCTAACGCCGCCTTGTAAAATTTGATCAGTGCAAACAGGTTAGTCTGGTCGGTTAAGGCAACAGCAGGCATCCCTTGTTTTGCCGCCGCAGCCACCAGCTTTTTGACCTTAACCAAGCCGTCGTAAAGTGAAAATTCACTGTGCACACGCAGGTGTACAAAGGTATCGGCGGTCATATCAATCAGCTCCTTCAAGGATTTCACGAACCGGCCTGAAGCTGCGCCGGTGTTCTAGCAGTGGACCCAGGCGCTGCAATGCCTGTAAATGCTCCCGTGTGGGATAGCCCTTGTGACGATTGAACCCATAGCCAGGATACTGCAGATGCAACTCAACCATCTGCCGATCACGGGTTACCTTGGCCAAAATTGATGCCGCACTGATACAGGCATGACTGGCATCACCACCGACTATCGCTTCAGAAGGCATAGGCAACTCAGGGCAGCGATTGCCATCCACCAGCACCCGATCTACCTGACAGGACAACGCCAGCACCGCACGTTGCATCGCCAGCATACTGGCATGCAATATGTTCAGTTGATCGATTTCCTGCACTGACGCGCTGGCAATGGCATAGCCTAACGCTCGCTCACAAATTTGCTCATAGAGGGCGTTACGACGCTTTTCAGAGAGTTTTTTTGAATCTTTCAAGCCATCAATCGGATTGAGTGGATCCAATACCACCGCGGCGGCCACCACCTGGCCAACCAAAGGCCCACGTCCGACTTCATCAACGCCGGCAACCCATAGCATCGACTCGGTCATAGCAATACCTGTTTATCGCGTAGCAATGCTTCCACCGCATCAGCGGCTCGCTGACTGGCACCACCTCGTAAGCTTTGATGTATTTGTGTATAAGCCGTCGTGAGTTGCAGGCAAGCCTCGGAGTCTGATAACCAGTACTCCAGCTCATCACACAAACGCTCAGGTGTGACGGCATCCTGCAGTATTTCTGGCACCAGCGTATCTTGTGCCAACAAATTCGGCAGTGAAATCCAACGACTTTTTACCAGGGATGAAATAATACGGTAGGTAAGAGGTGCCATTTTATAAGCGACCACCATGGGTTTTTTGCAGAACAAGGCTTCAAGTGTTGCCGTACCCGAAGCAATCAGAATGGCGTTGCTGGCGGTCATCACTTGATCCGATTGCTTTAATACCAAACGTACGGGCAGATCCGAAAATTCTGTTTGTATCAAGCGTTGCAGGCTATCAAAGCGCGCCTGATTGGCCGCTGGAATCAGGAATTCAACCTCGGGTCGACGACTATACAGTAATCTAGCGGCCTGCAGGAACGGCGGTGCCAAACGCCCCACTTCGCCACCACGACTCCCAGGTAACAGTGCAATGATACAGGCATCCTCAGTCACACCCAAGGCTTGACGTGCCGCCTGAGTATCCGGCTCCAAGGGAAACTGATCGGCCAAGGGGTGACCAACAAACGCTACCCGCTGCTGGTTATCGCGGTAAAAGTCTGCTTCAAAGGGAAACAGGGTCAGCATCAAATCGGTGCTGCGTTTGATGCCTTCAACCCGTTTGCGGCGCCAGGCCCAGACGGATGGACTGACATAATGCACGGTATTAATACCGGCATCATGCAGCTTGCGCTCCAGTCTCAAGGTAAAATCGGGGGCATCTATGCCGATCACCAGATCCGGCGGTGCTGCCCGCCAACGCTGAACCAACTGACGCCGGATACCCAGCAACTCAGGCAAACGCCCAAGTACTTCTGTTAAGCCCATCACTGACAATCGTTCCATCGGGAACAGACTATGGAAGCCCTCGGCCTGCATCAACTCGCCACCTATGCCTTCAGCCTGAAGATCAGGAAAGCGCCGTTTCAGTTCAGCAAGCAGCCCGGCACCGAGAATGTCTCCCGATGCCTCACCGGCTACCATTGCGATACGAAGGGGTGCAGACACGTGAGCCTCCTAGCGAATAATGCCGCGTGAAGAGCTCTGAAGTGAATTTATCAACAACTGAACCGCGCTGTCTTCCGCTGCCATTTCCTGCAATATTGGCAAGGCCTGTTCACGCGTCAGTCCCTGGCGGTAAATAATTTTGTATGCACGCTTCAGATAAACCAGAGTGTCAGCACTGAAGCCGCGGCGCTTAAGGCCTTCGACATTAATGCCATGAGGAGTCGCGGTATTGCCATTCGCCATAACGTAGGCAGGAATGTCTTTCAGCACCACACTACCGGCGCCGCACATCACATGCGCACCGATATGGCAGAACTGATGCACGGCCGTAAAGCCACCCAGAATAGCATAATCATCCAGCCGAACATGGCCCGCCAATGCGGCATTATTGGCTAGAATAGTATGATCACCAACAATACAATCGTGCGCCACATGCGTGTAAGCCATCAACAGGTTGTGACTGCCAATGCGGGTGATGCCCTGATCCTGCACGGTACCACGATGCAGGGTGGCGCCTTCACGAATCACGTTATGATCGCCGATCTCAAGACGGGTTGGCTCACCCTGGTATTTTTTGTCCTGACAGTCTTCACCGACACTGGCGAACTGAAAAATCCGGTTATGCTCGCCAATGCGTGTTGGACCTTTGATCACGACGTGCGATGCAATCACACTACCGGCACCTATCTCAACCCCGGCACCAATATAGGTCCAGGGGCCGACAACCACATCACTCGCCAGTGTTGCTTGAGGATCAATAATGGCGGTTGGATCTATCTGGCTCATACTTTCCGGTCTGCACACAGAATGGTTGCACTGCAGACAATCAAATCGTCCACACTGGCTTTCACAGCAAATTTCCATATACCCCGACGCTCAGACATCACGCGGGCTTCTAACTTAACCTGATCACCGGGAACAACCGGGCGCTTAAAGCGCAGATCATCGGCTCCGACAAAATAGTAAATAGAACCATCTTCCGGGGTTTTATCCATGGTTTTGAAACCCAGTATACCTGCCGCCTGAGCCATCGCCTCAACCAGCAATACACCCGGCATAACTGGGTGATCCGGAAAATGTCCGTTAAAAAACGGCTCATTCACAGTGACGTTTTTGATCGCCACGATGGACTCACCGGGCACCAGCTCAATCACTCGATCCACCAACAGAAACGGATAACGATGCGGTAAATATTTGCGGATTTCTTTTACGTCCATCATGTTTTGCTAACCTTATTAATATCTTCAGCCCTGGCTTGTTCCAACGAACGCACCCGCTTTGCTAATTCATCCAACTGACGAAAACGAACGACATTGCGCTTCCATTGCTGATGAGGTTCCAATCCAGTACCTGAGGAATAGGTACCGGCCTTTTCAATCGATTTACTCACAAGACTCATTGCTGTTACATGGGTATCATCGGCCAGCGTCAGATGCCCAGTAACCCCTACCATGCCTGCCAGCGTACAACGTTTACCGATACGAGTACTGCCCGCAATCCCTGTACAGCCTGCAATAGCTGTATGTTCACCTATAACAACATTGTGAGCGATCTGTATCTGATTATCGAGTTTGACGCCCTGCTCTATCCGGGTAGGACTCAGCGCACCACGATCAATCGTTACACCTGCGCCGATTTCGACATCATCGCCAATACGTACACCACCCAGTTGACAGATTTTAACCCAGCGTTGCTGGTGACGGGCAAAGCCAAAACCATCGGCTCCCAGTACACTGCCACTGTGTATGATCACGCGCGCCCCGGTGACAACATCCGGGTAAAGCACTACACCCGCTTCAATTCGGCTGTCTTTTCCGATTCGGCAGCCGCGCCCGATCACCACATGCGGTGCAATATAAACACCGGCTTCGATAATCACGTCGGGGCCGACCACAGCCTGGGCACAAATCTGTGCAGACGCGTCTATTTGAGCTGTAGCATCCACTGTTGCTGTTGGACAAATACCTGGCTGAATAGTATCGCGCCAGTCAAACAACTGACTCAGTCGCGCATAGGCCAGGTAAGGGTCATCAACGACAATCGCATTATGCCGCACATGTGCAGCGGCGCTGGCATGAACCAACACAGCTCCTGCTTCAGAAGCCTTTAATTGCTTCAAGTAGCGCGGATTAGCAAAAAATGACAGCTGATCTGCCTGGGCGTCTTCCAAGGTAGCCAACCCCAGGACACAGTAGTCTGGATCACCTGACAACTGACCGCCAATATGCCCGGCAAGCTCGCTCAGCCTATACACTGGATTATTTACTGCTGATTCAACAATTCTATCACTCGGGGTGTAAGATCAACGGCACTACTGGTATAGACAGTCGCCTGTTTAGCTACAACCACTTGAATATCCTCTGACTCAATCAGTGTACGAATTGCCTGATCCAGCTTGGGGCGCATCTGTGTCAGGAACTCTTCTTCACGTTCCAGACGCCGCTGATTCATTTGCTCAGCGCGGTTCTGAAATTCCATGTAAGCTTTTTCAAACTGCATAACCAGTTGCTGCAGTTCCTCATCAGACACCAGCCCCTGATTCTGCTGTACACGATCACGTGCCTCCACAGCCTGACGCTCAAGATCGGTCAAAGCCGTTTCCTCTGATGCAAACTCCCGTTCCAGCTGCGCACGGAAATCATTCGCCGCCTGTGAACTTAACAAGGCTTCCTGAACACCCAGCACTCGCACCTTATCGGCCATTGCCAAGGTGCTGCAACACATTAAAACTGCAACCACTAACGCTTTAACTTTCATTATAACCTCTATATTAGAATGTCTGTCCCAGCGCGAACTGGAACACCTCGGTATCATCACCGGTTTCACTATTGAGTGCTTTTGCTAAGGAAACAGACAAGGGGCCCAGCGGCGTCAACCAGCTCAGTCCAAAGCCTACTGAATAACGCAGATCACCAAAATCAACACCATCTACACAGGCATTTGAATTTTGGGCTCCAGATAAACATTCAGTGGTATATACATTACCGGCATCCATAAACACCAGGGTACGCCAGGCACTTTGATCTTTCATAAAGGGTGTCGGGAATATCAGTTCTGCGCTACCGGCTATCAGTACATTACCGCCCATAGAGCGCTGTTTGTTACTGTATTCACCACGACTGTAACGTGGTCCGAGCGTATTGCTTTCAAAGCCACGCACACTGTTCAAGCCACCGGCATAGAAATTCTTGAAGAAAGGGTACGCTTTGTCATTACCATAGCTATCGGCATAACCCACACGTCCACGCAGACCCGCTACCCAAGTTTCATTCTCATTGATTGGCCAGTAAAAGCGATTATTGTACTGCGCCCGATAATACTGCAGATCACTCCCAGGCAGTGATACTTCCAGTGTCGCACCCTGTGAACGGCCACGGGTGGGGAAAAAGCCACGATTCAGGCGATTATCACTCCAACCGGCGGTCAGTTTGGCATTGACGTAATCATTACCATTGCTTTTTATGTACTCATTAATAACATTCACAGCATCGTTAGTGTTGTTAATGTTTAACGAATTATTCGGCTTCAAGCGTAAAAATTCGACATCACCGGAAAAACTCAGACGCTGGAAATCGTCAATTGGATAGCCAAAGGTGATACCACCACCAATACCATCGGTATTGTAGTCACCACGATCATCTTCATCGTAGTTTTCTTCACGGTAGTAAAAATTGTAGCCACGGCTAACACCGTCAACGGTAAAGTACGGATCAAGGTAGTTAAAACTGTATTCTGTCAGCGTTGAACTGTTGGATACATTAAATTCAACACTTTTGCCTGTTCCCAAGAAATTCTCCTGAGAAACCCCCAACTGCAGTATTATCCCTTCACTTTGAGAGAAACCAACACTGGCCGTTAATTGTCCGGACTGCTGCTCTTCAACGGTGATTTCCAGATCGACCTGATCATCGGTACCCGGTACTGGACGCGTTTCCACGTTAACAGTTCGGAAATGACCAGTACGTTCCAGACGGGTTTTTGAACGTTCAATCGCAGCTGTAGAAACAATAGCCGCTTCCATCTGCTCCAACTCCCGACGAATGACTTCATCGGCTGAACGGTTGTTGCCACGAATGGCAATACGTCGAACATAGGTCAATTTACCCGGCTCAATAAAATAGCGCAGGGAAACACTACCCGATTCTTCATCCACCTGAGGTATAGGGCTGACGTTGGCAAACATATAACCTTCATCTCCCAGCAAACGTTCCAGACGCTCCTGAGAATCCGTCATTTCACGGCGGGAAAATACATCGCCTTCACCCAGACTCATTTTGCTAACCAGCTCATCTTCACCAACAACCAGATTACCCACCATCAGCACTTCACTGACGGTGTACTGTTTGCCTTCAGTGATACCAACGGTGATGAACACATCTTTTTTATCTGGCGAAACAGAAACCTGAGTTGAGTCGAGCGAGAAATTGATATAGCCGCGATCCAAATAATAGGAGCGCAAACGTTCCAGATCCCCAGATAATTTTTCCCGGGAATACTGATCAGATTTGGTGTAGAAAGACAGGAAGCCTGGTAGCTTCAGCGAAAACAGATCGATCAGCTCGTCATCAGGAAAGGCTTCATTACCGACAATATTAATGTGCTGGATACTGGCAATACGCCCTTCGGTAATATCGATATTTAAGGCAACACGATTACCTGGAAGGGTTTCAACCTCAGTCTGGATATCAGCACCATAACGCCCCTGAGCAGAATACACACGCATCAGATCCAGTTCGATCTGATCCAGGGTGGCCCGGCGAAATACGTCGCCTTCCTGCAGACCAGACTGGCGCAAACCATCACGCAACTGTTCTTCTTTGATGGCTTTATTACCCTCTATGCGGATAATGGCAACCGCCGGACGCTCGCGCAGCACCAGCACCAGCACATCACCATCACGATTGAGCTGTACATCATCAAAGTAACCTGAACGAAACAGCTCACGGGTGGCCGATGCCAACTGCCCAGCATCCACCTGATCGCCAGCAGCAACCGGGAAATTGCGGAACACAGTGCCCGGATCTACCTGTTGCAGGCCTTCAACACGAACATCACTGACAACGAAAGGCAGCGTATTGGCGTGCCCCTGTGTAACCCAGAGCAGTGAAATCAGGAACAACATTAACAAGTGCTTCATGGCGTAAATACTTTCGTCGTCTGTCGGTTTAAGAATGCCTGCTCAGAGGCGCGCTATATCATTGAATATTGCCACAGCCATCAGACTGAACAGCAACAACATTCCGATTTTCAGGCCTAATGTCTGCACCTGTTCGCTGACAGGCCTACCTCTGATCAGTTCGACCATATAATACATCAGATGACCGCCATCGAGCATAGGTATCGGTAACAAATTCAGTATCCCGAGACTGATACTCAGATAGGCGAGAAAACTGATAAAGGCTTCCAGGCCAGATGCAGCTGAATCTCCTGCCACTTTAGCAATGGTTATCGGACCACTCAAGTTTTTCACCGAGATGATACCGATAAACATTTTACGAATGGAATCCAACGTCAGCACAATCATTTGACCGGTACGTTCAACACCCATCACCAAGGCAGTAACAGGGCCATAACGTATTTCACGCTGCATAGCTGCAGGCCACTCCGGCACCTGTACACCCGCACCGATGAAACCACTGACAGACCCATCTTCGGCCTGACGTGAGGCAGGAGTCACTTCAACCGTCAGCACACGCCCTGAGCGCTCAATTTCGAACACTCGCGGCTGGTCAGCACTTAACTGAATCAACTCAACCAAACCTTGCCAGGTATCGGCAGGTTCGCCATCAACTCGCAGTATCCGGTCTCCAGTCTGCAAGCCGGCCTCTGCAGCACGACCATCTTCCAGTAGCTGACCAAGCACCGGTTCAACATCAGGCCGCCAAGGAATAAACCCTAAGGCGGTCACAGGCGATTCACGCTCGAGATCCACCCGCCAGTCGTTCAACTGCACTGTATAGTTACGCGCACTACGCCCGGACTCAGACGCTTCAATTTCAATTTCTCTGGTATCACCAATCAAAGCTGCCAACCGCAGATTCACCTGCTCCCAGGAATCCACTTTATAGCCATTGATTGATTTGATTTCTTCACCCGGACTCATGCCCGCCACGGCAACCGGTGAACCCGGGCGTACCTCGCCTACTTTGGGGACAATCACACTGGTACCCAACACAAACAGGAACCAGTATGCCAGCACGGCAAACAGCAGATTCACGACCGGTCCTGCAGCGACAATCGCAATACGCTGCATGACCGGCTTAGTATTAAATGCCTGCCCCTGCCATTCAGGTGGTACGGTATCTTCACGCTCATCCAGCATGCGCACATAGCCACCCAACGGAATTGCGGCAATTACGTATTCGGTCTGATCTTTACCCTTCCATGAGAACAGCGGCTTGCCAAAGCCCACTGAAAAGCGCAACACCCTGACCCCACAACGTCGAGCTACCCAGTAGTGTCCCCACTCATGAATCGTTACAAGAACCCCAAGCGTCACCAGGGTCGCCAACAAAGTCTGGATCAATCCCATTTATCACTCCAGGTAAAATGGATAACACTCAACTCAGAGTGCCGGCAGGTACATAAGACCCAGCAGAAACACTGGCGCTGCTGCCGTCAGGCTATCAATTCTATCGAGGACGCCACCATGACCAGGCAGAAGCGTACCACTGTCTTTGATACCTCTCTCGCGTTTGAACATGCTTTCAAACAGATCACCCAACACTGAAGCCATGGCGGTAATCACAGCCAGCAGTACAAGAAAGACTGTCGCGACCAACGAAAGTTCACGAAAAAAGGCATACGACAGCGCAATGACCACGCAAGCAAGCAAACCACCAGCCAGGCCTTCCAGCGTTTTTCCCGGACTGACCTTGGGCATGAGCTTATGCTTACCCAGTGCCTTACCTGAAAAATAGGCGCCGGTATCGGCGCCCCATACCAGAAAGAGCAACAGAAGAATCAGCCACTCACCCTGCTCAAGCGCTTTAATTTCCCTTAAGGCCAGCCAGGCGGGAATCAGAACCAGAAGACCTATAAATAATTTGGGCGTACCGGCTTTCCAGCGCACCCCTTCAGGGTAGCGCAACACCATGGTAAGAGCGAGCAGCCAGAAAGCACCCGCCACAAGCATCACCTGCGCAACAACCACACTGGTCGCAAACCACTCGAGCAGCAGAATCAGGACGGCGCCAACCGTCACATAAATCACACGGCCACGCAGATCAAAACGACAAAAATTTGACCATTCCCAAACACCGTACAGCGTAGCCAATGCCACCAGCAATGAAAACAGCCATACCGGCGCCCAGATCACTGCACTCAGGACCAGAACACTCAACACAACGGCTGTGATAACTCTTTGCTTCAGCACTATTCAGGCCTCTATCTGGTCCGATGTTTTTCCAAAGCGGCGTTGACGACTAGCAAAACTCTCTATTGCTTTACGCAATTCCACTTTCCCAAAATCCGGCCAGTAACAATCGCAGAAATACAGCTCTGTATAAGCCATCTGCCAGATTAAAAAGTTACTGATACGCTGCTCACCACCGGTGCGAATACAAAGATCCGGTTCAGGCACACCTGCCAGAGAGGTAAAGCTATCGAAGATGGCTTCATCAAGATCAGACGGCTTTAACTGTCCATCCAGGCAGGACTGCATTGCAGTACGTGCGGCCTGTACCACATCCCAGCGACCACCATAATTAGCAGCAATATTCAGCATTAAGCCCTCGTTATCCGCCGTCAGCGCTTCTGCTGCGGCCATTTTTTGCTGTAGTCTGGTAGAAAAACGCTGACGATCACCGATTATATTCAAACGAATACCATGACGATGCAGCTTTTTCACCTCCCGATCCAGCGAGAGCATAAACAGATCCATTAGCCCCCGAACTTCCTTTTCCGGACGCTTCCAGTTTTCACTACTGAACGCAAATAGCGTCAGCACTTCTACACCCTGTTCAACACAGCCTTCTATGGTTTGGCGAACACTGCTGACGCCGGCCTTATGACCAGCAACACCCGGCAGATGGCGCTGCTTTGCCCAACGATTATTGCCATCCATAATAATGGCAATATGACGTGGAACCGCCGCAGTGATTGTTTGACTTGCAGATGTGGACATAAGACGAGTGGCGGGACTTACGCCCCGCGCTCCGGCAGATACATTAAATTTCCATAAGATCTGACTCTTTTTGAGTCAGCAATGCGTCCACTTCCGATACGAACTTATCGGTCAGCTTCTGAACTGTGTCTTCACCACGGCGCTCTTCATCTTCACTGATGGCTTTTTCTTTCAACAGATCTTTGATGCTACTGTTGGCGTCACGACGAATATTACGAATGGCCACTTTAGCCGCTTCTGACTCTGATCGTGCCTGCTTGATATAGCCTTTACGCGTTTCTTCAGTCAGAGCAGGCATGGGCACACGAATCACATCACCAGCCGTATTAGGATTAATCCCCAGATCCGACTTCATGATGGCCTTTTCAATTTCTGGCACCATCTTCTTCTCCCAAGGGATTAACGTCAGCATTCTTGAATCTTCAACGTTAATATTGGCAACCTGGGACAGCGGTACCATAGAACCATAATAGGACACCTGCACACTATCCAAAATACTGGGATGTGCGCGGCCGGTACGAATTTTTTTGAAGTTATCGACCAGAGACTCAACACTTTTGGCCATACGCACTTCAGCGTCTTTAGTTATTTCATTAAGCATAGGTTTCTCCTGCAGCCGGATCGGCATCAATAAGTGTTCCTTCGTCCCCACCCATCACCAGATTCACCAGCGCACCGTGTTTATTCATATTAAACACACGTACCGGCATATTATGATCACGGGTCAGACAGATTGCCGTCATATCCATGACACCCAACTGTTTTTCCAGAACTTCATCAAAACTTAAATGTTTGTAACGCTTTGCCGACGGGTCTTTCATCGGATCAGCCGTATAGACACCATCAACCTTGGTAGCCTTAACCACCACATCGGCCTCTACTTCTATACCGCGAAGGCATGCTGCCGAATCCGTGGTAAAGAAAGGGTTACCCGTTCCAGCCGCGAAAATTACCACATCGTTCTGACGCAGATAGCGCATGGCATTACGACGATCATAATGATCGACCACACCCGACATGGGAATTGCTGACATCACCCGGGTAGCGATATTACAGCGCTCCAGCGCATCACGTAACGCCAAGGCATTCATGACGGTTGCCAGCATCCCCATATGATCACCGGTAACACGATCAAGCCCGGCGGCACTCAGCGCAGCACCACGGAACAGATTGCCACCACCTATGACGATACCTACCTGAACACCGATACCTACCAACTGCCCTATTTCAAGCGCCATACGGTTAAGTACTTTGGGATCAATACCGAAATTTACTTCACCCAGCAGCGCTTCACCACTGAGTTTGAGGAGAATACGTTTATATCTGGATTGTTTATCAGCGACCGGCATCGATGGGTTCTCCGCACTTAATGAGTTGCAACAGTGTACAAGAAAACAGCGCGATTACGCAGTTTTTTCTGCCGAAAAACAGCCTGCCCAACAGCACTATGGGCAAGCTCAGCGCTTACCCATAGTGTATTTATCCAGCCCGAACATGAATAGATCAAAGATTCAGACCCTGTCTGGGGCAGACTAGACCAATCAGCCCTTCAGCTGCTCAGCCACTTCATCAGCAAAGCTTTTCTTCTCACCAAGGTCGATGCCTTCACCTACAGCGACACGAACAAATGAAACCACCTCAGCACCGGCCGCTTTGACCAGCTGACCAACAGTCTGCTCAGGGTTTTTAACAAACGCCTGCTCGACCAGACTGTTTTCAGCGAGGAACTTCTTGATCCGTCCCATCGCCATTTTTTCTTTGATCTCCTGTGGCTTACCTTCCATATCCGGCTGCGCCATGATGATCTCTTTCTCACGCGTCAACTCTTCCTGCGGCATATCGTCAGGCTTAGCTACACGCGGGTTAACGGCGGTAACGTGCATGGCAACATCACGTGCCACATCAGCGCTGGCACCACTAAGCGCCACAACAGCCGCCAGACGATTCGTGCTATGCACATAACCATCAACCATCGCACCTTCAACCAGGAACACACGACGCACAGTGATATTTTCACCGATTTTCTGCACCAGTGCTTCACGCGCAGTTTCCAGCTCACCCGCCATCAGTGCAACAACATCAGTCTGCTTATCGGCAAATGCCTTATCCAGCACTTTGTTAACAAAGCCCAGAAAGTTATCATCACGTGCGACAAAATCGGTTTCAGAATTTACTTCCAACAGCACGGCATAGCTGTTGTCATCGGCAACACGCAATGCAACCACACCATCAGCCGCTGTACGGCCTGCTTTTTTGGCTGCCTTCATGCCAGAAGATTTGCGCAGATCATCAATTGCTTTTTCGATATCGCCTTCCGACTCAACCAGGGCTTTTTTACATTCCATCATGCCCAGACCGGTACGCTCACGCAGCTCTTTTACCATCGCAGCAGAGATATTCGCCATGTTACTCATCCTCAAAACATCAATTATTCATTAATCTGATCGAAAAAAGGGGAGCTTCGCTCCCCCGTCTGACAATCACCAAGCCTGACACGCCAGGCTTACAAACTGATTACTCAGCCGCTGTTTCTTCAACTTCAACGAATTCGCTCTTATCAGCTACTGTTTTACCCTGACCTTCAATACAAGCATCAGCAACAGAACCAGCATAGATCTGAATCGCACGCAAAGCGTCATCATTACCAGGAATAATGTAGTCAACACCGTCTGGGTTGCTGTTGGTATCAACAACACCGATTACCGGGATGCCCAGCTTGTTGGCTTCATTGATAGCAATACGCTCATGATCCACGTCGATAACAAACAGTGCATCAGGCAGACCGCCCATTTCTTTGATACCGCCGATAGAGCGCTCAAGCTTCTCCATCTCACGGGCACGCATCAGCGCTTCTTTTTTGGTCAACTTGTCGAAAGTTCCGTCCTGAGACATGGTCTCAAGCTCACGCAGACGACGGATAGACTGGCGAATAGTTTTATAGTTAGTCAGCATACCACCCAACCAGCGGTGATTAACGTAAGGCATGCCAGAACGAACAGCTTCTTCCTTGATCACTTTACTGGCAGCACGCTTGGTGCCAACAAACAAAATTTTATTTTTGTTTGAAGCCATGTTGTGCACCACATCCAGCGCGTTATTCAACGCAGGCAGGGTGTGTTCAAGGTTGATAATATGGATTTTGTTACGTGCACCGAAGATGAACTTGGTCATCTTGGGGTTCCAGTAACGGGTCTGGTGACCGAAATGTACGCCCGCTTTCAGCAGGTCACGCATTGAAACTCTAGCCATTTTGAAATTTCCTGTAGTGGGTTTAACCTCCACCTACCCCATCTTCCCACTGCCGAAGCAGCACCCAGAAAGCCTGTGCCGGTAAGTGTGTGTGTTAAGTGTGCCTAAGCACGGTTTTTTTGGAGCGCATTTTATACCACAAGCCGCGTTTTTTTTAAAGCGACTTTTAGCGTCTTCAGCTACAAGCTTACCACAATCTACCAGGAAGCTGATCACTCTGATTGTTAACCCTTATCACTCTGCTCAGTTATTCGCTACAATGTCTGTCAGTTTACAGATTAAGCAGGAAAGAATTGCGCCCATGAGCATTAGCATCAAGACTCCAGAAGAAATTGAAAAAATGCGTATCGCTGGCCGTCTGGCAGCGGAAGTGCTGGAAATGATCGAGCCTTACGTTAAGCCAGGGGTGACCACTGACGAGCTGAACAGCCTTTGTCACGATCACATCACCCATGTACAAAAAGCGATTCCCGCACCGCTGAACTACCATGGTTTTCCCAAATCTATTTGTACGTCGGTGAATCAGGTTGTCTGCCACGGCATTCCCAACAACAAAAAGCTCAAAGATGGCGATATCGTCAATATTGATATTACCGTTATCAAAAATGGTTACCACGGCGATACCAGCCAGATGTTTTATGTCGGCAACGTCCCCGCCCACGCGCAGCGCCTGTGTGAAATCACCCAAGAATGCCTATATAAAGGTATTGCACTGGTCAAACCAGGTGCACGCCTGGGTGATATAGGTGAAGTGATACAGCGTTATGCCGAGAGCAACCACTATAGTGTGGTTCGCGAGTATTGCGGTCATGGCATCGGCAGTGAATTCCATGAAGACCCGCAAGTACTGCATTATGGCAAAGCCGGTACCGGTGATGTACTGCTGGAAGGCATGTGTTTCACCATTGAGCCGATGATTAATGCCGGCAAACGCCAGGTCAAGCTATCCAAGCGCGATGGCTGGACTGTAGAAACGGCGGATCGTCGCCTGTCAGCACAGTGGGAACACACCCTTCTGGTCACTGCTGACGGTGTTGAAGTTCTCACCCGTCGTAAAGAAGAGTCCTTCTAGCATGCCTACCACGCCCGTTTACACTCAACCTGTGCCCGAATTTCTGAATCCTGACGCTCTGCGTATCGGTCTTGAACAAGGCAGCGAAAAACCTCTCAACTTGCTGCGACAAGCCTTGCGCAATGCCGAAACACTGATGGATCAGGATTTTCGCCAAGGGGGGGATATCCGCAGACTGATTTATGGGCGTGCCTGGGTATTGGACCAAGTACTAACGCTTGCCTGGAAACTATTCAGCTGGCCGGATGAGTCCAAAGTTTCACTGCTGGCCGTGGGCGGCTATGGGCGTGGCGAGCTGCACCCTTATTCAGACATCGACATTCTATTGCTCACAGACGAGATCGACGCCAGTGATTTCGCTGATAGTATCAGCGCCTTCCTGACCCTGCTCTGGGACCTTAAGCTGGATATAGGCTCCAGTGTACGCAGCATCAGTGAATGCTATGATGAGTCGCGCAACGACATCACTATCGCCACCAATCTGATTGAATCCAGAACCCTGTGCGGCAACCCAGACCTGCAGCAACGCATGTATGCACGGGTCACCTCCGAACAAGCCTGGTCGGATAAAGAGTTTTTCAAAGCCAAGCTACAAGAGCAGTCAGAGCGCCACATTCGTACTAACAATACCGAATACAATCTGGAACCCAACCTGAAGAATTCCCCAGGTGGACTGCGTGACCTGCAAACCATCGGCTGGGTATCCAAACGCCACTTTGGTGCCACCTATTTGCGCGACCTGGTCGATCATGGCTTTTTAACTGACAGCGAACTGGAATCACTGAATAAAGGTGAGCTTTACCTTTGGACGGTTCGCTATGCGTTGCACATGCTGAGTAAGCGCCGTGAAGATCGACTGCTGTTCGACCATCAGCGCACCCTGGCGGCCTTCTTCGGTTACGAAGATCAGGAAGGCGCGCTGGCGGTTGAACAGTTCATGAGCAATTATTACCGTGTCGCCAAAGCCATGTCCGAATTTAATGACATGTTGCTGCAGTATTTTGATGAAGTCATATTGCGCGGTGAGGACCAACACCATACCGAACCTCTGAATAGCCGTTTTCGTATTCACAATGACTATTTAGAAGCCACCTATGACAAGGTATTCGAACATCATCCGTTTGCGATGATGGAGCTTTTCGTACTCCTGGCACAAAACCCGAAAATCAAGGGTGTCAGAGCCGCTACCATCCGACTGGTTCGTGAACACCGTCATCTTATTGACAAGGATTTTCGTAACGACCTGCGCAACACCTCGCTGTTTATGGAACTATTACGCTCTGAGGAAGGCGTTTCAACACAGCTTAAGCGCATGAACCGCTATGGCATCCTCGGTCGCTATCTGCCTGAGTTTGGTAAAATTGTCGGGCAGATGCAGCATGACTTGTTTCATATTTACACTGTGGATGCGCATACGCTCAAAGTGATCCAGATGATGCGGCAGTTTCGCCACGAAAACATGCAGCAGAGCTTTCCACTGGCCCACCGTATTATTAATCAACTGCCAAAAATTGAGCTACTCTACATTGCCGGCCTTTACCATGACATTGCCAAAGGCCGAGGTGGCGATCATTCCGAGCTGGGTGCCGAGGATGTCATTGGCTTCTGCCGCCGCCATCACATTGGCAAGTGGGACACACAACTGGTCGCCTGGCTGGTACGGCGCCATCTGTTCATGTCAATGACCGCACAGCGTCGGGATATTTCCGACCCCGAAGTGATTCACAAATTCGCACTGGAAGTCAGGGATATAGTGCACCTGAACTACTTATATGTGATGACCGTGGCCGATATCAACGCCACCAATCACACTCTCTGGAACAGCTGGCGTGGTACGCTGCTGCGGCAACTCTATACCGAAACCAAACGGGCACTTCGACGCGGTCTGGAAAATCCGATGAACAAGGAAGACCGCATCGAACAACTGCAAATTGAAGCCCTGCAGCTATTACATCGCATGAACAAAAGCGAAGAGGAAGTAAGACGCTTCTGGCGCCTGCTAGGTGATGAATACTTTATGCGTGAAGATTCTGCCAATATTGCCTGGCATACGCAGATCATCCTTGAGCATGCGGATCAGCCATTGCCACTGATTCAGGTACATAAAACCTCCTATCGCCTGTATGAAGGCGCTACCGAAATTTTCATCTATGCCGATGATCTGCCCTACCTGTTTCCGGCAACCGTGGCGGCCCTCGACCAACTGCACCTTAACGTTGTTGATGCCCGTATTATTCCGACTGACAACGGCCGTACACTGAACACCTATACCGTGCTGACCGAAGATAACCAACCTCTGTCAGATGACCCGGCTTACCTGCAGAGCATTCAGCAGCATCTGACTGAAGAGCTGGACGATCCGAACGACTTCCCCGAGATTATCCAGCGACGCGTACCGCGCGTTCTCAAACTGTTCACCATCCCGACCAGTGTCAATCTGAGCAACGACCCGAGCAGTCAACAGACTGTATTGGAAGTAATGACCTCCGATCGTCCTGGACTACTGGCACGTCTAGGACGTATCTTTGTAGAATTTGACATTTCAGTACGTAAAGCCAAAATTTCCAATATTGGCGAACGGGTAGAGGATTTTTTCTTTATCACCGATGCAGAAGGCAACCCCATCAGTGATCCAGAACTTTGCCAACAATTGCAGACGGCCATCTGCCAGAAACTGGATGAACATATACAACACAGTAATTGAATAGTGACAAAAACAGCAGCTTATCATCAGTTTTTAAAGTTTTTCCGAGATCGCCCGATAACCTGTATATTCAGTGTTAGCCTTCCGAGCAGAGCAATAAGAGACCTTGACCATGAACAGACTGACTCCACTACTGATCGCCCTCGTCGCCCTGATCCTGATCAGTGGCTGCTCCTCCCAATACAACACGCGCAGTGACGCTTTCAAAGATGATTCTGACATTATCATTGTCAAGGTCACTGGCTACGGCGCCCCGAAAAATACGTTTGCCAATGCCGCTCAGCGCCGCTTGATGACTATGCGCGCATCTGAGATCGATGCGTATCGTAAAGTGGCTGAACAGGTCTCCGGCATTTACATCAGCGGTGACAGCGACCTAAACAATTTCATAGCCGGTGATGATCGCTTAAGAACCCAGATCAACACCTTCATTCAAGGTGCTTCGATTACCCATCAAGAGATTCTGGATGACGGTGTTGCCTTGACCCATATGTCTCTACAAGTGAGTCGCAATCAACTGATCCGAATGCTGGAAAAGGAAAACAGCAATCCGGTTCGCCGAGGAGCAAGCCTGGTTCCTGGTGGTGCGGTTCGTGACCCGGGCTATACCTTTTGAGTAGCACAGCTAAAATAAAACCGTTCAATGGGTTTCAGTGAAAGGGTAACTCATGTCGTCTAAACACTGGATAGTCAGTCTACTTTGCCTGCTTCCTTTGCAGGTGGTTGCCAGCAGCCCGCCAGGGTCACAACAGGCGGCAGTGTCACAGGAAAGCCAGGAGCGCATCAGCAGTGAGCTGACCGCACTGGCTCGCACGGAGATTCGTGTGGGTAACCACAAGCGATTCCTGATGCAACAACAAGGCTCCAGCCTGGAAGCGCTACCTGACAGCTTCATATTTGATCATCCGCCTGCCGGAACACACGGACAGATCCAGCAAATTTTCTGGAATGAACCTGACGGTTTGTTTGCGCTGGTCAACCTGGGCAAACAACATCAAGTCCTGCCCGGCCACTTGCTGCGTTACAGCAAACGCTACCCTGGCCATGAAACACTGTCCGGTGGCGTTCTGATGATACTGCAAACCTTTCAGCAGCAAAGTTACGCACTGATTCTACAAGCTAACCGTGTGCCAGCCGTCAACGACCCTATAGAGTAACCTTCCATGCGCCGGATTATTTGTCTGTTACTACTGACCAGCCTGTTCATCACCCTCCCCTTACAGGCTGCTGACATCCCGCGCACCATTGAAGCCGAAGGCACTGCAATAATCACCAATGGCGACCTGATTACAGCCAGACGTACAGCCGTAAACCAGGCTGCGGAAATTGCATCAAGGCAGGCCTCTACGTTTATTTCTTCCAGCGCGGAAACCCGCGATGGCGCACTGGTCAGCGACAATACCCGCATCACCAGCAATGGACTATTACAGGACATTCATGTCATTGAAGAGCAACTGAAAGGTAATGAGCTGACCGTTAGAATCCGTGCACAGGTGAGTGCCGCCCAGGGCTGCCCCGGCGGCATGGAAGAAACGGCCTATCAACGCAATATCGGCTTTACTGCTTTTCCCATGACACAGCCCTCGCAAGCCAATGCCGGCGGACTGCATCAAATAGCCACACAGCTACCGGAACTGCTGGCACGTGAGCTTAAGCAACAACCTGGCTTTAACAGCCACACCGCCACTCACATGACGCTGCATCCGAACCTGCAAAACGCACCCACTCAGATGCTGGATGACGGCACCCTGACCAATTTGCAACGCCATACTGAGCAGACCAACATGCAGTATATTGTATCCGGCGTTATCCGTGACATCAGCCAGCGTAACCCGCAGGGAGCACGCGAGCCCAATATACTGGTAGATCTGTACCGTCGCACCGATCCCACTAATGAGCGTAACCTGCGTGCATTCATCATGGACGTGTATATCCACGACGCTTTCAGCGGTGGCCTGGTTTGGCAGAACCGCTATATGACAGCGGGTATCTGGAATGCAGGTCAACAACGTACTGGCTTTGCCACAGATGCGTTTTGGCAACAGGATTATGGTCATAAAGTACGCCAAACCATGCGACAGACAGTTGCAGATATTAATGATGCTCTGCGCTGCGAGCCATTCAGCGCCCGCATCACTCGTACAGAGCAGAATAGAGTTTGGATCAATGCCGGCGAGTTAAGCGGCATCAATCCAGGAGACAGGCTCTCGGTCTACCGCCGCTACACCCATTATGATGCCATGCAAATCGCCTATCCGGAGTTCACCAACACCCAGAGAACGCTGACTATCGACTCAGTTCAACCGAACTTTGCCAGCGGCACGCTCAACAGCGGCGCTGGCGAGATCAATATTCAGCGCGACGATATCGTCAAGAGTCAGTAAAGTCGCTATTACTGCTGGCCACGAATATTGATTTCTACCCGGCGATTCAATGCACGACCATGCACTGTCGAATTATCCGCTACAGGTTGTGATGGCCCGTGACCAATTGTTGATACGCGCATGGGGCCAACCCCAGAACTGATCAGGCGCTGCGCTACACTCTGTGCCCGACGCTCAGATAGCTGCTGGTTATACTGCAAACTGCCAGTGCTGTCCGTATGCCCCTCAACATCAATCAAAGTCTGATCGTATTGACGCAGCACATTGGCTACCGAATCCAGGGTTTCATAGAAGGCGGGCTCTATACGGTCTTCATTGGTGGCAAAGGTGATACTACCCGGCATGACCAACTGTATTTCGTCACCAACCCGATTTACATCGACACCGGTACCCTGCAGTTGCTGGCGCAGATGTGCTTCCTGCTGATCCATATAATAACCTACACCACCGCCAACGGCTGCCCCTAGCAGAGCGCCTACCAACGCCCCTTCATTACGATTGCCCGAACCGGCTACCGCGGCACCCAGCGCTGCCCCACCTAACGCACCACCCGCTGTACCCTTAACGGTATTCGACGTATCGTAGGGGTTCATGGTGTTACAGCCAGCCAGAAACACAATAGAAGCTGTAGCCAGCACAATCTTATTTTTCATCAGTATGCTCTCCAGTGATCAACATAGATTACCCTTATACCCTTTGAAAACTGAACAGTGCATGAAGCAATACACAGCAAAGCTGCTCAGGGTGCTGGTACACTACCCACCTAACCGCTAAAATAGGGCAGATTGCAGCGTTAATTCAGCATTTCAGCTTCAAGGAGCCACCCTCTTGTCACAGCTTCCTGTCATTGTCGGTTTCGGCGGCATCAGCCCAGCCGGAAGATCATCCTTTCACCACGGTTACCGCCGCTTGATACTGGATCATCTTGACAGCACCCAGCGAACCGAAACTTTGACCTCGCTAGCAACCCTGATGCAACGGGCCAGCTACAGTGAAGGGGCATTCATCACCCCTGAGGGTCAGCGACTGACACAACAAGACCTCACCCAATCCCTTGAAGCTGAGCTTCTATCCAACACGCTGATTCGTCGCATTCATCCAGACTGGTTTGACGTCAATGCGATCATGCTGAACAAAGCCGCAACACTGCGAGCAGGTGATACGCCGCTCACTTTTCGTGTGCGTAACCGACACCTTCCGCAAACGCTTCCTTCCAACTGGAAGATCCGCGCTTTGCCAGGTGGTGAATCTGAAGTAGAAGTCAGCGGTGGCTGCGATGTGATTTTTCCGGATTACCGACAGGCAGCTGTGCAGAGCGCCGGCATGCTGCCCACCGGGTTTGATCCGGGCTCACTCTATCAGTCACGTAATCACCCACGCGGACTGCAAATGAGTGTGTATGCCGCCTCAGATGCGATCATGTCAGTCGGTATCGACTTTCTGGAAATCGCCGCCAAGCTTTCCCCGGACCAAATCGCCGTGTTTGCCAGCAACTCCATCGGCCAGCTGGATGACAGCGGCTTTGGCGGCCTGACCAAATTTCCAGCCCTTGGCAAACGCACGACGTCAAAGCAAATGCCGCTGGGCTATGCACAGATGCCAGCCGATTTCATCAATGCCTATCTACTCGGCAATGTCGGCCTTACCGGTGGAGCTCTTGGCGCCTGCGCAACCTTTTTGTACAACCTGCGCAGTGGCGTTGAAGAGATACGCTCAGGTCGGCGTAAACTGGTCATGGTCGGCGGCAGCGATGCGCCGGTCACGCCGGAAATTATTGAAGGCTTTCGCGCCATGGGCGCACTGGCGGAAGATAAATACCTGCAAGCGCTGGATAACTTATCCGAATCACAGGCCCCTGATTACCGTCGCGCTTGTCGCCCCTTCGGTAACAACTGCGGTTTTACCATCGGTGAGTCCAGCCAGTATCTGGTGCTGATGAGCGATGATCTGGCAATAGAATCAGGGGCGCAGATTTTCGGTGCAGTGGGCGATGTTTTCGTACACGCCGATGGCCATAAAAAATCCATTTCGGCTCCCGGGATCGGCAATTATATGACGCTGGGTAAAGCCGCCTCACTGGTGCGCAATCTACTCGGAGAAACCTCGCTACGTCAGCGCAGTTATGTTCAGGCACATGGAACCAGCACCCCACAAAACCGGGTGACTGAGTCCCATGTCATCAACGAAACAGCCAAAGCCTTCGGTATTGAAAGCTGGACTGTTTCAGCAGTCAAAGCCTATATCGGACACTCACAAGGCTGTGCTGGCGGCGATCAAATCATGGCATCCTTGGGCGTCTGGCAACATGGCATCATTCCGGGACTAACCACCACACCCGAAATAGCTGGCGATGTATATCAGTCCAACCTGAATCTGCCACTCAGTCACCAAGCTGGGGAGCCTGGGCAAATGGATAGCGCACTGATCAATGCCAAGGGATTTGGCGGAAACAATGCCAGTGCGGTGTTGCTTTCACCACAGATAACCGAGAGTCTGCTGAGCAAGCGCTACAGCAGTGAACAGATGCAACGCTGGCGTATACGCCGGGAAAAGGTAGAAGAAACCGCTCGGGCTTATGATCTTTCAGCTACACGCGGCATCAGTCGCCCCCTGTACTTATATGACAACCAGGTCCTAACCGGTGAAGACTTAAGCATCAGTGATACTGAAATTCATCTACCCGGCTACCCGAACCCAGTATCGATCAATGTAGAAAATCCGTATAAAGACTTTAATAAATAAGACGCTTTGACTAACAGGAGGCCATTGGAATGCTATACAAGATCGCCATGACACTGATACTGGGCAGCCTGCTTAGCGGCTGTATCAAAACAGATAACCTGCTGCAGCGAGACCCAACGGCAAATCAGTATTACAAGTTAGACTCTCAAGATTTGCGACTTTGCCGTGGAGAAAGCAGAAACTGCTATGGCCTCGCACACATAGTGTCAGCCAGAGAAAAATTAAGCGAGATGGAGACCATGTATGGTCAGCGAGTCAGCGGGCCCAACTATCCGGTTAACTTTGCACGCATGCTAGTCAACCCACCCAACGGAAGCTATAGCGTGAAACAACTGGAAGGTGGCCGTTTTTATCAACTGCCTGTGAATGACTATACCGATAGTGCCTGGAGTGCACTCAGCCAGGTTCACAAAGCCTATTACGAGAACTAATGCCGTTAATGCAAACGAAACAATGTCATGGCATTGTCCAGGGTTTGCTCGGCAATCTGATCTATAGGAATGCCTCGGAGCGAGGCTAATTGCTGTGCTACTCTGAGCACTTGCAGTGGCGAGTTAGGTTGATCAGTAAATCCGTACAGGGACATATCCGGAGCATCGGTTTCCAGCAGCATCCACTCCAACGGCAGCTCAGCCGCTAATTGCTGCTGACGCCGAGCCCGCGGATAGGTAATCGTACCGCCAATGCCTAAACGGAAACCAAGCTTGGCGTACTCACGAGCCTGCTCAATACTGCCAGAGTAGGCGTGTACCACACCACCGGCAGCCAATCGATAACGCTTCAGCAGACTCAACATCCGCTCATGCGCTTTGACCACATGCAGAATGACCGGTAACTCATGCTGTCGCGCCAGATCCAGTTGCTGCTTCAACAGCATCACCTGCACCTCAGCCACGGCCATATTCGCACGAAAATCCAGGCCGATTTCACCTACAGCAACAATGTCTGCTTCACGCTGCAAGGCATCAGCCAAGCGATCCACACAGTGTTTAGTATGCTGCTCAAGAAAACAGGGGTGCAGCCCCAGTGCTACGACCAGCTGTTCAGGCCAACGCTGACGCAAGGACAATACCCGCTCAAAATCACCTGCCGTTACACCCGGCACCAGTATCTGACTGATACCCTCCACCTTAGCCTGCTGCATCAGCGCTTCCCGCTGCGCATCAAAGACAGGAAAGTCCAGATGGCAGTGGCTATCAAACAGAGGCATTAATGTTCCCGAGTGGCCCTGAAGCGCACATCTGGCCAGCGCTCTTCAGTCAGTGACAGATTCACTCGTGTCGGTGCCAGATAGGTCAGCAGGCCTGAGCCATCCAGCGCCAGGTTGTCGTGTCCTTTACGACGGAACTCGTCCAGCATTTTAGCATCATCACACTCAACCCAACGGGCCGTCTGCACGGTGATGGGCTCATAAAGGCATTCCACCTTATATTCATCGTTAAGGCGGTAAACCACCACCTCAAACTGCAACTGCCCTACAGCACCCAGGATCAGGTCGTTATTTTTTAACGGCATAAACAACTGCACCGCACCCTCTTCAGAGAGTTGCTGCAGGCCTTTTTGCAGCTGTTTTATCCTTAATGGATCTTTCGGCCTGACACGACGAAACATTTCCGGCGCAAAGTGCGGTATACCGGTGAATTTGAGTGATTCGCCCTCGGTGAAGGTATCACCTATCTGTATCGTGCCATGGTTGTGTAAACCAATAATGTCACCCGACCAGGCCTCCTCGACATTTTCACGATCACCGGCAATAAAGGTGACTGCGTCAGCTATACGCACATCCTTACCAATGCGCACATGGCGCATTTTCATGCCGCGGGTATAACTCCCCGAGCAGATACGCATAAAGGCAATACGGTCACGGTGACGTGGGTCCATATTCGCCTGGATCTTGAAGATAAAGCCACTGAAGCTATCCTCATCAGCGGCTACAGCACGGGTTTCAGTTGGCCGTGGCGGTGGCGCCGGAGCCCACTCAACGAAATCCGTCAGCATTTCGCGCACCCCAAAATTCCCCAAGGCTGTACCGAAAAACACCGGTGTCAGCCGCCCGTCCAGATAGGCCTGCTGATCCCAGACATGGGTGGCGCCTTTTACCAGTTCAATCTCATCGACAAACGCCTCATAGTCATCCTCCAGCAAGGCGCGAGCTTCGTCATTATCCAACCCCTGAATAAGCTTCTCCTCCGCCAGCGTATGCCCCATGCCCGGCGTAAAAACATGCAGTGTATCGGTGTAGAGGTTATACACCCCTTTAAACCACTTACCTGAACCGATGGGCCAGTTGATCGGAGCGGCTTCTATTTTCAGTACCGCTTCGATTTCGTCCAACAGCTCAATCGGATCGCGTATATCACGGTCCATTTTGTTGATAAAGGAGAAAATCGGCGTATCCCGCAAACGACACACATCCATCAATTTGATGGTGCGTTCCTCAACACCTTTGGCGCCATCCACAACCATCAGCGCCGAATCCACAGCAGTCAGAGTACGGTAGGTATCTTCGGAAAAGTCTTCGTGCCCAGGGGTATCCAACAGATTGACTGTGCGTCCGTTAAAAGGAAACTGCATCACCGAGGAGGTAATGGAAATCCCACGCTCCTGCTCCATGGTCATCCAGTCGGATGTCGCATGCCGGTCACTACCACGTCCTTTCACTGTGCCGGCCACCTGAATCAACTGTCCGATCAGCAGCAGTTTTTCGGTAATAGTGGTTTTACCCGCATCCGGGTGCGAGATGATAGCGAAAGTACGGCGCTGCGAGACTTCTTGCGAGATTGAGCTGTTGGGCATCAGTTAACATCTTCTAGTTGGTACGCGAATGTATACACATGCAAAAGCACCATTAGCTAGGTGCCTTAAACGGAAAATCCGCAGAGTTGAAAAGCTTTAGTGGCTATTTTCGCTGATATTGAGTTTATAAACAATCAACGATCAATCCAGCCGATAACGATCATGACAGGCGCGGCAACTCTGCAAGGTCTGGCGAAACAGATCACGGGTTTGATCATCCTGCCCGGCGCTTGCCGATTCCACCATTTCGGCTGTAGTGGCAATAAAAGCCTGCATGCGCTCAGTAAAATCAGCTTGATTCTCCCAGACAGCCGCCGCTGAGCGACTACTGACGCTCTGACTTTCTTCGGTAAACCCTTCCAATGCCAACGCCCCCAGGCGGTTCAGCATTTCTGCTCTATACACAAATTGTTCATCTGAATATGCTTTGCTACGGTGCAAGGGGTTGAGCACATTCAATTGATAGCTCATCAACCGGAAAGCGGACTGACGATACTCCACACTGTCCTCAGGTTTCATGCTATCGCTGCTGACCCAGCCTGACATCAGTACCAGTATCAATCCCGTAAAACCTACATACTTTTTCATTCCAACTCCTGCAAAACTCAAAAAACCTAACAAAAAACCAGCCAAACCCCTAGGTGCGACATTGTGACACGCCACAGGTTCCTGCAAAACCGTTATAATCAGCTGATTAGCGACGGAGGTCTGTTTGAACCGACATCAGCAACATCTACTGCACCTGACATATATCCGCACCCTGATTTTGTTTGTCATCTGTCTGGCGTTATATGCCGGTTTCAAACTGTTGCGGCTACAACCCGATTTACTCATGACTGGCATCAGCTTAATGGCGCTGATCGCCCTTAATCTGACCACCTATGTACGACTTCATTCAGCCTGGCCGGTGTTTGATGCTGAGCTGTTTGCTCAGCTATGTGCCGATGTGGTGATTTATGCCGCACTGCTCTACCAGTTTGGCGGAGCAACTAACCCGTTTGTATTTGTGTTACTGATTCCACTCATCATCAGTGCGACCACCCTACCACGCCACCTGACTTTATCAATGGCAGTGCTTGTAGCCGGGCTGTATACCTCCTTGCTCTTCAACCATCTACCCTTGCTGGATTTCAGTGCTGCACATCAGCACACACTCGTTCATCTGTTTAATCAGCATATCACCGGACTCTGGATCAGTTTTATCCTGACCGTCGGTGTTATCAGTATTTACGTGGTAAAAATGCGTCAGACCCTGGCCGAGCGTGACCATGACCTGAACGCCGTGCGCGAGCAACGCATCCATGATCAACAGTTGCTGGCACTGGCTACGTTGGCGGCAGGTACTGCTCACGAACTGCGCACACCATTATCCACGCTGCGGGTGATCCTCAAGGATATGCAAACCGACCACCCTGAGCTGGATGAGGATCTGTCGCTGATGTTGCAACAGGTCGACTGCTGCACCGACAAACTCAGAAATATGACCGACGCGGTGGCCACCGGCAAACCAGCGCCTATCCAACTTGACCAATTTCTGACACAGGTTTTGGAATCCTGGACCGTGATGCGTCCACAGGTCAGCTACACCCTGCAGCCCCTGTCGGAGCCAATTCCGATCATTAATACCAGTGTTATCCTGCAGCAAGCGCTACTGAACCTGCTCAACAATGCTGCGGATGCCTGCCCTGATGCAATTACTATCAGCGTTCACTATCTGAAAGCAGGCAGGGTGACACTACGAATCCGTGATCATGGACCGGGGTTAACGCCACAACAACTGGCCAGCATGGGCAAACCGTTTTTCACCACCAAAGGCGGCTTGGGTATAGGCTTGTTTCTAACGACCACTTCTCTGGCTACACAGGATGGTGAAGTGTATCTGTATAATCATCCGGGTGGTGGCACCCTGACGGAAGTCACGCTAAAAACCCACGAACCTAACCAGCAGGGCACTGAGAATGACTGAGCCGAGCTTTCTGATCGTGGATGACGATACAACCTTCACTCGTGTATTGTCGCGTTCACTGAGTCGTCGCGGCTTTAACGTCAGCACAGCCCATTCAGCCGAAGCCGCGCTGGCATTACTGCAACAGCGACACTTCAGTTTCGCGACACTGGATCTGAAAATGCAGGGCGCTTCTGGACTGACCCTGATTAGTCACTTGCGTGAAACTAATCCTGAGATACGCCTGTTGATACTCACCGGTTATGCCAGCATTGCTACAGCGGTGGATGCGATCAAACTCGGTGCCGACCATTACCTGCCAAAGCCGGCCGACACCAATCAAATTCTGGCGGCACTGCAAGCCAGCTTGCCAGATCCGGCACAGCCGGTTATCGCCGAACCTATGTCGGTGAACCGATTGGAGTGGGAACATATTCAGAAAGTATTGCAAGCAAACGAAGGCAATATCTCGGCCACAGCCAGAGCACTCAACATGCATCGACGCACGCTGCAGCGTAAACTGGCAAAATACCCGGTTAAGCGTTAAGGCTGTTAGTAAACCCTACTGATCATCAATATAGGCCTTGGCATCGAAGGTACGTATCCAGTCAGGATGGAACACCATCATACCCGTCATGATGATGCCGTTGATCAACCCTTCAGGCATCATGATCAGCGGCAGATACATGGCATAATCATGGTAAATTTTTGACCAGGGATAGATGCCATCCAGCCACAGCACCAACGCCATCGACATACCCGAGACACCCACAGCCACAGCCCCTCCGGCAAAAGCACACAGAAACATATATACAAAAAAATTCTTCGGCAGTTTCGCTTCGACCCAACGTAAGATGCCATAGCTTACCAAGGCGGGTACCACCACACTGCAGACCAGATTCACTGGCAGCATCGACCAGGATTCAACCCCTAACAGCGTCATTACCAGCATCACCACAGAACCAGCTAAAATAGCCAGATCCCAGCCAAACATCAGCGTCAGTGTGGTCAGGCCAAGAAAATAGATCGTCAGGTAATCTGAAACCCCGGCTCGCATCTGCCACAACAGCACCAACACCACAATTGAGCCAAACAACAGGTGCTGAATACCGCGCTCACGCCAGATGATGCCCCAAGGTAATCGTTTGATTATCCACAGCAGCAACAGCACATAGATTATGCCACTGCCCCAAAGCCAGTAGGAACTTAATACGCCTTCGGTTATATTCATCAACGGACTCGCTTGAATTCAAGACGGTTGGAACCTTAACGAGCGGCTGAAAAGACAAGCATCTTCACGCACACCCGCAACGGCTGTTTCATAATAGCCCTTACGTATAGCATCCTGCTGCAGCTGACAACATTGATATAGCGCAATCGCAGCGGTATTGGAGACACGGACTTCCAGTAACAGTCGCGTCACGCCCTGCGCGGACAGATTATCCAGTGTCTGCTGTAACAATATCCGTCCTATCCCTTGTTGCCGACACTCAGGCACAACGGCAATACGCAGCAGCTCAGCCTCATCCAGCACCCGCTGACACAAGGCAAAGCCTAACAGCTGAGAATCATCATCACACAGCAGGTAACTACAGGCATGTGGCAAATACACCTGCCAGAGCGACTCTGACCAGCTATCGTCGAAACAACGTTGCTCTAGTGCACGAGCCTGATCCAGCCAGGCTTGCGTGAGTGGCAGCAGTTTCATAACAGCGGTTGCAGATCACGCCAGCAATCGGCTTTGAACTCAGGCAACTTGAGCATATGCATCAGACTGTAACTGGTCACCGCAGACACACCGGCTCGGAGAGTAAAGGTCAAACCGCGCATAGCTTCTAATGAATGGTCCTGCTCAAGCAACCACTGCGCCGCTGGCTCACCGAGCAACAATACCCGACGCGCCGGGTGTTTTTTCAACATCAGATCCAGCTGTCGGCGTACCGCCCGCTGCGCCTCATCACCACCCTGGTTCAGTGAAGAAGACGCAAACATCGGCCAGTGATGCAGACGCATAGCATCCAGCTGCACCTCAGCGCCCATCGCACGGCACAACGCAGCGAGTAAACGCTGATACTCAGGTCCGACAGCCTCTCGGGCATGCGGTGGCAAGCTATCCACCACCAACAGATCGCCAGCCGGTGTGAAAGATAAGGAAAACTGCGGCTGCTTCATCCGCTCAGCCAGCGGCTCCTTGGCAAGCTCAACCGACGGTGATGATTCAGAGCTTGCCTTAGCAACAGGAGCAGCACTGGCCTTAACATCATCCATCTGCAGTGCGGCCAGGGCGTGCTGGCGTGATGCTGCATTATCCGCTGAATGCTGCGGTGTTAATTTAGAAGGCGCTGCAGAGGACACCGCTACAGGCCCTACAGACTCAGTTGTTGCCGCTTCATTCAGACTGGATGGATCCGGCTGCGGCCAGACAAAATCACTCACCCACTCAGCCGACTCAGGCGCATGAGCCAAGGGCTCACGCGGCAACCAGCGACAGATCCCCATCGCATGCAGGTAGTCTTGTTGCCGGTTTACCGCTTGTAGATCAGTTGGTTGCTGCATCATCAAACCTGAGGGTGAGCTTTTTGCAGATTCGCATCCAGCATATTCAGCGCATGAATATACGCCTTGGCCGAGGCAGTGATAATGTCTGTGTCAGCCCCCAGTCCATTAACGATACGCCCACCTTTTTCCAGACGCACGGTCACTTCGCCCTGAGAGTCGGTACCGCTGGTAATGGCGTTAACCGAATAGAGCTGCAGATTAGCACCGACATTGACAATGCTTTCAATCGCCTTCAACGCCGCATCAACCGGCCCACTGCCCTCAGACTGGGCGCGGTGCTCTGTGCCTTCTACCGACAGCACCACTTCAGCCACAGGAATTTCACCGGTTTGCGAGGTAACATTCAGGCTGCTGAGACGAAACTTTTCATGCCCGGCACTGGCACGTGCATCGCTCACCAGGGCAATCAGGTCATCGTCAAAGATATCACTTTTCTTGTCGGCCAGATCCTTGAAGCGCGCAAAGGCATCATTCAGCTCGGCATCGGAAATAAAGCTGGTACCCAACTCTTCCATCCGCGTACGAAAAGCGTTGCGGCCAGACAGTTTGCCCAACACCATACGATTGGTATTCCAGCCAACACTTTCAGCGGTCATGATTTCATAGGTTTCACGGTGTTTGAGTACACCATCCTGATGAATACCGGATTCATGCGCAAAGGCATTGGCACCGACGATGGCTTTGTTCGGCTGTACCGGAAAACCGGTAATGCTCGACACCAGGCGAGAAGCAGGCACAATTTGTGTGGTATCAATACGTGTTTCCAGCCCCATCACATCTTTACGCGTACGCAACGCCATCACTATTTCTTCAAGCGAAGCGTTACCGGCACGTTCGCCCAGTCCATTCACGGTACACTCGACCTGACGTGCACCTGCGGCCACAGCGGAAAGCGAGTTAGCTACCGCCAAGCCCAGATCATTATGGCAATGCACCGAGAAGATGGCTTTATCGGCATTGGGGATACGTGCCAGCAACTGACCGATGGTATGACCAAACTCCTGAGGCACCGCATAACCCACGGTATCAGGAATATTAATAGTACGTGCACCGGCATCTATCACGGCTTCGATAATGCGACACATAAAATCCAGTTCAGAACGACTGGCATCTTCGAGTGAAAACTCCACATCGGCGACCAGATTACGGGCACGCTGGACCGCACGCACGGCATGTTCGACCACCTGATCCGGCTGCATCTGCAGTTTGTACTTCATGTGGATCGGCGAGGTAGCAATAAATGTATGAATACGACCAGAATTGGCATTAGCCAGGGCTTCACCTGCACGATCAATATCGGCATTCAGCGCGCGTGACAAGGAGCACACAGTACTGTCCTTGATGTTGTCAGCAATGGACTTCACCGCCTCGAAATCACCCTGACTGGCAATGGCAAAACCGGCTTCAATGACATCGACACGCATTTTTTCCAGCTGTCGGGCAATACGCAGCTTTTCATCACGGGTCATGGAGGCGCCGGGACTTTGTTCGCCATCGCGCAGGGTGGTATCAAAAATTATAACGCTATCATTACTCATCGAAGGGCTCCAACACTATTCAGGGCTCGCAGCACAATTAGTGCGCGTTAGCATATGCAAGTATTTTAAACCCTAATAGGCTTGAACGGCTAATCATTCGGGAAACTCATTAGCATTGATTGGCCATAACGACAGGGCTACACTCTTTAAATATATATAAAAGCTCAATCACTACAGACATCAGAGCACAAATATTTTATGAGGAACACATGAGGCTAACCCAACAGCAGCAAAAGGCCATTCATAAAGCCGTCATTGATGTGTGTGGGCCATCTGCCCGTGTTCGACTGTTTGGCTCTCGTCTTGACGATCACGCCAAAGGAGGGGATATCGACATCCTCGTTGAAATCGACGAACCGATCAACACTCCCGCCGAATTATCAGCCAAGCTGAGTGTAAAAATAATGCGATTGTGTAATGGACGCAAAGTCGATGTCATATTGTTAGCGCCTAATTTACCTTCACTACCTATTCATGAAATCGCCAAACAGCAAGGAGCGCTACTATGACTCACGAACTGCAGGAGCGTTTACGCTTTTTGAAACGGGTTATTGAAAAAGAAATAGGTTATCTGGACTACTCACTCAGTCAAATCTCCAACATTTCGTTTAATGTTGAAAACACTGAAAGGCTCTCTACAGATCATCAACTCGCAGAGACAGTCGAAGCTTTTACCAGTCGATTTGCAAGGCTTCAGGACACGGTCGGCGATAAGCTACTCCCAAATTGGTTAAAAGCCTTAGGTGAACAAACAGGGGCCGTAATTGACAACCTGGACCGTGCCGAAAAACTTGGCATGCTTACCTCTGCCGATCGCTGGCTGGAAGTACGTCAGCTCAGAAATCTGATGGTACATGAGTATATCGAATCCCCTGAAATACTTGGCAATGCCTTAGAGTCTGCAAAAGCCTACTGCCCGATCATGGTAAAGTTTTCCCGCAACTTGCTAAATGACTTAACTGAGCGCGGAATGCTTGCAGAAGCAACGAATGATAAAGGATAAGGATAACCCCATGAGCCCCACTGATTTTGACCGCCTGATCGACCGCCGCCACACAGCCAGCCAGAAGTGGGAACGCTACCGTGACACCAGCGTGTTACCGATGTGGGTGGCCGATACTGACTTTATGGCACCGCCGGCTGTGCTTAACGCCTTGCACCAGCGCATAGATCACGGCATTTTCGGCTACACCAACACCCCCGCGGAACTGGTTGAACAGGTGCAAGGGCGTCTGCAGCGTTTGTATAACTGGAAGGTGGGCGCTGATGATCTTGAATGGTTGCCGGGTCTGGTCACCGGGCTGCACCTCGCCTGTCGTGCAACCGGTGAATCAGGTAGTGCTGTAATCTCCCCTTGTCCTATCTATCCACCCTTCATGACCTCTCCACACCTGTCTGACCGGCAACTGATTAAGGTGCCGATGTGCCTTAAAGGCAAACGCTATTTAATCGATTTCGAGGCACTTGAAGCATCGATCACGCCAGATACACGCTTATTGCTGTTCTGCAACCCACATAATCCGGGCGGCACGGTCTACCGGCGCGAAGAGCTGCAGCAACTGGCCGATATTGTCCTGCGACACCAACTGATCATCTGCTCAGACGAAATTCACTGCGATCTGGTGCTGGAGCCTGGGCTGCAACATACTCCTCTGGCGAGTCTGGGTGCTGAGATTGCCGAGCGCACTATCACCCTGATGGCACCGAGTAAAACCTTTAATATTGCCGGGCTGGGCTGCTCCTTTGCTGTGATTCAAAACCCGCAACTCAGACGCGACTTTCAGCGCGCACGTAAGGGTATCGTGCCAGACGTCAATCTGCTCGGCTATACAGCGGCCTTAGCCGCGTTTCGCGAGGGTGATGCCTGGAACCTGGCACAGCTTAACTATTTACGTGCTAACCGGGATTACTTGGTGGAAGCGATCAACGCCATCCCCGGTTTGAGCCTGGGGCCGATAGAAGCCACATATCTGGCCTGGATAGATGTCAGCGCCGCACACCTGGATAACCCGATGCACTTTTTTGAACAAGCGGGTGTGGGTATGTCGCCGGGGCGTGATTTTGGTGATGAACGTTTTATGCGTCTGAATTTCGGTTGCCCACGAGCGCTCCTGGAAGAAGCGGTTAAGCGGATACGGCGCAGTCTGCTGAATCATCTGCCGGCCTGAACCAGCAGATGTAGGTATCCTGCCCTGCCTAAGAGCTAAGCCCGATCAAAACTGAACGGCAAGACCTCGGCAATCCTGTTCGCACCCAACTGACACATCAGCAGACGGTCTACACCCAGCGCCACACCACTGCAATCCGGCAGTCCCTGCTCAAGCGCCTGAATTAAGCGCGACTCCAGCGGCCGCTCCGGTAAGGCCAAGCGTTGGCGCTGCTGTTGATCCGCCTGCAGACGTGCAGCCTGCTCCTTAGCATCGGCCAGCTCATAATAGCCGTTGGCCAGCTCCAAACCATCAACATACAGCTCAAAACGCTCAGCTACGACACTACCCTCTGGCTCCTGACAAAGCTTCGCCAATGCCGCCTGAGTGGGCGGATAGCCATACACAAACACAGCGCCCTGGAGTTGCGGCTCAATCAGGTGCGACATAAGCAGATTAAGCCAGGTGTCGCGATCATCATCTTCAAAGGCCGCCTCTATATGCAAGCGACAATAATCGCGCAAGCTGCCAACATCGGCTACAAACGGATCCAGCCCCAGAGTTTGCAGAAACACATCCCGGTAGGAAATACGCCGCCAGGTTTTATGCGGTAGCACCGCGGACACCAGCGCTTCGACTTCATCCATCAATTGCGACAGATCAAAACCGGGCCGATACCATTCTAACAGCGTAAATTCGGGGTTATGGCGCTTGCCCGACTCACCGTTTCGAAACACCTTACCCAATTGATAGATTGCACCAGAGCCCGCCGCCAGCAAGCGCTTCATCGCATATTCCGGCGAGGTTTGCAGATACACCAGTTGTGAGGGACCGCCCGGCACCACTTGATAGTGGGCCGCAATGGAATCAATAAAAGGATCGCTCACCGCGCAATGTGACAGGATCTGTGTATCCACTTCCATCACATCGCGCTGGGCAAAAAAACGCCTCAGTCGCGCCAGGAGCTCTGCGCGGTGGCGCAGGTTTTCCAGCGGGGCTGAGGGTTGCCAGTCAGATACAGAATCAGGCACGGCTGACGTATTCGCCAGTACGGGTATCGATGCGCAGGACTTCGCCTATCTCAATAAACAGCGGCACACGTACAACAGCACCGGTGCTCAAGACAGCTGGCTTTGAACCACCCTGCGCTGTATCGCCTTTAACACCTGGATCTGTCTCGACTACTTCTAGCTCAACAAAGTTAGGCGGACTCACGGCAATCGGATTACCGTTCCACAAAGTCACGGTTATCTTATCTTGCTCTTTAAGCCATTTAGCCGCATCACCAATCGCATTTTTATCGGCGGCAACCTGCTCAAACGTGTTGGTATCCATAAAGTGCCACATTTCGCCATCGCCATAGAGATACTCCAAATCGGTATCCATAACGTCCGCACCCTCAATCGATTCGTTCGATTTAAAAGTCCGTTCCCACACGCGACCGGTGATCAGGTTACGCATCTTCACTCGGGTAAATGCCTGGCCTTTACCTGGCTTAACAAACTCAACATCCAGCATGCTACATGGATCGCCATCGAGCATCACTTTAAGACCATTTTTGAACTGATTCGCAGAATAGTTAGCCATTGATGTTTCCTTGAAAGAAGCTGTGTTGATTAAATTGACAGGCATTCTACTTCAAACGAGAATGCAGGCCAATTTTGCCGTGCAAATAATCACCACCGGAGACGCATGATTCAGATTCCCTTTACACAGCTTCGCAGCTGGCAAGATGAACTGCGCGATGCCATTACCGATCCGGCCGAACTCTTATCACACTTAGAGCTGTCAACTGACCTGCTTGAGGCGGCGATACAAGCTGACGCACTGTTTGGCTTAAAAGTCCCGCGTCCGTACCTAGCGCGTATCGAAAAA
Organism: Nitrincola sp.; assembly: GCF_048264025.1. Taxonomy (NCBI): domain Bacteria; kingdom Pseudomonadati; phylum Pseudomonadota; class Gammaproteobacteria; order Oceanospirillales; family Oceanospirillaceae; genus Nitrincola; species Nitrincola sp. The sequence goes on from NZ_JBLXDN010000008.1 coordinate 134,410, forward strand.
GGCAACCCGCTGGACCCGCTACTGCTGCAGGTATTACCGCAACACCAAGAAACACAACCCCAACCCGGTTACTCTGAAGACCCTCTGGCCGAACAGCAGGCCAACCCGTTACCCGGTTTAATCCACAAGTATACGCATAGAGTGCTGTTGGTGCTCAGCGGCGCCTGCGCCATCAACTGCCGCTATTGCTTTCGCCGCCACTTTGCCTATCAAGAAAACCAGCTAGGGAAACAGCAGTGGCTGCAAATACTCAACTATTTACGCCAGCACCCGGAAGTTGATGAAGTGATTTTCTCCGGTGGCGATCCTCTGGCCACCCCCGACACGCGGCTGCAACGCATGATTCAGGATCTGGAACAAATCCCGCACCTGGAGCGTTTGCGCATCCACACACGACTACCGGTTGTCATCCCTTCGCGTATCACACCCACCTTGCTCAGCGCACTTTCAAGCACACGCTTGCAAAGCCTGATAGTACTGCATATCAACCACCCGAATGAAATTGATGACGGCGTCAGGCAGGCCAGTCGGCTGATTACACAGCAGAATATTCCCTTGCTAAATCAGAGCGTACTGCTAAAAGGGATCAATGACAGCGTTTCTGTACAAAAAACACTCAGCAAAACCCTTTTCGCCGCTGGCATATTGCCTTATTATCTGTTCTTATTTGACCCTGTGGTGGGCGCAGCACATTTTGACCTGCCGGAAGTTCAAGCTAAAGATCTGGCCGCAAAACTTCAGGCAGAACTTCCTGGCTATTTAATGCCCAGACTGGCTGTCGAAATTCCCGGCAAAGCGTCGAAAACGCTGTTAATACCAACATACGACACAAGAAACCACCCGGAGTGACTCCATGAAAGCCGCTACTGCCTTTCGCAACCGCCCCACTCAGACTTTAATGCTACGTACATGCCTATTACTGACAGCAACCCTGTTTCTGACGGCTTGTGGCGGTTTCAGCTTTAAAAAAACACCTGAACCAGAGCCTGTTGCTGAAGTACCACCACCGCCACCACTTCCCAAACCCGCTCTGCTAATCAGCCAGATGACCCCTGAAGAACCTAAGGCAAGAGGCGATGTGGGCGCTTACATCAACTTTATCAACGGTACTGATCTGACCGTAGAGTATGTAATGTTCAAAACTACGGCCTATGACCATAATGGTCGAGTCGTACCCTCCAAGCGCTCAGGCGACGTAAACACCTGGCTACGCGTTGCGGGTCCCTTCGCACCCGGCCAGGCCAGCGGCAGTCGTCACTGGGAACAACTTTGGCAGAACCGCGATTTGCGCTGCTTTGAAATTGATGGCGTGGAGCTGATCTACATGGATGGCATGGTTGAATTCTATGAAGCCGATCGTATCGCCCTACTACCAGGCAGTGATCACCAGAACAGCTGTGGCTAAACGCCTGGCAGGCGTTGCAAAATACCAAGAACACACAACAACAAGGATCGATTTATGCAAATTAATACCGCCCTGTTCGGCACTCAGGAAATCAACGACGATGACCTGATTACCTTTCCCCAGGGCATCCCGGGTTTTGAAAAAAATACTCAATTCAAAGTGTTTCATGAAGAAGGTAAACCCACCGTACACTGGCTGCAGTCCGTTGATGATGCCGAGTTGTTTTTTTCGGTGATGGAACCGCAGCTGTTGAATCTAGGCTATGAATTCAGCCTGACGCCTGAGCAATCAGCTCTAATTGAGCTGCAACAACAAGATGAACTCGCCGTAGTGCTGATTCTGTCCAAAAGTGGATCTCAGGATACAGCCGAAACTGAAACTGTACCTTCAGATGCCAGCATTCGCGCCAATCTGACCGGCCCGGTTGTAATCAATGTACGTTCAAGAAAAGCTGTACAGGTTTCACTACCCCGCGTTGAACGGGTCACGTTGATCCGCGCAGTGGATTAATGTGTATAGGCACAGTTCTGCAAACGCCTGAGCTGTGCCTGATGGCTTCATATAATAGCCACATAACCGCAGACGCTAAGGTAAGTCTTTACGCAAAATCGCATACAATGCATGATCAACCCAGTGATCATAAAGCCATTCAACTTCACGTATCACGCCTTCAAATTCAAAGCCTAATCGCTCGGGTATTTTTCGGCTAGCTATATTGTGGACAGCACAGTGCATCTCCAGCCGATTAAGGTTCAAATCATTAAAGCAGAAATTTATCAGTGTTTTGCAGGATTCAGTGACTCGCCCCTTACCCTGAAAAGCCTCACCGATCCAATAGCCCAGTGCCGCTTTACGATTGCGCCAGTCTAAGTAATGAATGCTCATCATTCCTATAATTTCTTCGTCACGGTACAAACCAACATGAAAAGCCTGTTGCTGCTCAAACAACTGAGTAATGTTACGAATAAAGCGGCCGGTATCCTCAACTGAACGGTGTTCGTCCAACCAAGGTAGCCACTGGCGCAAATAATCTCGATTGGTTTCAATCAATGCGAAAAGCGCGGGAGCTTCCTGCGGTTGAATCTGACGAAATTGCATAATACTTGACCTTCTATTGAAGTAACCGACCTATCCCATGGATACAAACCGTTTCGGTTGAACCCCGATCAAAAATTCATCAACCCTTATAAGTGACTGGGTAAAATAATAACCTCATCAACTAAAACTCTCCACATATCAGCCGATATCACATAGGATGACAATAAAATTAAACGCGACTTGCTGTTGAGGATATGCACACCTCCGGGCGGTAGCGTGCCCGCATGCAGTTTAGGAGTTTACACTTCATGATTCCGGTTACTCAGCCTTACCTTCCAGCTAGAAGCACACTTGATAAATATATTGATGGCATTTATGAGCGTTGTTGGCTAACCAACAACGGGCCCTTGGTGCAAGAGCTTACCACACGGTTAGAAGCCTACTTAGGTGTCGAAAACCTACTACTTGTTGGAAACGGCACGCTTGCACTACAAATTGCCTTTCGTACCCTCGGTATTAACCAACCTATCGGGAGGCGCGCACCCGAAGCAATCACAACCCCCTTTACCTATATCGCTACAGCCAGCGCGATAAAGTGGGAAGGCATTGAACCTGTATTTGCCGATATTGACCCTCATACTTGGTGCATAGATCCGGATAATATCAAGCCTCTGATTTCAAACCGTACCCGCGCCATCGTACCAGTACATGTATTCGGCAATAGTTGCGATGTTGACTCTATCAACCAGATCGCCAAGCGAAACAAGCTTAAAGTTATCTATGACGCCTCACATGCATTTAATGTGAAACTTGGAGAGCAAAGCCTGCTTTGCCAGGGTGACGCCTCCACACTCAGCTTCCATGCCACCAAACTATTTCATAGTGTTGAGGGTGGCGCCATTATATTCAAACGCAAACGAGACCTGAAGAAAGCACGCAAACTAATCAATTTTGGTATCACAGGTCCTGAACAAATTGAAGCCTTGGGCGTCAATGCAAAAATGACAGAATTTCAGGCGGCCATGGGTCTCAGTGTCCTGGATGAAATTGAACAGAACCTGGCCGGTAAAGCACGTGTTTACAAAACCTATGAGCATTTGTTGAAATCTGGCTCTAATTCAGTTTCTGTGACCTTTCAGCAACAACATCCAAATATCACCGCCAACTACGCTTATGCGCCAGTGCTCTTCGAAAACGAAGAGGTCTGTCTAGACGCTAAAACATTGCTGCAAGAGAATGGCTACCAGGCTCGCCGTTATTTCAACCCTAGTCTTGATACCTTGCGGCTACTGACTAAGCGTAAACAAAAGTGCCCGGTTTCAAGAGATATTTCCAGTCGTATTCTTTGCCTGCCAACCTATGCCATGCTTGAAGACCTACATATAGCAAGCATTGCAAGGTTGTTACGCGACAGCACCAAGACAGAAACCATTATTGATAATAAAGACTCAAATATTTATAGAAAAATACTTTAACGCTGTCTAGCTCACTGAACACCAATAAATCAAAAAGCCAAAAGCAAAGAGTAAAATGAAAAAAATTCGTATAGGAATAACAAGCATTGGGAGTGGTGTTGGACAATCCATCGTTGACTCCTGCCGTCTATCTGGCCTTCCTATGCATATTACCGGATACGGAAATAATCCCTATGCTTATGGAGCATTTGATTGTGACGACCAAAAAGAGCTCCCTAATATTTATCAAAAAGAATATATAGAAAGCTTAATACATGCTTGCCATCGCGATGAAATAGAAATTCTGTTTCCGGGCTTAGATGATGAGCTTTTACTTCTATCAGAAAACAAGAAAAGATTTCGAGAAATTGGAACAACAATACCTGTAAGCTCAAGCGAAATCATCGGATATTGTAGAAACAAGGAATCAATGTCAAATGAGCTCAACAAATACAGCAATACATTTGTAAAAAGCTACCAAGCATCAGAAATTATTAACAGAGAGCATCATAATCTACCCTTCCCACTGATTGCCAAACCGAATTCCGGATGTGCATCAAGAGGAATTTTTATAATTAACAGTATAGATGACTTATACAAAGTTAATGAAAGCCATGTTATTCAGGAAATAGCTAAGCCACTTAAATCAGATATCAATTACCAAGCCTTCGAAAATGCTCTTGAAAAAAGACAAATTTATCAAGTGAGTGAACTGTCTTTACAGGTTATTATTGGAAAAGGTGGAAATGAGCTTGGTAGATTTTGCAGTTACAATAAACTTCAAAATGGGGTACCTATTGAGATAATCCCAATAAACTCACCTGATGTTTGGCATAATATTGATATAATAATTCCTGTATTAATTAAAAAAGGGCTATATGGGCCAATAAATTTTCAAGGAAGAATAACTGAAGACGGTCTAAAAATATTTGAAATAAATGCCAGATTCACGGGAATAACCGGGCTTAGAGCCCTTATGGGTTTCAATGAAGTTGAAGCCATCATACTAGATATGTTAGATAAACAAAGCAAACTACCCAGCAAAATTGAAAAGATTGGATTAAGACAAGTACAAAATAGAACCATAAATGCAAAGACAAACAAATTCATAAAAAATGCCCTGGAACAAACAAGTACTCATGTCAAAAATACAAATGGACTGACAGTATTGGTTACAGGTGCCAATAGTTATCTGGGACGTGCTGTATTAAAAAAACTGATTAAAACAGAAAATGTTTCAGAAATTATTGCTTTGGTACGAGATCCGTCAAGATTTAGTAAAAAAATAGAACCACCACTGCCTTCAAATATTTCAGTAATGGATATTTCTACGCTAGATAATGGTCAACTAAATTTAGGTAGCATTGATGTAATCTGTCACTTAGCATCTGCAAGACCGGGAAATACAAATGAGCAAATTGCAGAATCGTTAAGCTTCACCCAGAAGATTATAAATATGGCAATAAAGTTCCAAGTTACGGGCTTTATCAATGCTTCAACTCAGGCCGTATATGGGACCAATTACACAAAGCCCTGGGCAGAGTATATGCCTGCATCCCCTGAAACAACCTATGCCCAATCAAAGTGGGCAAGTGAGCTGATGACAAACTCTTTGTCAGAATTTAACAAACAAACATTTGGAACCTCTCTGCGATTTTCACAAATCATTGGAGCGAGTCCTATAATGCGGAAAGCAGAGCTGCCGCACTTAATGATTCACAAACTAATGGAAGGATCAAATATAACCGTTTTAGGTGGACAACAAAAATTAGATCTAGTAGACATAGAAGATGCAGCCGAAGCTGTAATTAAACTATTAAAATCTTCCTTTGAACAATGGCCAAAAGTTTTAAATATTGGATCAGGAAACCCCATAAGAGTAGATGAATTAGCCAAAAAGTGCTTACAAGCAACTTTCTCACATGCACATGACAATAATTTAATTCATACCAAAAAATCAGAAGAGCAAAAAAGTTTTGGGATGGACATATCTCTAGCAGAAAAAATCATTGAGTGGAAGCCAACAAAAAATATAGATCATACGCTGAAATCAATAAAAGCATACATTGAAAATCAGCATTCTCCACTCAAAAACAACCCCAACACTTAAAGCCGACAAAAGGGTTTTGCCTTGCCATCAAAAATTGAAAACTTGATAATCTGTACCGATCTAAATCAACCATTTATATATGGAACATTTCTTGAAGTTCTATATAGGCTTGAAAACGAAAACCCTGGCAATAACTCAGCTTGTTTAATCATCGGCGATGCTCACAAGCACAATCTAACCAAAATAACCAAACTAATAACAGAAGAGATAGGCATAAGCAAAGAAAAAATAAGCATCTATGCTGGCATAAGCTCACTATCAAAACCACAACAAAATGAAGTCATATCTTTTTCTACAGAAAAATCAAAAGAAATTAATAGCTGCAAAGATCTAAGTTCACTAACCTATAAACATTACAACTTGGGAGTACCAATACTATCAAACCTAATATCCAAAACAAGATGCATCAACCCAGATATAAATGAACACAGATATGAAATCACTGCTTATATAAAATATTCACTTTTCACTTACCTATCCTTCAAAAACTTTAATACAACAAATAAAAAATACACTCATTACTATATATATAATGGCAGACATTACAACACATTTCCAATATCTACAATAACTCCAAAAAACACCACCCTGTATTATGAAAGATTCAACTATAGAAAAAAACTATGCATACTCCCGCACAGAATACATGATTTCATCCAATACAGGCAAAGTATACTAGAGCTTTGGAACTCGTCAGACTTAAATAAGACGCAAAAAGAAAGCATTGCTCATGACTTTTTTGAAAAACATACCAAAAATAAATATGCACAAAAATTTACAGATTCCAGGATTAATTTTGAGAAAAAATTTATAGCATTTTTCATATCCAGCGAAGATGAATTCGCTTCACTACACCCAGAAATCAGTGTGAGCCATATTTTCAAGAATCAAAGAGATGCTGTTGCATTTATGGCAAACTGGGCTGAACAGCAAGATGAATATGATCTAATATTACGAGTCCATCCACATTATGAAGAAAAGTCAGTTGCTGATCGTGATTTTTGGAATGGCTTCAGCGGTAAAAATGTAATAACAATCCCATCACACTCAGAGATCAGCTCTTACAACCTAATGAGCATGGCTGATAAGGTCGTTAGTTTTCTTTCGACCACTGGAATTGAAGCAACATATTTAGGTAGACCCTCTATCTTACTTGGGAATAGCCCCTACAAAGGACAGGGAGCAACATATGAACCTGCAACTATTGAAGAGTTATCAGCCTTACTCAAAACCAATATAGAACCACTACCCCAAAGCAGCTGTCTTCCGTATGGTTTTTATATCGAAACGTTCGGTTATGAGTTTGAATTTCTAAAGTCGTTAGGTCTAAAAGATTTCAGCGAACTAGACTCACACTTATCCCAAATGTTAATCTAGTAATGCATCATCTATCTACTAATAATAAATGTTGGTAAAAAATCACCAACCTTCCTAATGTACAGTTAAGAAAGAATCGAACTGCATAAGTAAAAAATGGAGTACACTGATGCACAAGCACAGTACAGAAAATAACGATGACTATAGCAAGATACTAGAGCAAACGATAAATATATATCAGAAAAGCCCTAAAGACATATCAATACCAAAGATTATCGATCTTTATGAAAACAGTCAATTTAATAGCATCCCCTTTGAAGTAATAAAAATAAGCAACAAAGATAATATAAAGATAGAAACATCACTTGCCTTTGGTAAATACTTATTACGATATAACAAACTAAAAGAAGCGCTTTCGGCTTTTGAAGTCTCATTGAAAATAGACCCCGCAAATACAGCAGCATGGGCTTTTACAGTCATTACATTAAGAAAAATTGGTGCTAAAAAAGCAGCTGATAACAAAATCACTGAAGCTTTAAAAAAGACCAAAAGACACCCCGGAATAGTCAACCTTAAGTCCCCTTATGCAAGCAATAATATTTATGCAAACAAATGCTTAACCACAGACAAATTAGATATTCTAAACGCTTTGATACAGCAGAAGCCTAAGAGTATTGATGTAGGTGAGCTCGCATACTATCACTATGCATTTGCATTTCACTCTTTATTAAACAAAGACACAAACAATGCGCTTAACAACCTGTTATGTGCAATTGAAATCATTCCTACCGAATTCAGATTCTGGGCACTTCTTTCAAGAACACTTCTGCAGGCTGATGAACCACTTAATGCATATACGGCGGCTGTAGAGGCATGCACACTCAACACCAGAGTGTTTACACTTGACTACCTTCTATTATGCTCAAACAAAATCAATAAATTTTACTTATTCGACAACATTATCGAAGCACATATTCCGAAAAGCAACTCAGACCCTAGTATCATCAATATAAAAGCAAAAAAATCCCAACTAACCCGTGACTATGAAAGCGCCTTTAAATTACTTTCAAAATCATTTGAGCTAGATAGCAAAAATCCTGAAACCCTTCTCAACTTATCATTACTTAGCTTTGATGCCAAACAATTTCAAGCAGCACATAAAAGCTTCAAAAAACTATTCACTCTCCACCCAACATATAAACAAGACACACAAAAACGCTTTTACAATTTACTATGTGCTTGCTTTTTAAATGAGTGGGATTACGTGGATTCAGAGCTCGACCCTGTTCTTTCTATAATTGACAAGGTGAATAGCCTAGATACAATTATTGCAGCCTTTTTTATACTTTCCATGACTGATGATTTTAAAAAGCATGCACAGATAGCTGCTTTAACATCACTCTCTATAATGCCAGCTAAAGATATAACCTTAACTGAACGATTCAAGCCGTATAAAAATCATCAAAAAATTCGAGTAGGTTACCTTTCCGGCGATATTGGCGAGCATATTGTTTCACATATATTTCTACCCTTACTGAATAGTCTTGACAGAGACATATTCGAACCCTATGTTTTTTCATACAGACCAGACGATGGCTCTGACTATTACAAAAACATAAAAGCCGGCTCAAATTTTCATGACATTTGCAAAATGAGTGATCGTGATGCCGCCATACTCATAACAAGCCATGAAATTGACATCCTAGTTGACCTAACACTATATACATCAGCCAGTCGCAGTAACATTATGAGCTATCGACCAGCTCCTATTCAAATGCATCACACAGGCTATCCTTCCACCTCAGGGTCGCCTGACATATATGACTATATGCTTGTCAACAAATTCTATTTGTCTGAAAAAACACTTCCCTATTATTCTGAGTCATTGATCATTCAGCCACACATAACAGATGCGCCTTTTAGAAAAAATGAATTTCTTGGAAAAGTAACTAAAGCTGATTTCAATCTACCTGAAGACAAACTCATTCTTGCTTCTTTTAATGAACCTCATAAAATCACCAGGCAGATATTTAAACTTTGGTGCAGTTTACTTGAGCAAAATAAGGATACTGTTTTATGGATCTATGCCGCTGACGAACACAGACGACAGAACATATTAGCTGAAGCGAAAACCAACAACCTATCTGTTTCTAGAATTGTTTTTGCGGATAAGGTGGATTTTGCTGAACATAGACAAAGGCTACATCTTGCCGATCTGTTGCTTGATACCTTCCCTTATGGGAACCACAGCTCGGCTAAAATGGCATTAGAGTCAGGTACACCGATTATTGCTTACCGTGGTATTAGTCAAGCATCCCAAATTTCAGCACTGCATTTAACCAATGCAAAGTTAGAGCAATTGATCGCGCAGGATGATGCGTCATTTATCGCTATTGCTAATCGTTACATTCAAGATAAAGACTTTAGAGATACTTGCTTAAATACTTTAGAAATCACCCTTAACAAGCAAAACCAAGTTAGCAACCACAAACCCACAGCTTATTATGAACTTGCCTTAAAAATGCTGTATGCACGCTTTAAAGACAACCCGTCGATGGATGCCAAGCAATCTTTTGAGCTTCCAAAGTTGGAGTAAAAAAAAGCCTTGGTATTAACCAAGGCTTTTTTAGTTTGAGCTTTCTTAACGTAGCAACCCAAGTACAGCCTGTGGTGCCTGGTTTGCTTGAGCCAGAATGGCGATACCTGACTGCTGCAACACTTGCGCTTTGGTTAAAGCGGCGGTTTCTGCAGCGAAGTCGGCATCCATTATCCGGCTACGTGCGGCTTGCTGGTTTTCTTCAGCATTACGCAGGTTGATAATGGTAGCTTCAAAACGGTTTTGAGCCGCACCGAAAGTAGATCTTGCTTCAGCAATTGAATCAAGCGCTGTATCAATATTGCCGATAGCTGTATTTGCTCCAGCGGCGGTACTGATATTACCCATACCTGACACAGTTGTTTTGACATCAGTAAACTCAACGTCAATGGTATCTATACCAGCAGCCGTATTAGCACCTACCTGGAAGGTAACAGTGGATGTACTACCATCCAGAATTTTCTGACCATTAAACTGGGTCACATCGGCAATACGAGTTAACTCTTCTTGCAGAGATGCAAACTCAGTTTCAATCAGTTCACGGTCTTCATCATCATAAGTACCGTTGGCAGACTGTACTGCAAGCTCACGCATACGTTGCAGTGTGTCGGTTACTTGCTGCAAAGCACCTTCTGCAGTTTGTACCATGGATACTGCATCACTTGCGTTACGGATGGCTACGTTCATACCACGGGCCTGTGCATTCATACGCTCTGCAACAGCGAGGCCAGCAGCATCATCTTTGGCTCCATTGACTCGCAAACCGGAAGACAGACGCTCCATTGCAGTATTCATGCCCATAGAGTTATTTGCCAGGTTACGCTGTGCGTTCAATGAGAACAGGTTTGTTGCGACTACATTAGACATGGTCTTATCTCCTCAGTTACGCTTTAATTTGCGTAGAAATTGTCTCTTGTGATTTAAGTTATCGGCCACATTTGTAATCGCTTGAGCATTTTTTTCAACTTTCGTCTGTTCTTTCTTCACCGGCTGTTTGTTTACCAGGATCAATAGCATCCCAGCCTGATTTCAGGTCAACAAAAATACTGATCAAGGCATCTATTTTCTGTTCACTGCGAGCGGCTTGCGCCGCTATCAGTTCTGTTTGCATGTAGCGATACAGTGCCTGCAGGTTTGCGGCTATGTCGCCGCCTTTTTGCAGATCCAGCCCCTCTTCAAGGCCCACTAGTATATTGGATGTTTTTTTGATGCTTTCCGACAGTAAACCCAACTGATTATTGGTTATGGCGCCTTTAGCGTTGGCAAGATTTGTTAGTGCGCCCTCGTATAGCATCTGAATCAATCGATGTGGCGTTGCATTCACCAAGGCTGTTTCTACGCCAATTTGCTTATACTGTCCGATGCCTTTGTTCATTACATTGTTCTCATATTGGTGATGGGGACGATATCATCAACAGGATACCGTTGCCCTATGCCTCTAATAAAAAAGGAGACCCTAAAGCCTCCTTACAGCACTAAACCCTGTTAGATTTAGTATTGCAGCGAACTTAACTGCGACGTCAAAAATGCGCCGTTGCTATTGATCTGTGCCACCATGCTGTCCATGGCATTAAACTGACGCGACAAACGGTTAAAAAGGTTCTCTTCTCGTATATCCAATCGCTCTTCACGGTCAGCTAGGCTTCGTAACCTTGAGTTAACCCCTTCGGTACGATTGTCTAATAATCCACCCGCTTGCGTATAAGGTTTTACGAAATCATTCAGGCGAGAAGCAATCCCTGTTTCGCTGCTAAACAGCGTCGACACACTGTCGAAGTCCTGATTCAGGCGTTCATTTAGCACTTCTTTATCCAGGCTCATTTTGCCATCTTTGTCTATATTGACGCCAACCTGCGCCAGAATTCTTGATTCAGGATCCGTGCCACTGACCTCTGATGAGGTCAAGGACCGCATTTGTGAGCTTAACATGCGCACCGTAGAGTCGCCCCTAAGACCACTGGTATCTTTACCAGCAATATCTTTAAGCACGCCTTGAAGCTTGTTATACGCATCAACGAAACTTTGTACATTTTTCTCAATGGCGGTGTTGTCTGTACCAATAGTCAGACTGACTTCTTCACCCACTTCTTCAGACTTCAGATTTAACGTAACACCCTGAATTACATCACTGATCTCATTGGTTGACCGAGTAGCAGTCAAGCCATTAACCCTAACTACGGCATCTTCCGCCGCTCTGGAAACTTCAAGATTACCGGAGGCCAATGCTGACAAACCTGGATCGCTACCGGGTGAAACTGCTATGGTTAGTTCATTCGCGATTCCGGTTTCTCTCGCCGTGAGAATCAAGCGGGCCTGAGTACCACCAAGCCCATCATCTACATTGACGATGCTGGCTGTAACACTATCATTACCTTCAGCATTATTAATGGCTTTACGAATATCATCCAACGTCGCCGCAGATGGATCTATATCCACTGTAAAACCATTTTCTAGACCTGGATCATAGGCTCCGCCAGTACTGATCGTCAGTGTTCCACTGCCCACCACAGCACTGCTGCTGGCAAAAGCATTATCCGCTGTCATCAAACGCTGTGATTTTGCCAAGTTCTCAACAGATACCTGATACTCACCAGGCTGTGCATTTGACTTGGACGTGGCGGTAAAGCGGCTTTCGTCGCCAACCGTAGTGGAGCGCACCTGGAATTTGTCCGGTGACTTAAGATTATCAAGTACTGACTGAAATTCGCTCAACGCACTTTTAAGACGACCAAAGCTTGATAACTGTGCGTCTAATGTCGTTTTACGTGTAGAAAGCTGATCACGCTGTGGTTGAATTTCAGCGGATACCAGAACGTTTACAATGGTTTTAGTATCAATACCCGATCCTACACCCGTAAATGAAATACCTGACATTGTAAACCTCCATTAAATTTTGTGTTGTCAGCTCATGCCTGATCCGACAGCAACATACCGGATGCATTACCGGTTGATGTTTGGTTAGCGATTTCACTCATACGGCGCATCAGAGACAACACCTCTTCTGATGGAATCTGCCGGATTACTTCATCACTACTACGATTAATGACTTTAACTACAGTTCGATTAACATCCCGATCAACTGAAATATTTAAATCGCTGTTAATAACATTCAAGAATTCGCCGATCTGATCAGCCGCTTCCTGAACAGCCTGGGCTTCACGCTCTGGATCCATGCGGCGCTGTTCTGCAGCTTGCTGCACAGACTCAACTGCACGGGCTTCAATTTGTCCCGCCTGACGCTGGTTGCGAAGCCCTATATCAGCAGTCTGGTTCTGATTGGCTGAACGATCCAGGCCACCGGTATTAATACTGGTATCGATTGACATGATAAACTCCCTCTAACACGGGGCTTGTTGTCCAGCTCCGGCATGAATTATTGTTAGACTCTAGCCACAAGTATCGGCAAGTTTAACTATAACTTTAGCAAAACTTGTAGCATTCTGCCTGCTTAAACAAATACACACCTATTAAAAACCGCCTTGCTCATAGGCTTTAACGGCTTTATTTTTTTGTAGCTGGGCTTTCAGGCGGTCACCGAGTTCATCACGAATTTCGACACACAAGCTTTCCAGATAACGCTGCTGGGTGAGGATAGTCTCCAACTGCCCACGCTGAGGTACACTCAGTACTTGAACATCTTTCAAGGTTTGAAGCAGCTCTGTTTTCTCTGCTTCCAGCAGCTGCATATCATCAATACGTTGTTCAGCCAGCGCTTTCAGCTGCTCTAACAGGATGCTAGTTAATCGCTGTAAATCTTCGTCGTTCATTGCCTGTCGCCTCAGTTAACATAGTTAAACAATGTCAACTGCTGTATTTTACCAAAGGTCGCGTAGGTTGCTTCCAGCGCATTCTGTTCCAGCATCAACTTACTTGTCGCTTCATAGTAATCCGTGTCCTGGAAGCTGGATAAGGTATTCTGTGTAAAAAGCTTAATGTCAGCAAGCTGTTCTCGCTGATCCTCCAATACTTTTAAACGCGCCCCAATCTGCGACCGAGTTGTAATTGTTTGCTCAAAGAATTGGTCGACCTTGGCCACCTCATTATTGAACGCATCCATATCAGAGTTGGGGTCATCAAGGATTGCAGCCATCTCTTTGACAGCATTGAGTAAATTATCTTCTCCGGTACCAAAAATGCTACCACCTGGATCAGTAGCAGCAATGCTGGTATTCTCACCTACATCCAAGAAACGCTGACCACTGTCACCCCGGTAAACATAATCACCACTTGCATTAAGCTGATAGGGTTGTGTTTGACCTTTAAATCCGGAAAACAGGTATTCGCCCTGTGCATCTTGTGTATTGACTGCCCCGGAAAGCTGGCCGGTTAACTGCTTCAGCTCTTCGGCAATAATACGTTGATCTGCTGGAGTCAAGCTTCCATTGTTCGCCTGTATTGCCAAATCCTTAATGCGCAATGTCGTTTCAGTAATTAATGTTAGTGTCGACTCTTCCTGCTTTAAGCGCCGCTCGGAGACGTCTACATTACGTGAAAACACCTCATTCCTTGCAATAGCACGCTCGAACTTATTGATCTGCGTTGCCGCCAAAGGATCATCTGAAGGCTTTGAAAGCTTTTTACCGGTTGACATCTGTTGCTGATACTTAAAAATCTGAGCATTACTTTGCTGTACATTACTCAGGTTTTGCATGAAAAACTGTTGTGTTGAAAGTCTCATGATCTGTCTCCCTTAAACGGCATTGATCAGTGCTTCAAATGTTCTCTGAGATGCTGTGATTAGCTGTGCGGCACCCAGATAGGCTTGCTGAAACTGGATCAGTTTTACAGCCTCTTCATCCAGATTAACGCCACTGATCTCCTCGCGTTGATTAACAGAATTCTGCAGCACAGCCTGAGAGGCGGCTGAATCCATTTGCGCAACTTTTGTGGTTATACCCACACGCTCTACTATACGGCTGTATGTTTCCTGATAAGTGCCATCCAGAGATGTTTTTTGCTTGGTAAGATCGGCCAGTAAAATACCGTTGCGGTTATCTGACACCCCTATATTGGAAATATCACCAGTGACACCGTCAACTTCAAAGTTGTAATTAATAGTAAAGCTATCACCATCCAGCGGTGCACCACTGACATCGACACGAATTTCTCCAGACAAGGTTGCATCACTGTTGCGGATAATCAACTGATTGGGGTTTGCTGGATCAGCAGTAATATCCAGAGCTGGAATAGCGACAGGTGTACCACTGGCATCCAATAGATTCACATCATAGCCAGTTGCTGTTTTGATCAGTTCAATAGAATGTTCACTATCAGGTAAGAGGTGCTGCAAAGCATCCATCGGATTAGTTTCGGCAGGAACAACTTCAGAAACCTGCACTAGCACGCTACCTGTTCCGCCATTACTGGGATTCTCTGCAATACTGACAGGAGAGGCCAAAGCCAACTGACGGCCACTGCCAATATCGACACGTATATCATCTGCTGCCGTGCGTGTTGGCTGCATCAAAAAACGTTCATTAATAGCAAAGGGGCTATTTTTGTCGGCATTGATGCGCATACCATCTACTTGCAACACTAGATCACCAGCCGCCGGATCGAACCAGAACTGCATTTCGCCATCCACATCACTACCGGAAGCCTGTATATCAAAAGCATTCTGAGTCCAGGTTTTGCCATCAGACAGGCGTGTCAATCTAAAGTCCGTCTCAGAGGTGAACACCAGATCATAATCGGATGCCTGAAGCAGGCTGGTGTCAGTGATGCGCACACTGCCCTGGGTAAACTCAGACTGGAAACGAGAATTCATGAGCACCGAATCATTGATATCACGGAACAGTTTCTGCCCCATGTTGCCATCCATATCCATACCAAGAGAGTGCTGGCTATTCATACTGTCGGCAAACACCAGTGCAAGTCGGCCTAACTCATCCAGGCTTTCATTTAACACCTCTTTGCGATACTCCAGAATGCCACCGAGCTCTCCGCCACTGATATTGTTGGTAATATTATTTTCACGACCGGCGATCAACATACTGACTTGCAACTGAGAGTTATCCAAGGTTCCCGGTGTTGCGACCAGCGTATTAGCCGACTGACCTACCACCAACGGTTGTCCGTTAGCAGTAAAAATTGTGCTTTCACCTGTTGGCTGATCAATCACCTGAATATCAATTAATTCAGATAAATCTTTGATGGCTTGATCGCGCTGGTCCAACAACTCAAAGGATTCTTTTCCACCAGCTTGCGCAATACGGATACGATCGTTCAATGCCGCGATATTTTTGGCCTGCGTATTGATCTCCTCGGTCAACTCACGGATACGCGTATTAACGGTCTGATTCTGCTCTTCAATGCGACCATAAAGGTCTTGAAATCTCCGAACAGTCGCTTCACTCTCGGCCACCAACAATTCACGACTGGTGATAGACGTTGGATCATCGTTAGCGGCCTGCAGCGCGCCAAAGTAATCATCCAGTTTAATAGCCAAGCTGCTGCTTTCACTGGCTAAAGTATTATCAAGCTGATTTGCTAACCCTTCAAATGCTTTTGCAGCCTCGAATCGTGAACTGTCTGCCCAGACTCTGGCATTAATAAACTGGTTTACGACACGCTGTGAGTTTTCCTGTTTGACGCCACCACCTTCAAGGCTCTGAAACTGTGGTATCTGACGCGTATAGCCCGGCGTATTAACATTGGTTATGTTATTACCCGTGACATTCAAGCCAGCTTGGCTGGCACGGACGCCTTGAACACCTAGCGATAAAAGCGATGACATATATAACTCCCTGCTGTAAGAAGGTACAGCACGTTACTGCATTCTATATCGGCTGAAACTCAGCCTTCTTGAGTATCTCGACCCGCTTGCGCGAGAATATTTCCACTAAAAATCTGTTCAATTTTCTGCGCATAAGCAGGATCAGTTGCATAACCTGCCGCTTGTAACTCCCGCAGGTAAACCGCAGGGTTAGCGGTATTTTCCAATGCCTGCTGATAACGTGGGTTAGTGCGCAGGAAACTGACATAATCGCGGAAGCTATCTGCATAAGAGTCATAGGAACGAAAGGCTGCCATCTCTTTTGCAGCCACGCCATCGCGGTACTCCAGCGTAGAAACCGTGACACGCTCTCCACTCCAACGGCTATCCGCTTTAATATTAAACAGATTATTGCTTCCGTCGATAACAAAGCGCCCCCAGCCGGTTTCCAGTGCAGCCTGTGCCAGAAGCACCTTAGGATCAACCCCCAACTCGGCGGCCATCTCTTCAGCCAGGGGCAGTAAGGCATCTACAAATTCGCGCGGTGAGTCAAAACGTGCTGGCAGGTTTTCGGGGGTATTGGCGTTTCCTGTGCGATCTTTATCAGACTGCGCACTATTCATCCGGCTGGAATCATCAGCATCAGTATTTTGTTCGCCAGCTGCTCCTTGCCCTGAAGTAGGTGCTTGACCCAGCACGGCCGAAGCCGCCATACCGGCGGTAGTATTCATGGCACGGTTCAGCAGCATCTCGGCTTCGCTCAGTGGGCGGTTCTGATCATCCCTACCCTGATTTGAGGGAATATTAGAATGCTGACTAAGCTGACGCACCATAACATCAGCAAGTCCCAGCGTACTTTTCTGTGCCAGATCCAGCGTCATCTGCTGATCATACATATCCTGAAAGAAACGGGTGTTGTTACTATTGAAGGGGTTATCTTCGCCAAAGGAGGCATTGGCATCACGCATGCTTTTCAGCATCATGTTCATGAAAATCTGCTCGAACTGCTGCGCAACCTCTCGTAATGCGCCCTCTTCATCCTGACCTGCACGGCGACGCAACTCACTGAGCTGATTCAGTTCAGTGTAAAACTGCGGATTTTGTGTCGCCACGGCGGACTTACTGTTAACCATGTCAGATCACCACTAACTCGGCTCTTAGCGCACCGGCCTGCTTCAGAGCTTCCAGTATGGCCATTAAATCACCGGGGGCTGCACCGACATTATTCACTGCTTCGACAATATCCTGCAAGGAGGCACCGGGTGCAAACTCAAACATACGTCCAGAGCCTTCATCGATTTCGATGCCAGTGCGCGGTGTTACCACTGTACGACCACCGGCCAACGCATTTGGCTGGTCAACATCAAACTCTTCTGTAATCGACACAGTCAAGCCACCGTGGGTAATCGCCACGGGCGATACACGCACATGCTGACCTATAACGATGGTGCCGGTACGGGAGTTAATAATCACTTTGGCGGTTTCTTCCGCTGTCTGGATTTGCAGGTTTTCCAATACAGACAAAAAAGTCACCCGTTGCGACGGGTCACGCGGTGCACGCACACGGATAGAGGTTGAATCCATGGCGGCAGCCACTTGTGGGCCAAGCAGGCCATTAATCTGATCAGAGATGGTACGCGCGGTGGTGAAATCGGGCGTTTTCAGGTTCAATGTAAGACTATCACCCTGATTAAAACCACTCACCACCTCGCGCTCTACTGTAGCGCCATTGGGAATACGCCCGACACTGGGCACATTCACCGAAATACGTGAACCGTCACGACCTTCGGCACCAAAACCGGCTACGATAAGACTTCCCTGTGCCATGGCATAGATCTGACCATCGGCACCTTTCATCGGCGCCATTAATAATGAACCGCCGCGCAGACTGCCTGCATCACCGATGGTGGATACAGTAATATCGATTGTCTGACCCGGCTTAGCAAAGGGAGGCAGATCGGCATGAATGGCTACGGCCGCAATATTCTTGGACTGCGGGTTAACGTTCGCTGGCATAACGACGCCCATATTATTCAGCAGGTTACGAAACGTCTGCGAGGTAAAATTGGCGCGACTGTCACCTGTGCCATCCAACCCCACAACCAGACCATAACCCACTAGCTGGTTATTTCTTACTCCAGACACATTGACCAGGTCTTTCAGACGCGAGGTATTCATATTCGCCAGCACGGATTCAGTGCTGAATAACAGGATGATCGCCAGCAGGATGATTTTCTTCATAATCTGATCCTCTTAAAAAGGCATTAGTGCGCTGATAAAGAAACGGCCCAGCCAGCCCATAACATTGGCATCAGCCGTAGCTCCCGTGCCACTGTAGGTAATACGGGCATCCGCCAGGCGAGTTGAATCGAGCGAATTATCAGCCGTAATATCTTGAGGCCGTACCAAACCGCTGATTCGAATGTACTCATCACCC
Source organism: Nitrincola sp. (assembly GCF_048264025.1). Classification (NCBI taxonomy): domain Bacteria; kingdom Pseudomonadati; phylum Pseudomonadota; class Gammaproteobacteria; order Oceanospirillales; family Oceanospirillaceae; genus Nitrincola; species Nitrincola sp. The sequence continues at coordinate 153,482 of NZ_JBLXDN010000008.1, forward strand.
TGATTCAAGGTCAGCCATTTCTCTCCACGCACCAGCATCACTCCGTTAGGATAAATTTCCTGCACGGTGACAGTAATATTACCACTCAATTGATTACTCATATTGGAGCTGGAATCACCTTCAAACCCGGTTTCTCCACTGATGCCTGCTGACAACTCACGTCCGCCAATGGTTAGAGGTTGTCCCAGGATATTAGGGGTCGATAAGCTTACATCCGTACTTTTGTCGATGCTGGTGCTGGATTTTTTAGACGACTGTGTGGTTTCAGACAGGTTGATAGTAATAATATCGCCTACCCTATGTGCACGGCCATCACTGTATATGTCGCGACTGGTTGATGCATGATAAATGGCGCCATTAATCGGTTTGGGCGTTTCGAAGCTAGGCATTTGCACCGGCGCATAATAGGGATTATCAGGCTTCGGCGCTTTATTCACGCAGCCAGATAGAACTAACAAGCCCGCGGTTACCAGGGAAAGTTTTATTAAATGCATCATCACCCTAACCTCTTACTTAAACCCGACTCATTAAAGCTGCTGTGTAGCAAATGACAGCATCTGATCGGCCGTTGATATCACTTTGGAATTGATTTCATAGGCACGCTGAGTGGTGATCATATTCACCAATTCCTCCACCGCATTCACGTTAGAGCCCTCCAGCATCCCCTGCTTGAGGATACCGGCCCCTTCCTCACCCGGATTCAATATATTTGCCGGACCACTGGCGGCGGTTTCAATAAACAGATTCTGACCTACAGCCTGCAACCCTTCAGGATTGACGAAGTCTGCCAGTTCAATCTGACCCAACACCTGTGGATTGGGATCGCCGGCTAGCACCGCAGAAACTGTGCCATCAACCCCAACACTGAAGTTCACCACCTCTCCTGGTAGAGCTATCTCCGGGTCAAGCTGATAACCTTCAGCCGTTACGATCTGCCCATCACCATTGAGGTGGAACTGCCCGTTACGGGTATAAGCCACATCGCCATTGGGCTGTAACACCTGAAAAAAACCACGGCCATTAATCGCGATATCGAAGGTACGATCAGTAATCTGCAGATCGCCGGTGTCGAACATTTTCTGTGTACTGACGGTACGCACACCATGACCTAACTGTAGACCGGATGGCAGCACTGCATCGTCGGCATTTTGCGCACCAGGCTGACGCCGGATTTGATAAAGCAGATCTTCAAATACAGCGCGATCTTTCTTGAACCCCACCGTACTGACGTTAGCCAGGTTATTGGAGATTACCCGTAAATTAGTATCCTGTGCGCTGAGGCCAGTTTTTGCGACATGTAATGCACCATGCATGATTTTATTCTCCTGTTATCAGCTCATCTGCAGCACACGGGCTGCAGCACTGGAATTCTCTTCGGCAGTTTTCATCATCTTCACCTGAATTTCATATTGGCGTGACAAGGTGATAACCGCTGTTAACTCTTCAACCGCATTCACATTGCTGCTTTCCAGGTATCCCGAACGTATCTGCGGATTCAAGGCCGGCGGCAAAGGCTGCTGGTCATTGGTGCGCATTAACCCTTCGGTACCTTTAAAGGAGGTAGCAGGGTCCAGATCAACCACTTTAATAGCATCTACCAGCGCTAACCCTACGGCATCGTCACCGATCGGCCGAATACTGATAGCGCCATCATTAGCAATTTCAATTTTTTCGGCTGGTGGAATAACAATGGGAGCGCCCCCCACCCCCATAACCGGCAAACCACTGCCAGTCACCAACTGATTCGCGGCATTGATTTGCAGCTCGCCCGCACGGGTATAACCTTCCGTGCCATCCGGTGCCTGCACTGCAAGCCAGGCTCCACCTATCACAGCGATGTCCAGATCCCGGCCGGTTTGCTGCAGCGTGCCGGATTCACGATTGGTACCCGGCGACTCAGCCATTGAATACACCCGCGAGGCATAGCCATCGCCCATTACCCGCATGGAGCGCGCCTGCTCAAAGTCCTGCTTAAAGCCGGTGGTGGTGACATTAGCTAGATTGTTAGCCCGGATCTGCTGCGCATTCATATTTTCGCGCGCACCCGTCATGGCCACATACAATACTTTATCCATTACCTCTCCTCTATGCGGCGGTCGACGCTTGCCGCTTTTATCGGGACTACAGGATATAAAGCAAGTTATGTGCCAGATGTGTTCAAAGGGGATTCAAGAAGGGAAAAGGTATTGTAGGAGCTCGGTCTCCGAGCGATTTTTCGCCACATCACATTATCGCCCAGAGACTGGGCTACTACAATTTTATGAGACCCTGTAGGAGCCCGGTCCCCGGACGATTTAAATATCGCTCACAGAGTGGGCTTATATGGACCCGCCCGTGTTGCAAGCTATTTTTGACTCGAGCAGATGTGTTGCACGCTTATATCCGACCTAT